>DATNKD010000147.1:0-11467 GCA_035603575.1 Chthoniobacterales bacterium
TGCCGATGCGTTTGGGAAATTTCGGCAGCAGCCGTTTTCGCGCACGATCAAAAAGCCCTTCGGCTTCGAGTTTGCGTTTGAGCGCTTCGAATTTTGCCTGAAGCGCGCCGGAGCCAAAAGCCTCCACGATTTGAACACTGATTTGATATTGGCCGCGAGCTTCAAAAACCGAAACTTTTCCGTAAACCTGAATCCGCACACCGTTCGCCAGCGGTTCCCTTCCCGGCAGAACAGTGTCTCTCCAAATCACGCAGGCGATCTGTGCGCGCGCGTCTTTGAGCGTGAAGTATTGATGCCCGTTCGGATGACGGTTGTAATTTGAAACTTCGCCCTGGACCCAGACTGCAGCGAATTTCGTTTCGAGCGTGCCGCGAATTTGTCGCGTCAGCTCGGAGACGGTGAGAACCTTAGTTGATGTCTGAAAGAAATCCGCAGTTAGTTCCATTTTCCCAGATTAAATTAACCACTGAGAGCGCAGAGGACGCAGAGTTTATTTTGTTCCGTTCTCCGTGTGCTCTGTGAACTCTGCGGTGAAATTAGAGCAGCTCTCCCTGCATTCCGGCCGGCGGTTTTAGCCCAAGCTTTTTGTAAGCGTTGGCGGTCGCGACGCGACCTTGCGGCGTGCGCTTGATGTAGCCCTCCATAATCAAATAAGGCTCGTTCACTTCCTCGAGCGTTCCGGCTTCTTCGCCAATCGCGACCGCGAGCGAATTCAGTCCGACTGGGCCGCCGTTGAATTTGTGAATTAACGTCTCGATGATGCGCTTGTCCCACTGGTCGAAGCCGTCGCGGTCGATCTCAAGCATGGCTAGCGCTTTATCCGCCAGCTCGCCGGTAATCTTTCCCTGCGCTTTGACCTGGACGTAATCGCGCACCCACCGGAGCAGGTTATTCGCGGTGCGCGGCGTCCCCCGCGCGCGCGCGGCGATCTCGACCGCGCCGGCCGCATCGATTTCCACCCCGAGGAGACGCGCACTGCGCATGATGATCTTCTGCATTTCGTCGGCGGCGTAATAATCGAGGCGCGCCGTCATCCCGAACCTGGAACGCAGCGGCGCGCTCACCATGCCGGCGCGCGTGGTCGCGCCGACCAGCGTAAATTTCGGCAGTTGCAGTCGCAGACTGCGCGCTTGCGGACCTTGATCGATGATGATGTCGAGCCGGTAATCCTCCATCGCCGGGTAAAGATATTCTTCGATCGTCGGTTGGAGCCGATGGATCTCGTCGATGAAAAGAACGTCGCCTTTTTCCAGGCTGGTGAGCAACCCCGCCAGCTCGCCCGCTTTTTCGATGACCGGCCCGCTCGTGTTTTTAACATTTACGCCCATCGCATTCGCGATGATGTAAGCGAGCGTGGTTTTGCCGAGGCCGGATGGACCGCTCAGCAAAATGTGTTCGAGCACATCCTTGCGCTTCTTGGCCGCTTCCACCATTAGCTCGAGTCGCTCCCGCACTTTCACCTGCCCGGTGAACTCACTGAACATCGGCGGCCGCAGCGAGATCTCGAAGGCGGCGTCTGGTTCCGGCGGTTTCATTAAAATGAGTTCGTTAGGCTGGCCCGCAAATCATGTTCGTTACGGCGCGCTGAATCCTGGCAACAATAATCGTCCGCCAAATACGCTGAACGACACCAAATTCAAAGGCGGATCGCTTGATTGAAGCAAAATTCCTTGGCGTCATTTCGCGTGTTTGGCGGTTCATTCCAAATTCTTGGTGAGCACGAGCTCGGTCCCTCGCGGTTTCAAAATGTAATCGACCTTATCGAACGCGTTGCGAATTAAATGCAAGCCGAGACCGCCGGGCTTCACTTGATTGTCCGCGCGTCCGCGCATCTGATCCGCCGGAGTTTGCTCGCCGTAATCGCGCAGTCGCATTCGCACACACGTGCTCAACGCCTCGACCGACAGCGCGATCGGTTGATCGTCGCGCAAATCGTAAGCGTAACGAATCACGTTGGTGCACGCTTCATCAACCCCGAGCACCATTAGCGTCCGTTGTTTTTCCGAGAAAGGATGACTGGAAAGAAACTTTCGCAAGAAGTTCCGCATTAACGCGAGGTTCGCGGTGTGGCTGGTGAACTCGAGTTTCCCTTTCTTCATTGGCCAAACCAAACGCGAGCACAGCTCGGCGCTCAATCAAGTGCGGATCCGAAACCGATTGGACATTGCGCGAAAGCGGTTGTTCAGTCTCGCACATGTGGAAAACGTTGGCCGCACTCGTGCTTTTCGTCACGCCGGCTCTGGCGCAGGAGAGGTTGAGCGCTTACGACGCACTTCGTGTCGTGGGCGTGCACATCAACCGCGATGCTGTTAATCATGTCATCTCCGTCACCGGAACACACGGCGATCCGCAACCGGCAACGTGGCGAATTCTGATCGATGATCGACGCGGCAATGGCGGGGTCCGTGAAATTCAAATCAAGAATGGGCAAGTCGCCTCGGACCGTCCCAGCTCGGTTGTGGGCTCGAGCGAAGGCGCGACCATTAAGACTTCGCGGTTGAATCTCGATTCGAGCGGTGCATTTCAAGTGGCCAGTCATATTGCCGACAAATCCGGAACGCGCTTCGACAGCGCGAGCTACACTTTGCGAAACGATCAACGTGGCGATCCGTTCTGGATCGTGACGTTGCACGCGGTAAATGGCCAGCCCGTTGGCACAATCCACATCGGCGCTAATCGTGGAAACGTGACCCGGACCGAAGGAATGTTTGCCGGCGCGACGATGGAAGACGTGCAAACAGAGCGTGTAGTATCGCGCGAGCGTCGCCACGACGACCGCGAGGAAGGAGTCAGCGACGAAGGCGACGGCGAAGAGCACGGACCTTTGCACGGGGTGCGGCAGCGGATGCGTGGCTATTTTCAGCGCGCTCAGGATGAGGCCAGTGGCATGTTCGACCGCGTCCGCCGTTCGTTTTCCGATTACATCAATCGTTAGTCCAACAAGATCGACCATCCCGTTCCATGCCTCAGCCCCGCCCAGCATCTGAAGTGTGGCCGGAGCTGAATTACGCGGACTGGAAGGACACCTGCGCGACTTTGCACATGTGGTTGCAAATTGTCGGCAAAATCCGGCTGACCCTGACTCCATGGACCAATCATTCCTGGCACGTTACGCTTTATGTCACTTCCCGCGGCCTAACGACTTCACCGATTCCGCACGGGCCTGACACTTTCGAGATTCGTTTTGATTTCATTGATCACAAACTGCGTATTTTGAAGAGCGACGGCGGAGAGCGATCGATCGAACTGAAACCGCGGAGCGTGGCGGATTTTTACAAAGCGGTCATGGCCACTCTGGATGGGTTGGGATTGCCGGTGAAGATCGACGTGTTGCCGAACGAAATTCCCAATCCAATTCCATTCGATCGCGACGAGCAACATCGCTCTTACGATCCGGAGTATGCGAACCGGTTCTGGCGCGTTCTGGTTCAGGCTGATCGCGTGTTTAAAGAATTTCGATCGCGCTTCTGCGGCAAATGTAGCCCGGTCCATTTCTTCTGGGGCGCGCCGGATCTCGCGGTCACGCGTTTTTCTGGCCGGGTCGCGCCGAAGCATCCTGGCGGCATCCCGCATTTGCCCGACGCGATTACACGCGAAGCTTATTCGCAGGAGGTAAGCAGCCTTGGTTTCTGGCCGGGCGTCGATGCCATGCCGACGGCGATTTTTTATTCTTATGCTTATCCCGAGCCAGCCGGATTTTCGCAGGCGAAAGTAAAACCCGATGCCGCATCGTACAATGCCCAGTTCCGCGAGTTCGTCTTGCCCTACGAGGCGGTGCGGACAGCGAAATCGCCCGACGACGTCCTGCTCGAGTTCGCTCAAAGCGCTTACGACGCAGCGTCGCAATTAGGAAAATGGGATCGGGCCGCTTTGGAAGAAAAGAAACCTTCCTTGCATTCCACGCGGCAACATTCGTAATTTGGCACGATGAGTTCTCAATGCGCGGCCGAACAGCACGCCTGGCGCGAAGTGAAAGACGGCTGGCGACCGCTCTACGGCGACGTCGATTCGATGGGCGTCGCCGTCGAATGGCACGATTTTCGGATGGCGCGCAACTTTAACTGGGGCCGGACCTTTCATCCGCACAGTCTTGAATTTTGTTTAAACCTCGAAGGTCACGGCCAGGTTGGCGTCGGGAAAACCGATTATGCGCCCGGAAATTCGGGCTACTACGCGCTCGGGGATGAACCGCTGCCGGCATCGCGACGCGCCAACGATCATCACCAATTTGTGACGCTCGAGTTTTCGCGTGCGCATTTGCAAAAGCAGTTCGTGCAAAACGAAGCCGATCTCGAACCTCAAATTCGCCGCGTGATTTTTGGCGACAAAGACGAAACGATTGTTGCGCCGACCCGTCCGATGTCGATCCAGCAGCGCGCGGTCGTGAGTAGTTTGGCCGAACCGCCGGTTTCGAAAGCGGCGCAAATTCTTTGGTATCAAAGCAAGGCGCTCGAGCTCATGGCGCATTTCCTTTTCGAACCGAAGGATCCCGAATTTTTCTGCATGCGGCAAAAAAGGGTGGCGCGCGAGCGGGTCGAGCGCGCGAAAGAATTGCTGGCGCGCAATTTGGCGAACCCGCTTACGCTCGAAGCGCTCGGGCAGGAAGTCGGCTGCAGTCCGTTTTATCTCAGCCGGATTTTTTCGCGCGAAGTGGGTCTGACCATTCCGCAGTATCTGCGGAAACTGCGGATGGAACGCGCCGCCGAATTGCTGCGCACCGGCCGTTATAATGTCACCGAAGCCGCAACCGAAGTCGGTTATTCCAGCCTGAGTCATTTCAGCAAAGCATTTTGCGAAACGATCGGCTGCTGTCCGGTGTTGTATCCGGCGGCGAAGAACGTGATCCTTGATCGCTGAGGCGATCGCGTCAATCGAGAATCGAGATTCGTGAATCGATTTGACGATTTAACGGTTCACGATTTAACGAATCCATGAAAATCATCCGCGCGCTCATTTCCGTCTCCGACAAGAGCGGCATCGCCAAGTTCGCGCGCGCTCTCGAGCGGCAGGGCGTCGACATCATTTCAACAGGTGGCACGGCTGAGTTGCTGCGAAAGGAAAAGATTCCCGTCCGCGAAATCTCCAGTTTCACCGCGTTCCCCGAGGTGCTGGAAGGCCGGGTCAAGACTTTGCATCCGCGCGTCCACGGCGGTTTGCTTTACAAACGCGGCAACGCGAAACACGAAGCCGAGGCGCGCGAATGCGGCTTCGAGCCAATCGACCTGGTCGTGGTGAATCTTTATCCGTTCGAGAAGACGATCCAAAAACCTGACGTGACCCTGGCCGAGGCGATCGAGAACATCGACATCGGCGGGCCGTCGATGATTCGGAGCGCGGCGAAAAACTACGAATCGGTCACGGTCGTGGTCGATCCGGCCGATTACGACACTGTTTTGGAAAACATGCGCGAGAACAATAGCGAGACCACGCTGAAACTGCGCGAGCACCTCGCGATCAAGGCTTTCATCAAAACTTCAGACTACGACCGCACCATCGGCAATTATCTGAATCGCGAGCAGATCACGGAAGCGTCATTCTCTCTTTCGCTGCCGCTGGTGACGAAATTACGTTACGGCGAAAATCCGCATCAGAACGCCGCGCTTTACGGCGATTTCGATCGCCATTTCGAAAAACTCCACGGCAAGGAGCTTTCCTTTAACAACATTCTCGACATCAGCGCAGCCACGAACCTGATCGCGGAGTTTTCCCAGCCGACGGTCGCAATTTTAAAACACACGAATCCCTGCGGCGTTGGTTCCGATGTCGATCTTCGGAAAGCCTGGGAAAAAGCGTTCGCCACCGACAAGCAGGCGCCGTTCGGAGGCATCATTGTTTGCAATCGCGCGATCGACGAACTGTTTGCCAAAACGATCAGCGAGATTTTTTCGGAGGTGATCATCGCGCCCGATTTCGGGCCGGAAGCGCGTGCGCTGTTACAAAAGAAAAAAAATCTGCGCCTGATTCGGCTCACCATCTCTGCACTCAAAACGAGACCGGCGGTCGATCTTCGCTCGGTGTGCGGTGGTCTTCTCGTCCAGGATTCCGACAACGTCAGCGAAACACCGGAGCAAGTCGTGACCAAACGCAGGCCGACGAAAAACGAACTCGCCGCGATGCTTTTTGGCTGGCGCGTGGTCAAGCACGTGAAGTCGAACGCGATTGTTTATGCCGCGGCTGATCGCACACTCGGCATCGGCGCCGGGCAAATGTCGCGGGTCGACTCTTCGCGGATCGCGATTTGGAAAGCGGAAGAAGCGGGGCTTTCGTTGAAAGGCAGCGCCGTCGCGAGCGACGCTTTCTTTCCGTTTCCGGATGGTTTAATCGCGGCCGCCGACGCCGGCGCGACTTGCGTGATTCAACCAGGCGGCTCGGTCCGGGACAAGGCAGTGATCGCCGCCGCCGACGAACGCAAAATGGCGATGATCTTTACCGGCGTTCGCCATTTCCGGCACTAGCCGCCGCAACGCGGTAGAGATCCCAAACTCCAAATCCCAATCCCAATTAGGCGCGCTGATTCCTTTCGAACATTGAAGCTTGGAAATTGTTTGGGGGTTGGTGCTTGGAATTTGGAGCTTCCTTTCAACCTAAGGTTGAAAGGTGATCGGCACGAGCACGGTCCAATCGCGGGCGCCAGGTTCCGCTTTCCATTGCTGAAGCGCTTTGACCGCTGCTTGATCGAGAACGGATTGTCCGGTCGATTCGAGTGCTTGCACGTTCTTTACCTGGCCGTTCGTGTCGAACGTAACGCGAAACTTTGCCGAGCCCGTCGTCGGTCCGGAACGAAGCATCCGCGCCTCGTACGGATATCTTGGCGCCGGATTATAAATGACTCGCGGATTGCGGGCGAATTTCGGCGTCGGCGACGGTGAAGCCGTCGGCGATTCAACCGGGGCCGCGGCCCAGCGACCGGTCGTTGGTGACTTTGCTTGCGCCAGCAGCGGATCGAGCAGACCGGTCGGTCGCACTGCGCTTTTGCCGCCGGCGGTCACAATTCCCACAACTTTGCCGTTAGCATCGACAACTGGCGCGCCGGCAGCGTCGTTCGGAATCGCTACGCTGATTTGGAATCCATCTTTTTTTGGATCGGATCCGAGGGAAGTGATTGTGCCGGCGGCGATAGGTTGCTCTTTGTGTTGAAGCGAACTGCCGATGACCACGGTCCAGGCATTCACCGCAACCGATTCGGCGTTTTTGGCGAGCGGCAGAAGCGGCACACCGGTTTTGGTTTCGGCTCGAAGGATGGCGAGATCAGCGTCCTGAGCGGATGCAACCACACCGGTCACGTTGCGGATTTTTCCATCGGGAGATTTGGCGACGCCATACGCTGCGTCCGCAACCATTGTCCAACTCGTGACGAGCAGACCGTCGCGAGAAACAAAGAAAGCGTTGCCGGTCCGAAGCAATTGGCCTTTCGCGTCGAAAACGGTGAGTTCAATAATCGCCGGCGCCGCCTTCTGTGCGACTTTTTGAAATTCCGGCGGCGGCGTCTGCGTCGGTGGTGTCGCTGTAACTTGTGCTACGGAAACGGAAGGACTCGCTGCGACATTCGGAGCGGCCGATGTTGCAGGCGGTGCTGGAGTTGGAGTCGGTGTCGCCGGCAACCCGGTGACTCGCGACGGCGGATTTCGTCCGCACCATGAGTATGCCAAGACAATAAAAAGGATGAGTCCGCAAATGAGAGCGAGAGTGGATTGTCTCATCTTGGACTTTTCATCGCCGACAAATCGCTGACCGAAGCGTCAGTAGTTTTCTTATCTGGCCGCGGATGACAGTCGCCACATCCAAATGGAGAGTCCGCCGGCCACAATCACCGCGACCCCGCTTCCCCAAATGGGGAGTTGATGCGAACCGATTTGCACCGTGAAATGCGACATCAATAATCGCCAGATGTGGACAACACAGACGAGACCGAAAATGACGCTGGCAATCCGCAGCCCAGTTCTTTGTGAGTTCATGCCCCACATTTTCACACGTGGATCTTCGCTTTGTCAGCAAAATACTGTAGCGGCGGTCCCATGACCGCCGAATTTCGCCATGTTCGTTAGGCGGTCGTTCTTCCCCGAAACGCCGCTGCTTGCACGATAATTCCAATCGCGGCCAATCCGACGAACAGAATCGTCGCGCCGGTTTGCGGCAAGACGATCGTCTGTTGAATCAAATACGCCCCAACGACCGCCGACAGCACGATCAGTGTCCAGTCGAACAAGGCCAGCAACAGGATTGCGCCGATAACGCCGCCGACGATAAATGTCACCCCAGGATAGCTCGAGCCATGGACAAAAAATGCGGTCACAAGCGCGAGCGCCAGTTTTCCGCCGGCCAGAAAACCGGCAATCGCGATCGCGACTTTTTGCAGGAACATGGCGAGCAAGGCGCCGATAAATCCGAAAACGATCGCCACGCTCAGCGACAGAATGGCTGACGGTTCATGGACAAGATGCGGCGCGACTTCCACACCCGCGGCGAATCCGACCGCGGCGACGCAAAGCCAGAAAAGCTTTCGCCCGAAAAACAAAATCACCGCGCCGATCAGCACGCTAAGAATTGGAATCGGCAGATTCATCGTTTTGTCATGTCTTTATTCATGTCATTTCGACCGAAGTGGAGGAATCTCTGACTATTTCTGTTTGTGAGAGCACGGTCAGCACAGAAATATCTAGAGATGTCTCGACTACGCTCGACATGACAAGAGAGGAGTTGTAGCGGCGTTTGTGTCAAACGCCGAACTAATAAAACAGGCGCTTGACACAAGCGCCTCTACAACGATTTGGTTTTCGTGTTGTACCATGATGACAAATCCCGTTGCAAAAGCTTCTCCAGCTCTTTGATGTCGAAATAAAAGATGTCGATCAAGCGCGATCTCAACTGATTGTCGATCTTGTCCGAGTATTCCTGCTCGAACACGCTCGCTTCCGGTGGCACGAAGGCGGGATCAACACCGAGAAAGTTGAATACACGACGCAATGTCTTTTTGTGATCGTTCCTGAGTTCTTCGTTCAAAAGAACGAGACAATTGTCTCTGCCGAAGATGTTGAACAAACGCCGGACTTGGTGCGCATAAGAGCCGCGATCGATGTAGGAATAAACGCGATGTTGTAACGGCAATGCCTCTCGACATCGCTCGGGTTCTTTTTCGATCGCTTCGGCGAACGATAATTTCTCCGCGCCGCGTTTCGTTTCCATGTTCCAGGCAGAGAACGCGCGCTCGATCGGGTTCCGCAATGCGAGAATCCATTTCATCTTCGGATTGTATTTCCAGATTCGATACGGCGCGGTTTCCCAATACATGTAAATCGGACTCGCTTCGCCGATCACGCGCTGCTTCGGCTTCGGCTTGAAGTTGGCGTGATACTTTTTGTAATCGGTGTCGTCAGCTTCGCGATCGAAAAAGTGCAGCTCTTTCTTCGTCTCCGGCATGCAAATCTCCGGATGCTGCCGCAAAAAAGAATCTAGCGCCGACGTTCCGCCTTTCTGCGTCCCGCCAATTACAAAGTCAACGCGCATAGTTCGGCCACAGATTGACACAGATTTTCACAGATTCTGCAACACTAGCGGCGCGCTTCCTGTCTCTGTCATTCCGACCGAAGTGGAGGAATCTCTAACTATTTCTGTCGAACTCGGCTGGTTAGCACCGAAATATCTAGAGATGTCTCGACTTGGCTCGACATGACAAGACTGGGCGGTCGGCGCGCCAAACGCCTATAAAATCATCGGGCGAATGGCCATTCTGCCCTACCGCCGTTTGGCGGTTTGAATGTAATCGGTACCTTTGCCTCGGTCGGTCCAGGTCGGAACCGCCATTTGATGAAAGCACTTTTAGCGATGTCATCGAGCTCGGCGTGGCCAGTGCTCATCAGCGTTTCCACGTATTCCACGGTCCCGTCTTGACGGAAGTGCAGCATAAATGTGCCTGATCCTCCAACGCGTCGCTCGCGGAGGTTAATCGGGTAATCAGGCTTCGGACAATACAGAGCGTAATGGTGAAAATCTTTGGCATCTTTGATCACCAATGGGGCACGCTTTGTTTGGGCTGTTGCTGAAGCGGTGAACAGCAGACAAATCACGGCGAGGGCTTTCGTTAGTCGAACAAGAGGCAATTGCATCACTTCTTCAGCATCGCGTCGCGTTTTGGTTTGAATTCGATGCCGGGTTTCCATTCGGGAAATTTCTCGGCGTTGGCGATTTGGTAGCCGACTTCAAATAGAAGATCGACATCTTGGACTGCGCCGGAGAGGTCCCAGTCGGGGTTCACCTGATCGGTGACTTGATGGTAGTCCTTCGAATCGAATTCGTCGGAGCGAAGCGGCGCGTTCTCCGGACGGGAAAGGAGGTGTTCGCCTTTGCCGATGTAAAGCGATGGCACGCCGACTTTTGAAAATTCAAAATTGTCTGCGCGGTAAATGGCGCCTTTCTCGGGACGACTGTTCGGGATCGCTTTGCGCCCCTGGCGTTGCGCCGCTGCGGCGAGCGCGTCGTCCATTATTGAGAAACCGTAGCTGACGTCTTCGATGTCGCGCGCTTTGCCCCAAACGTTCATGCTGTCGATGTTGATGTCGGCCAGCGTTTTCTCGAGCGGATAGAGCGGATGCTCAGCGTAGAATTTCGCGCCGAGCAGTCCGGCTTCCTCCGCAGTCGTGCACATGAACAGGATTGAGCGTCTCGGCGCCGGATCGGCTTTTGGAAACGCGCTCGCCAAAGCGATCACGGCCGCGTCACCGGAAGCATTGTCGACCGCGCCGTTAAAAATCTGATCGCCCTGCAATTCGGGATGGCGCCCGAGATGGTCCCAGTGCGCGGTGTAGATGACATAGTCATCTTTCAAGTTCGGATCGGCGCCTTCGAACTTGCCGATCACGTTGTGCGATTTGAACGAGCGCAGCGCTTGTTTGATGTCGATGTTGGCTTTCGCATTTAGCGCCACCGGCCGGAATTCTTTCGTGATCGCGGATTTCTTGAGCGCGTCGAAATCCTGGCCGCAATCAGCGAGCAATTTCTTCGCGACGTCGAGCGTGATCCATGAGCGCGCCGAGACGGCGTCCATGTTCTTGTTCGGATTATCGAGCTCGAAATTTTCCTTGGCCCAGCTCGATCTAACCACCTGCCAGGGATAGGCGGCGGGCTCCGTTTCGTGGATGATGATCGCGGCGGCCGCACCTTTTTGCGCCGCCATTTCGTATTTGTAGGTCCAGCGGCCGTAATAAGTCATCGCTTTCCCCTTGAACATTTTCTCATCGAGCTTCGACGGATCTTTCGGATCGGGCACCGCCGGATCGTTGATCAACATCAAAATCGTTTTGCCGCGAACATCGACACCTTTGTAATCGTCCCAGCCATATTCCGGCGCGACCACGCCGTAGCCGACAAAGACAAGATCGGAATTGTCGATCTTGATTTCGTTTTGCAGTCGCGCCGATGACGCGACGAAATCATCACCAAACTTCAGTTCGATCGGCGGCATCCCATCCAC
>DATNKD010000148.1:0-36223 GCA_035603575.1 Chthoniobacterales bacterium
GATGCGTCTCCATCGCGCGAACGAATTCGTCAGCTGGGATGGGCCTGGGGTCGTAGCGCTCAAACCCAAGCCATACAGCGGCAACCAGAAAGAGGGCGGCCAACATGCCGACTGAAACCCGATTCAACTTCAATGAACGCATATCCGGAGAGAGACCGACCGATAGTATACCATTAGTCAAGCGGCGCGCCGACGCAATTCGCGTGCCCCGGAATGTCACCCGTTAGTGGACTGTCGCCGTTGAACGTAGCATGTTCGATGCTGTCCAACTTCGAACGATGCGTTTGACCTCAATTTCATTTTTCATCGCGGCACTCAGCACGATGTTCGCCGCCGCAAATCCGTCCTTTGCTGGATCGATCCTGGCCGCGACGCCGGAGATCGCACCGATGCCGACGGTTCCAGCGGCCGCAGCCGAGCAGGGTAAGGACGTCGTTCATCAGTTGAACAATGCTTTCGCCAAGGTTTTCGAGATTGTCGCGCCGAGTGTTGTCATCATTGAAATTTCAAAGAAGAGCGACAGCGAAACCTCCGCTTTCGAGGACTTGTTCTTCCAAGGCCCGCCCGATGAGAATAATCCCCACCGGAACCAGAGAAATCTTCAGCCGATCCAAAGCGAAGGCTCCGGATTCATCGTCCGGCCCGATGGCTACATCTTTACCAACTTCCACGTGGTCGAGGGCGCCGACAAAATCGAGGTGAAGCTGAAAGACGGTCGTGAATTTTCAGCAAAGGTGATTGGCACCGACGAGAAGACGGACATTGCCGTCATTAAAATCGAGGCCAAAGATTTGCCGGTCGTGCAATTGGGCGACAGCGACGCGGTGAGAGTTGGGCAATTCGCCTTTGCGATCGGGGCCCCATTCAAACTCGATTACACTTTCACTTACGGCGTCGTGAGCGGCAAAGGACGCAGTAAATTGCTCGCGACCAGCGGCTATTCGATCTCGGATTATTTACAAACTGACGCCTCGATCAATCCCGGCAACAGCGGCGGTCCGCTCTGCGATATCGACGGAAAAGTGATCGGCATGAACACACTGATTAACGGGATCAACCGTGGTCTGGGCTTTGCCATTCCGAGTAACATGGCCAAAGAAATCGGCGAAGAGTTGATCGCCGGGCGCAAGATCACGCGGCCGTGGCTCGGGATCCGCATCGAAACGCTCGGTGACGATCCTTCCGTCCGCGATCTCTTCAAAGGCATCGACAAAGGCGTCGTCGTGCGCACGATCGAAGCCGACGCGCCCGCTTACAAAAGTGCTCTGCGGCCGTTCGACGTGATTACACATGTTGATGCAAACGCCGTGAGTACAGACTCGCAGCTGCAGCACGAGATTTTGAAAAAGAAAGTCGGCCAGAAAGTCGAGCTGACGATCTGGCGAAAAGGACAGACGCTCAAGGTCCCCGTCACTACCGGCGAATTGCCGAATGAAATCTCGCGCGCCTCGAATGAACCGGCGCGCCCGCCGCAGAATCGAGAAGAAGAAGTGGGAAAATTCGGGCTCCAGGTCCAGGAGTTGACCAAAGAAATGGCGCAACGCTTCAAACTTGGCGTTCAGCGCGGCGTAATCGTGACCGACGTCACCGAAAACAGCTTGGCCGCGCAGCAGGGGATCGAACGCGAAGATGTCATCACCGAAGTTGACGGCAAGCCGGTGACCGATGTGAAAACATTTCGCGACGCCTTAAACAAGGCCGATCCTAAACGCGGCGTTCTTCTCTATCTCGACCGCAAAGGCAGCAAGACTTTCGCGGTTCTAAAAGCCAGCGGCGGCGAATCGCCAAGCGATCGCTAAGTTTTCCGGCTACCGATCACGACGAGCAGGATCCCGCCGACGAGACAGATTCCGCTTACAACCGGCGGAAAACTGATCCCATGACTTTCGGTGTGCTTGATTTCAAGAGGCCCAAGTTGCGCGTCTTTCTTTTCCTCTCTCCAACCCAGGCCGCCGTAGGCGAAGCCGACAATGCCAACGATGATGAGAATGATGCCGATTATTCCAGTTGGTTTCACGGCGCGGATGCTACAGCGGTCGTCGGCCGCTAATCAATTGGATAATCAGGACTACCACCGCGATCACGAGCAAGAGATGAATGTAAGCGCCGAGAACGTGGAAGCCGATGAAACCAAGCAGCCAAAGAATCAGCAGAATAACAAAAATAGTCCAAAGCATAAAAACCCTTTCGTTTAAGGTTGTTATCAATGCTTCGTTTCGCCGCTGGTAGTCGCGCTTACTGAAATTTGCGCGGGAGGATGTCGATTCTTCTATTGGCCAGCTTTTTTAAGCACGGCACGTAAGTCCCAGCCGCTTTGTTCCAGCTGCGCTCGGGCCGAACCATAATCGCATTGCGTAATCTCGGCGACCATCCGGGTCGCGCGATCGCGCAGCTTCGTGCTCGAACTGTTCAGATCGATCATCAAATTCCCGCGGACTTTTCCGAGCGCGACCATCGCGCCGGTGCTGATGATGTTCAGCGCGATTTTGGTCGCCGTTCCTGCTTTGAGTCGCGTTGATCCGGTCAAAATTTCCGGACCGACGGCGAGATCAATCGCAAGATCGACATTCACTTTCTGATCGCGAGCCGGATTGCAGCTGAGCAAAACCGTCTTTGTGCCCAACGATTTCGCTCGGTCAAGAGCGCCTAAAACGAAAGGCGTGCGACCGCTGGCCGTGATTCCAATTACAACATCGACATCTTTGACACCGCGGCGATCAATTGCGAGCGCGCCGTTGCTCCCCTCGTCTTCCGCGCCTTCCACGGCCCGGTGCAGAGCGGTCGCGCCGCCGGCGATAATGCCCTGCACGAGTTCAGGTCGCGCGCCGAAGGTTGGCGGAATTTCGCTTGCGTCGAGCACGCCGAGGCGCCCGCTGCTGCCCGCGCCGAGGTAAAAAAGCCGGCCACCTTTGCGCAGCGAGTCAGCAACCAGCTCGATCGCGCGCGCAAGATCGGCAATCACCGCGCGCAACGCTTCGCCGACGAATTTTTCTTCGTCGACGAAAAGTTTCACCAACTCCTGCGTGCTCATTTTTTCGAGATTTTCCGAACGCGGATTGCGTTGCTCAGTCAATGCTGCAGCCAGGTCATCGATTTTGTCCGGAGAAGATTCTGCCTGAATTTCGGGCCAGCTCTGCATTTTCGCCGCCAGCCACGCCGCGCCCAATTCCGGGGCTCGTTCAGAGTTCGTCACCCGCGCGTCGGGGAGCGTTTTTTTCAAACGCCGTCGAAATGCGTGGTTATAGATCGAGTCCCGCTGAAAAAGCCCGCCGAGCAGAACAACCTTTGGCGCGAGGACGTGTAATCTCGTCGCCACCGCTTCGGTATATTCGCAAAGAACGCGCGCGCCTTCTTCGATAATTTCCATGACGCGCGCATCGCCGCCGGCCGCGGCTTCGAAGACGACCGGCGTCAGCATTGCCACTTCCATTTTGTCGGCGGTCTGGGCCCAGCGGACGAGCTCATCGAGATTGTTCAGCGACAACGCTCGCAAAACTTTGGTAGTGAACTGGACTTCGCCGCGCTGCAGATCGTATTCGCGCAAAATCAAGCGCAGTGCCTGCAAGCTGAGAAAATAACCGCCGCCGGCGTCGCCCAAAATGTGTCCCCAGCCTCCGGCATTTTCGATCCGCTTGTCACGACGACCGGTGATGGACGAGCCGCTTCCGGCGTTAACAACAATTCCATCACCATGTCCAAGCGCTGCCGCCAAACCGGAATCGCGATCGCTCCCAACCACAACTTTCGCCTGCGGCCAAATCTCGGCGCAGAGCCGCGTGAGCGATTGTCGATCTTCCTCAGTGCCACAACCGGCCAGGAAAATTCCGGCACGATTGATTTCTTTCGGCAGCTCACCAAACATCGAGCGCAACTGATCCGGCGTGGCGAGGCGAAAGTTCGCCGGCGGGCGTTTCCCCTGGTCCAAAACGCGCAGCTCACTCTCCGCGCGCTCGACCAAAACCCACGACGTTTTGGTTCCGCCCCCCTCCACGCCCAGGATTTTTTCGCCGCCGTTCATTGTCGATCTTTGTCCCGTTTGTATCATGCTCCATGGCCAAAGACGAGACTCAAGCGGCGTCGCGAATGGCCCAGCTGCGACGTGAGATCAAGGAACACGATCGCCGCTATTACGAGGAAGCCGCGCCGACGATCAGTGATCGCGAATACGACCGGCTTTACAGAGAACTGGTCGATCTGGAGGCGAAACTTCCAGAGCTCGTCACCGCCGAGTCGCCAACTCAGCGGGTTGGTGGCAAGCCGCTTCAGGCCTTCGCGCAAATTCAGCATCGAGTGCCAATGCTCAGCCTCGACAACACTTATTCCGAAGATGAGGTCGCAAATTTCTACAAACGCATCACGCGGCTTTTGCCTGACGAAAAAATCCCGGTCGTGATCGAGCCGAAAGTCGACGGCGTCGCGGTGTCGGTGATGTACGAAAACGGTCGGCTCAAATACGCCGCCACCCGCGGCGACGGTTTGGTCGGAGACGACATTACCCAAAATATCAAAACGATCCGATCTGTGCCGGGGCGTTTGCGTGGCACTCCGCCAAAAATTTTCGAAGTGCGCGGAGAAGCGTATCTCGACAAAGGCGGTTTCAAGAAATTGAACAAAGAACGAGAAACCGCGGGATTACCGTTGTTCGCGAATCCGCGCAATGCCGCCGCTGGTTCGCTCAAACATCTTGATCCGAAAATTGCGGCGCGACGCCCGCTCGGAATGGTTTTTTACGGAACCGGCGCGACCGAAGGCGTAGATGTCGATCTTCATTCGGAAATTTTTCCTTTGTTCAAGAAGCTTGGCCTGCCGACGCATGAGAATTGGTGGCTGGCCGATTCGGTCGAGAAAATTCTGGATGCCATTCGCAAGCTCGACCGCATCCGACATGATTTTCCGTACGAGACCGACGGCGCTGTGATCAAGGTCGATGCGCTCGAGCAACGCAAGCGACTCGGTTTCACCGCGAAATCACCGCGCTGGGCGATTGCTTACAAATACGCGGCTGAGCGCGTCGAAACGAAGTTGCTCGATATCAAGGTGCAAGTCGGACGGACAGGCATTCTGACGCCAGTGGCTGTGCTCGAACCGGTGTTTGTCAGCGGGAGCACGGTCTCGCGGGCAACGCTACACAATGAGGATGAGATTAAACGCAAAGACATTCGCGTCGGCGACACCGTCGTGATTGAAAAAGCCGGCGAAGTGATTCCTGCAGTGGTCGAAGTGGTAAAGTCGAAACGGCCGCGCGCTGCGAAGCCGTTCGATTTCCTGAAACACATTCATGGCAAATGTCCAGTTTGTGGCGGCGAAGTCCGACGCGATCCACAATTTGTGGCCTGGCGTTGCGAAAATCTCCATTGTCCGGCGCAGACCACAAGACGCGTGGAATTTTTCGCAGCCCGCGGCGCGCTCGATATCGAAAGTGTCGGCGGCATCGTGGCCGACAAACTGGTTGAGCGGGGCTTTGTGCGCGAGCCACTCGATTTGTTCGAGCTGAAGGTCGAGCAACTTGCGAAGTTGAACCTGGGCACCGATGAAGCTCCCCGCATTTTCGGTGAGAAAAACGCCACCAAAGCCATCCAGGCGATTGAGCGCGCGAAAACTTTCCCGCTTTCGCGCTGGCTTTACGCGCTGGCAATTCCCGACGTCGGCAAAACGACCGCCACGGACCTCGCCCGGTTCCATGAAACAATCGAGGACGTGCCGAATTCTAAACTTCTCCGTGACGTGCTCGCTTACCACGAAAGCAAAGAAGACAAGCAGGCCGCGAAAGAAATCGCTGAGCGATTGATCAGATCCGGATTTGCCGAGCCATCGAAGAGCAAGATCGACAAGCACCGCGGCATCGTAACTGAGGTCGGACCAGTCGTAGCGAAAAGCGTCCTCGATTTTTTTGGGTCAGCGGCGGGAAAGAAAATCCTTCAGCGGATGAAACAATTACGGATTCATCCGAAAAGCGAAAAAGTTTCGGCAAACAAAATGGCCGAGTTGCCGTTGGCTGGAAAAACTTTCGTCCTCACCGGCACGCTGCCGTCGATGACGCGCGAAGAAGCGTCGGCGAAAATCGAAGCGCGCGGCGGCCACGTCAGCGGGAGCGTGAGCAAGAAAACCGATTACGTTCTTGCCGGCGCGGAAGCGGGCAGCAAACTCAGCAAAGCGAAAGAACTCGGCGTGCGCGTCATCGACGAAGCGGCATTCCGGAAAATGCTCTAATTACGGCGTTCTTTCGGGAGAGGACTGCAGATTGAGCGGCATGGCGCGGTTATTAAGCGAAGGCGCCGCCAGCAATGGCGCTCGCGAACCGGCCGCCTCGACGTTGAATGTTAATTTTTCATTGCCGCGCATCACCGTGATCGGCACGACATCGCCGGCCGTAAGAAAGAATGAAGCATCGAGAATATCTTCCGGCTCGTGCACTTTCGTCCGGCCGATCTGAAGAACAATGTCGCCCTGTTTCATTCCCGATTCAGCGGCCGGCGTGTCCTTCATGATGTCTTTTGTGACCGCGCGCGAGCCTTCCACCGGTGCGCTCGCTTCCGCAACGTTGGCGCCGATCCAGCCATGTTTCGGTTCGCCAAAGCGCACGAAATCGCTCCGAATTTTTTCCGCAGCCTCAATCGGCAACGCGTAACAGGAATTATTTTCGAAGGTGTAGAGCAGAATTCCGACGACTTCGCCTTTCAAATTCAGAAGTGGAGCGCCGCCCTCACCGCGCTGCGGCGGCAGATTTACTCGCAAATGTTTCGTGGGAAAATATCCGCCGAAACACTTGCGATCGAAGCCGGCGATCATGCCAAAGCTTGGGGTTTCAGCCAGATCAAGCGGATAACCAATCGCAACGACCGGCGTGGCGATTTCGAGTTGGTCCGAGCTGCCGATCGGCAGCGCCGGGCTGGCCAAATCCACTTTTAACATGGCGATCCCGCTGCGGAGATCGGCCAAAAGTTGGCGCGCTGGATATTTTCTTCCTTTGAACTCAACGGTCACGTTGTCAGCTTCGCCGCCTACCGAATAAGCGGTGTAAAGCGTCCCGGTTGGATCGACAAAGAATCCGGTGCCGGAAAGTTCGCCGTGTTGATCGGTCGCCTCGATTTTGACTACGGCTTTGGCGCAGCGCTCGAAGACATCTTTGACTTCGCGGCTAAGCGAAGTGGCGGACTCCGGCATTTGCTGCGCAGAAAGCGAAGCCGCCGCGGCGAGAAACGCGAGTTTTGCCAGCAAGGGAAATCCTGTGGCCGAGCTAGAACTTGAAAGTCGTCTCATAACTCACGGGCACGCTGTCGAGCACGTAGCGAGGCGTGCCGCTCCGGTGAGTTCGGGCGCTTTTCGTCATATTGCCAAGCGGCCGCGTGTTAAAGACCCGTGTCGCCACCGGCGATGCCAAAGTCCATTCCGGTTCAGTGCTGGCGGGCACGACCAATACTGGCCGATCCTTTGCCGCGACCGTCGCCGGCTGTGGCGTCTGATAAATCCGCAGGGAAATAACTGCCGCGCAAACGAGCACGGCCGTGACCGCGGCTGGATAAGAAGTGAGAGTTGAGAGATTGAAGGAGAACGCGAAATCGCGCGCCCGACCGACGCAGATGCGCCAGAGCGGTTCCCGCAAAAGTTCGTCGCGCTGACGGCGATGAAATTCGTGCAGGAAATTTTCGAAGTAACCGGGCGGCGGTTGTTCGTAACGCTTGAGGCGAAGCAGCTTCGTTATTTCGTTGTCGTTAAACTCGTCCATGGGCGCTGATCAGGTCACCGGATTTTTTCGAAACTCGTCTAAATAATTTTGCAGTTGCCGGTTGGCGTAGAAAAGCCTGGATCGTACTGTGCCTTCCGAAACACGCAAGATTTTACTGATTTCTGCGTGGGGCATCCCTTGAATATGGAACATCGTGACCACAGCTCTGTGTTCATCAGACAATTTCATCATCGCCTCGTTCAACCTTTTTTGAAGCTCGGAGAGGTCGGCTTCCCGCACCGGACTGCTGGAGGCGGTGGCCTCGAGAAATTCCTTGTCGCTTTGAATGCTGGAATCGACATCGTCCAGGCTCAGTTGAAAACGCCGGCCGCGTTTTTTGAGGAAGTTCAGCGTCATGTTCACCGCGATGGAATGGATCCAAGTATAAAAGGAGGACTTCCCGCGAAAACCACGGATCGCCTTGTAAGCTTTGGCGAAAATGTCCTGCAGCAGATCGTTCGTGTCCTCGTGGTTCGAGGTCATGTTGTAAACGAGGCCGTAAAGGCGCGGTGTGTATTTCACAACCAGCTGATCGAACGCGCTCGCGTCGCCTTCTTGCGTGCGCGCCACCAATTGCTGGTCTTCATCCTTCCGAGGCTCGTCCATCGCTTGTCTTTTAGACTTAACACCGGCATCCGACCCGGACGACAACAAATCGGTCAGGCGCCGAGCCGGCGGTAACGCGATCGCGGGATTCATCTTCTTCAAGCCGCGCGGGATCAATCGCGCCGGTCGCGCATCGACATCAACCAAAGCAGGTTGCCGAGCGCGGCGATAAAGGCCGCGACGTATGTCAGCGCGGCGGCGTTGAGCACATTGTTCACGCCGGCAACTTCTTCGCCCGGCTGCACAATGTGCATTTGCTGCAGAATAATTTTCGCCCGCCGCGACGCATCAAATTCCACCGGGAGCGTGATCAATTGGAAAATGGCGAGGATGAGGTAGCAATAGATTCCGAGCGTGATCAGGCCCGCGATCCGGAACCAAAAACCGCCAATGATGATGAATGGCAGCATCTGCGAAGCGACCATTGTCACCGGCACAATCGCCATCCGCGCCTTGAGCGGAGCGTAGGCTTTTGCATGTTGAATCGCGTGCCCGGTCTCGTGGGCCGCGATCCCGAGAGCGGCGACGGACGGCGTGTTGTAAACATTGCTCGAAAGGCAAAGCTTCTTGTTTGTCGGATCGTAGTGATCGCCCAGGAAATCGTTTGTCTCCACAACATCGACATCGTGGATTTGGGCAGCCTGCAAAATCTCGCGCGCGCATTCGGCGCCGGTGATGTTCGAGCTGGCGCGGACTTTCCCCCAGCGATTGAACGCACCGGTCACGCGAATCTGCGCCCAGATTCCGAGAATCGCCGGAACAATCAGGTAGAGAAAGAAGTGATGACCGCCGAAGCCGATTGGGTAGAACATGCCTGTGGTAATCTAGTTGCCTAAATTAGACGCTCAACTGCGTCGCGCGTTCAGATTTCCAGCTGCTTCGGAAATCGCGAGAGAATCTTGCAGCCGGTCTTCGTCACCACGACCACGTCTTCGTGCCGGACGCCACCGAGCCCGGGATAATACAATCCCGGCTCAACCGTGACCACTTGTCGATCTTTCAGCGTCACTTTCTGAAGTCGCGGATATTCATGAATCTCCAGCCCCAGCCCGTGACCGGTGCCGTGAAAAAATCCGACGTTCTTGCCTTTGCGAACTTCAGTTGGATATCCGCGTTTTTTGAAAAGCTGCTGGATCGCCTTGTGAATTTTCATGCCGTCGATCCCGGCTTTGATTTCTCGGAGCGCGAGCTCCTGTCCTTCTTTCACCGTCTCCCAAAGTTTGCGCTGCACATCGCTCGCGCTTCCACGAACAACCGTCCGCGTCATGTCGCCCCAGTAACCGGTCTTGGGGTCACGAGGAAAGATGTCCAAAATGATCAACGAATTGGCGTAGAGCGGACCCGATCCGCGCTCGTGCGGATCGCAAGCTTGATCGCCTCCGGCCACGATCGTGTTCGTGGGCGTGCCGCCGGCCCGTAACATCGCAGAATCGATTTCAGCGCGGAGCATTTCGGAGGTGAGCGTTTTGCCCGACCAACGCAATTTCTTTCCGGCCGGTTTCGACGCCTTCAAAACTTCCATCGCACGCGCCAGTCCGGTTTCGGTAATTCGCAACGCACGGCCGATCAACTTCAGCTCATCGTCCGTCTTCGCTTCGCGTTCCGGCCAGAAAAGCCCGTTGGTCGTGGCAAGATCGACATCGTCCTTGGCGAGCTCGCGGGCGAAGCCGAGTGGAAAATTCGCCGGCACAATTGCGCTTTTTACGCCGCGTTTACGGAGAAAATGCGCGAGCACTTTTTCATAAGGCGGGGACTGTTTCGCTTTGCCCTGCACTTCCCGCTCGAGTTGGTTGAACGAAACGAACTCGTCGACCTTCGCCGTCCTGCGACCGCGGTCCATTTCGAGATCGCTCAAAACGATTGTGCGCTTTCCGTTTTGCTCGAGAAAAATAAACGGATCGCCCGCCCAGAACTTTGTCGCGTAAAGCATATCCGCATCGATGTCGCTGGCCGCGACGATCAGCCGTGGGTTGCCGTTGGATTGCGTTTTCATCGTTTCAGGTTCGCCGGACTTCGAGTTGGCGGCGCAGGATCCAAAATAAAAGTCCGAGCAAACCGAATGTCGATCCAATCAATACAATCGTGTTGAAAACGAAAACGCTGATCTTGACTCCGAGGTAGCGTTTTTCCGCGCCGAAGAAAACATTGGGTCGGCTCCCGCGGCGATAATCGCTCTGCTCCATCTCCGCGTTGGAGATCAGATCGGAAACTTTCTGGTTCACATAAACCTGTTCCGCTGTGACCTCACCTTTCGCTTTTTTGAACATCGGCGAGTCAAACGATCGCTCTCGATCAAGCACCTGATCGACCTGCTTGAGGTAATGATCGAGCTCGTCGGCTGATTTCGCTTCGAGCCCGGACAAAACTGCGAGCACTTCTTTCAACTCGTCGAGACGCTTTCCTTCGGCGGGATCTTGTCGATGTTTCGCGACGATAGAATCGATCTCGCGTTGAGCGCGGTCCTGCCGCGAGGTGAGTGGATTCAGTTTCGCCTGCGCGACAATCATCTCTTCGTAGGACCAGCGCATCGGGATAAACTGGCAGACGAACGGCACCTGCAATTTGCTGTCCATTTTTTTGCCGCGGTCTTTGGTCGGGTGTTCGTGGAACCAGCGGGTCATCGAGTAAACCAGGCTAAGGTTGCGGTTCATGTCCTCATATTTAATAAGCGCGCCGCTCATCAGGATCTGCGGAATCAGAACCAGCGGCACGATGTTGGCCGCGGTCTTGGCATCGGACACGAGTGACGAAACGAGCAGGCCGAGCGCAAGGCTGCCGACCGCGGTCATGAACATCAGGGCGAGGTGGACCCAAAACATACCGCGAATCCCAAGGACGTAATTGCCCATCAAGACGAAGAGCACGCATTGGATCAATGCGAAGACTGACAACGAAGACATCTTCGCGAAGATGTAATAGGGCAATCGCACATCGAGATTGCGTTCGCGCTGGAGCGTGGGCCGGTCGCGGATGATGTCGTCGGCGCTGTTGGTCAGTGAAAGGAACATCACCACCAGCAATCCGAGAAAAAGATATGTCGGAATATGAAAGGCCGATGCGAAATCGTATTTTCCGCTTTCGGAATAACGCAGCAACGTGCCGATCAATAGGGCCAGCACCGGCGCGGCGCACGTTGTGATCCAAATGTTGGCGCGGTTGCGCAGTTTGCTGATAAACGAGCGTCGCAGCAGAGCACGGAACTGCGTCCATTCATCGTGCCATCGAATCGGTGTGTGTTTTCGTTTCTGCGCCGGCGCCGATGGCAGTTGCGGAACTTGCTCGCGGCGCAATGAAACTTGTTTGACGTCCTGGATCAGTCGAAACGCTTCGTACTTGTCGCGCCAGAATTCCGGCGAATAACGGCGCGCCGCCACCAGCTGACCGCGACTGTTCTCCTCATAAATGATGTCGCCGCTTAAATCGCGCAGCGGCGTTTCCAAAACGTCGAAGATGAATTCCGGCCGCGTCGTCCCGCACGACGGACAGGCGCCCAGGTCCGCGCCGAACTGATGTTGATGCTCGGCTTCGGCGAAATAGCGAAGCATTTCGGTCGGCGTCCCGAAAAAGACGAGCCGGCCGCCTTTGTCGAGCAGGATCGCCTTGTGAAACAACTGGAATAGTTTCGAGCTCGGCTGGTGAATGGTGACAATGATGATTTTGTTGTGCGCCATCGATCGAATGATCTCGATCACGTGCTCGGAATCTTTCGACGAAAGTCCTGAGGTCGGCTCGTCGAACAGATAAACGTCCGACATCCCGATCATATCGAGGCCGATGTTGAGTCGTTTCCGTTCGCCGCCGCTCAACGTCTTTTTGATCGCGGCGCCGACGACCGCGTCGCGGCGTTCGCCCAACCCGAGCTCGACCAGTTTCGCTTCCAGTCGCCGCATTCGATCGCGCCGGGAAAGATGCGGTGATCGGATCGCGGCTGCGAAATGCAAATTCTCGCCGATCGTCAAATGCTCGTCGAAGGCGTCTTCCTGCGGAATGTAACTGATGTATTTCTTGAGATCGTCGAGGTTTGGATAAAGCGACCGGCCATTCAAATAAATCTGGCCGCTCGTTGGCTGAAGTTGTCCGGCCAGCACTCTGAGTAGCGTGCTCTTGCCCGAACCGCTCGCGCCCATCACGCACACCAGCTCGCCTCGCGTGAGCGTGAATGAAATTCCTTCGAGCCCGGTGTCGCCGCTGGTGAACCGGTGCGTCACCTCGCTCACCTCGAGAGTGCGAATAATGTTGCGCTCTTCCTCGATGATGCGCTCGGAAAAATTGCAGCGCAGAAATTGTCCGACGTCGATCCGAATCGTGTCGCAATCTTTCAGGGGATATGTCGATCTTACCGCCACGTCGCCGACCAGGATTGGGCGATCGGCCTCAATTACTTCCAACTGCCCGACGCGTTGGTCGTAATCGCAAAAAATTTTCAGCAAAACGTCGCCGCTTGTTCCGGGCGACAGCAAAATGTCGTCAGGCTGCAATCGGCTTGGATCGTTCGAAACCAGGTATTCCGATTTCGAGGCCTTGAGTTGAAACCGGCCGCCGAACGCACGAGCCCGCCGGCGCAGGTCACTCAAATCCATTTCGGTGTCGTTGTGGAAAAGAATTTTGTCGTCGAGGCTCGCCTCCACCTGCGCGCCGGACTTGAGTTTCACGCCGTTCAGCACTGCATCGACGTCGCGCAACGCTTTCACTCGCACTTTCAATCCGAACGCGATCTCGAGCGCGCTTTCTCGCGTCCGCGCGCGTTCCAGACCTACTTCGTCCGCGTCTTTGTTAACCCGGACGAAAATTTGCGGGACGGAAACGTTTTTCTTGGCGTTGAAATATTGAGCCAACTCCTGATACGTGAGCACGTGGTCGCCGATCAGGATCCGTTGGCCCGGATAAATTCGGCAGAACCCGCCGCGCACCAGCGGCCGGCCGCGCACCGAAACATTTTGGCTGCTGTAATTTTTCAGCAGGATCAGATCGTGATAGCGGAATGCCATCAGCCGATCGCTCTCCACCAGATTTTTCATCCGCACGTCGGCTTTTCCGTTGCTGGCAAAGGAAAGCGATTCCAAAGGCGAAGCGCCGCGCTGGTAAATCGATGGGTCCGCATCTTCGGACGCGTTCAATTGATAAACGATGTCGATTGCCTGCGCAGCCATGCCGAGCTGCGACATGAACGAATAGAATGCGACCACTTGTTCCTGTTTCAGTCCGGCCTGCGAAATGAGGTCGTAAAGCTGGACCCCGAGCATGATCTTGCGCTCGGTTGTGAGCTGGGTGCTCAGCTTTTGCGCCATCGCCGCCAGGTCTTGCTGCTCGTAAAGCGCTTGCCGGAAAAGTTGACGCAGCTCGGAGTAAACGGCTTCGGGATAATCGTAGCGCAAAAATCCGAGACTCGAGTCGATTTCTTCTTCGAGCAGAACGCCATCGGCTTTGGAAAAGCTCGCCAATACCTGGATGAGCAACGGCAACAGATTCGGACCCTCCGAAACGCTCCGCGGTTTGCGCAAGGCGCGCCGCATCAAACGCCGGCCCTGGCGCCGCACGCGATACGCGAATGGCGTCACCTTTTGCACCGCGCGGTCAAGTTTTTCCGCGACTGTTGAAACTAATTGAGTCATTTGCCGAATTGAAAATGAAATTTTACAGGAATCGCGTCACTAAGCAATGCAACGGTGCCGAAGTCGTCGGTTTTCTGGTCACTGCTCACTGGTCACTTCCCCAATGGCTCGCACCCTGCTTTTTGCAATGCCACATGTTCATGGTAGCCTCTGTCCTCGCGAGTAAGCGCACCCCTTATGCCACAATCCGATCGTAACTCCCAACCGGAGAACAAGCAGCGCGGCAACGAGCCGAGCTTCAACTGGCGCGGCGTCATCCTGATCGCGGTCGCCTTCGGCTTTTTCGCTCTCGCGATGCTGTTCTGGCGCGGGAATTATCCGCAACTGGAAGATGTCCCCTATAATCGCTTCCTCGAACTGCTCGAGAACAAGCAAATCGTAAGCGACAAAAATTCGCCGCTCACCTTGTTTGTCGAGGAAGGCCAGCCCACGCAACAGTTGCGTGGGAAATATATCAAGCAGGGCACCGGCGGCGCGCAAAACATGGAGATGCCGTTTCGCACCGTTATTTATCTCAATTTCACCAGCAATTTGCAGGACAAACTCGCCGCCGCTGGAATTCAACCGGCCATTCGTTCCGAGTCGCATCCTTTCGGACAGGCATTGCTGAGCTTCGGGCCCGTTCTCTTCCTGCTCGCGCTTCTTTATTTTCTTTTCCGTCAGCAAATCCGGATGGCCGGCAAAGGCGCGCTCAATTTTGGCAAATCAAAAGCGCGCATGCTCGCGCGTGACAAAAACAAGATCACCTTCAAGGACGTCGCCGGCGTCGAGGAAGCGAAGGACGAAGTCCAGGAGCTGGTTGAGTTTTTGCGCGATCCGAAAAAATTTCAGAAACTCGGCGGCCGAATTCCGAAGGGCGTGTTGTTAGTCGGCCCTCCGGGGACTGGTAAGACTTTGCTCGCACGCGCGATCGCCGGCGAAGCCGACGTTCCGTTCTTCTCCATCAGCGGCTCCGATTTCGTGGAAATGTTTGTCGGCGTCGGCGCGTCGCGTGTGCGCGACATGTTCGAGCAAGGCAAGAAATCCGCGCCCTGCATTATTTTCATCGACGAAATCGACGCCGTCGGCCGCCATCGCGGTCATGGCGTCGGCGGCGGACATGATGAGCGCGAACAAACGCTCAATGCGTTGCTCGTCGAGATGGACGGCTTCGACACGCAGGAAGGCGTGATCATCATCGCGGCAACCAATCGTCCCGATGTTCTCGATCCGGCGTTGCTGCGCCCCGGGCGCTTCGATCGCCAAATCACCGTCAATCTGCCCGACGTAAAAGGCCGCGAAGAAATTTTGCGGGTGCACTCCAAGAAAGTGAAACTGGCCGAAGGTGTCGATCTTGCCGTGGTCGCACGCGGCACGCCCGGTTATTCCGGGGCTGAGCTGGCGAACGTCATCAACGAAGCTGCATTGCTCGCCGCGCGTCGTGGATTAAAAGGGATCACGCTCGCCGAATTGGAAGAAGCGCGCGACAAAGTCCGTTGGGGCAAGGAACGCCGCAGTCTCGCGCTCAGCGAAAAAGAAAAACAGAACACCGCCTATCACGAAGCCGGCCACGCGCTGTTGCTTGAATTGCTTCCGCACACTGAGCCGCTTCACAAGGTTACCATCATTCCGCGCGGCCCATCGCTTGGATCGACGATGTGGTTGCCGGAGGAAGATAAATATACCAACCGCAAAAACGAACTTCTTGCCAGTCTGGCTGTGAAAATGGGCGGCCGCGTCGCGGAAGAAATTGTGTTCGGCGATGTCACCACCGGCGCCGCCGGCGACATCAAGATGGCCACCGCCATGGCCCGCAAGATGGTTTGCGAATGGGGCATGAGCGAAAAACTCGGGATGGTCGAGTACGGCGAGCACGAAGATTACGTTTTCCTCGGCCGCGAACTGACGCGCAACCGCGATTACAGCGAAGCCACCGCTGAAGAAATCGACCGCGAAGTGCGGCGCTTGCTCGACGACGCTTACCAGACCGCAAAACAAGCTCTCATCGCCAATCGCGACCACCTCGACGCCATCGCGAAAGCGTTACTCGAATACGAAACGCTCGATGGCTCCCAGATCAAAGAACTGATCCAGCACGGCGAGTTAATCAATCCGCCGCCAAGCGTCACGCCGACATCGGGCGAGAAAATGCCGCCCGAAAAACCGCCACGGCAAGTCGTAGTCGGTCCCGAGGCCCCGCCCCTTCCCGGCGCACTCGGCGGCGCACCCGCGTAGGTTTCTTGTTAGAAGAAAAGTTTCGTCTGGTTCTCGTTAAGTTAGGAAGTAGAAAACGTCGTCTACTCGCGCCTTTGTTTTTCAACGAGGTGGCGCAACTGGCGCTCCATCGTCTTGAACGCGTCGTGGATCACTTTGTTGAGCGGCTCGTGCGAGCCGTTGTCCATTTGTTTTTCGTCGGACACCAGCTCGTGACGCGGTCTCACGGTCACATCGATCCGGCATCGGTAGGGATTACCTTTGTGATGAGTGTGGTTCGGCTGCTCAATGGCGACGTCGCAGCGGTTGATGTGGTCGCAAAATTTCTCCAGCCGCGCGGCGTAATCCAAAACGAGGTTGTCGATCTTATCTGACTTATCCAGGCCGCGGTAGGTGATCTTGACGGGCAATTGCATAACTAAATATCGAGCTTAAATCGGACGAAGGGAACGAAAATGATTTGGCAATTTGGCCGGCTCGACTTTGACCAGATCGGATTTCACGTGCTCGACGATCCGGTTGCGGACACGGTCGGGCAGAAGATCGACAATCGCCGAATGAATTTCCGACGACGCGGCGAACGCCCAACCTTCCTTGCCGCTGTCGTTGACAATTTTGGCGATTTGATCGGCCAGCTCTTTGTTAATGCGGCGATCGGTCTCGGTTTCAAGTTTGCTCTCGGCGATGGAAGCCGCGCCGCGATGGGCGCCTGCGCTTTCGGTGACCGGAAAACGTCCGGCCAAATCGGTCACCTTGTCGATGAGTTTGCCGTGCGCATCCGTGATATCGAAGGCCTGGATCAACTTCAAACTCGGCCCGCGGGTAGGCGTTTCGTTTACCTGATAAGCTTTCAAACTGCCGCGATCTGCTGCGATGACGAGTGAAGCCGGTATCATAAAACTAACGACGGCCGTCGTGGAGCGTCGAACAAGCGCTCATTCAATTCTCTATAATAGAATCGCGCCGTGTTGCAATCTTGAGCTGAGCAAAATTCCGATTTTATTTTTTGCCGCCGGCGCGTTCGTCCTCTGCACTTATCGCTGCGGGCGCCGGGATGGCTCGCTTCTTCCACGACTCGTGACGCGCGCGCGGTTGCTCGCCCTGACTCAGCTTGAACAAACAAGCAGTGCGCCCGCCAAGATCGACATCGTCGCCGGATGAAAATTTTTTCGGGTCCTTGAGAAAACCATCTTCGTTGGTCGTATCGAGAATCTGTTCCCACTCGAGATGTTCCTCCCCCGGAAGCACGAACGCGGTTGGTTCGTGATCCGCGTTGATCAGAAGCAGAAACGTATCGTCGCGCATCGGTTCGCCGCGCAGATCGACCAGATCAGCCGCGTCGCCGCTGATCAGCATTCCAAGACAACGCACGAACGGCGACGTCCATTCCTCTTCGCTCATTTCGTTGCCGCCGGGATTGAACCACATCACATCCTTGATCTCGCCGCCGCGAACGCGCCGGCCCTGAAAGAATTTCGGTCGCCGAAAAACCGGATGCTCGCGCCGCAACTGAATTAGTTTTCTGGTGAACTCGAGCAGCCGATTCTGTTTTTCGTTCCGCTGCCAATTCAGCCAGCTGATCTCGTTGTCCTGACAATAAGCATTGTTGTTGCCCTGCTGCGTGCGACCGAACTCGTCGCCGCCCAAGAGCATCGGCACGCCTTGTGACACAAAAAGCATCGTCAAAAAATTGCGCTGCTGCCGCCGACGCAAACTGTCGATCTTCGGATCATCGGTTGGACCTTCCACACCCCAGTTCCAGGAATGGTTGTGACTGTCGCCGTCGCGGTTCTCGTCGCCGTTGGCTTCGTTGTGCTTGTCGTTGTAACTGACAAGATCGTTCAACGTGTAGCCGTCGTGCGAAGTAATGAAATTGACGCTCGCGTACGGCCGCCGGCCATCGTCCTGATAAAGATCGGGACTGCCGGTCAATCGATATGCGACTTCGCCAATAAAACCTTCGTCGCCCCGCCAAAAACTGCGCATCGCGTCCCGAAATTTTCCGTTCCACTCCGAAAACGGAACCGGAAAATTCCCGACTTGATAGCCGCTGTCGCCGACATCCCAGGGCTCGGCGATTAATTTCACCTGCGAAAGCACCGGGTCCTGTTGGATGATTTTGAAGAAAGCGTGAAATTTGTTGAAACCGGTGCCGTCGCGCGCGAGCGCAGGCGCGAGATCGAACCGAAAACCATCGACCCGCATTTCCGACACCCAATAGCGCAAACTGTCCATCACCATTTGCAACGTGCCGGGGCAAAGCGTGTCGATCGTGTTGCCGGTACCGGTGTAGTCCAAATAGAGACGCGGATTGTCCGCGAGCAGGCGATAAAACGCCGCGTTGTCGACGCCGCGAAAACAAACTGTCGGTCCAAGATGGCTGCCTTCGCCGGTGTGATTGTAAACCACATCGAGAATCACTTCGATTCCGGCGGCGTGGAGATTGCGCACCATTCCTTTGAATTCGGTCACGTCCGCGCCCGGCTCGTGATTGCTCGAGTAGCGCGCATGCGGCGCGAAAAAACCGATCGTGTTGTAGCCCCAGTAATTCGTCAGGTCGCGATCAACCAGCGCCTTGTCGTCCAGATGCGTGTGCACCGGCAAAAGTTCGATCGCGGTCACGCCGAGATTTTTCAGATAACGAGTCGCCTGCTCGTTCGCGACTCCGGCATAAGTTCCGCGGAATTGTTGCGGCACCTCTTGCCACAATTTCGTGAATCCTTTCACGTGCACTTCATAAATCACCGTCTCCGATAGCAGCGTGTTCGGCCGTTTGTCCTCGCCCCAGTTGAATGCATCGTCGATCACCACCGACTTCGGCATCGCCCAGGCGTTGTCGCGAGAATCCCGGGCGAGATCCTCCGCTTCATCGCCCAGCACGTAACCGAACATTTCGTCCGACCAATTGATTTGGCCCGCGATCGACTTTGCGTAAGGATCGAGCAACAATTTTGAATCGTTAAAGCGGAAGCCGTGATTCGGCTCGTACGGGCCGGCGACGCGGTAGCCGTAAAGTTGCCCCGGTCGCGCCTCTGGTAAAAACACGTGCCAGACTTGTCCGGTTTGCTCGCGCAATGGAACGCGAGCGTTCTCATGCGGCGCGTCGATGTTGTCGAACAAACAAAGCTCGACCCCGGTCGCGTGTTCGGAAAAAATCGCGAAATTGACGCCGTTGCCCAACCAGGTCGCGCCGAGCGGATATGGTTTTCCGGGCCAGGTCTTAACCGTTGTCATAGCGTGCGACGTTGTTATCTATCACACGACGGCAACGCGCAATCCGCGATTCTGCGCGCGATCAACCGAGTTTGTGGCGCAGAAAAATCGCGAGCAACCCAAGACTGATCGCGCCCGCGACCATGAGCGCGCGCGGAGATGGTTCTGACATAGCGAGGAGCAAGAGAAACGTATGCATGATTGCTTTGGCTGACGGCTTTAGGGTATGAATCGGATTGCGACGCGAGAGTGGTCGCCATCCAACAAAACTTTTTCCCCGGACCAGTTTCAAAAACTGACCCATGAAAACGATCGCGCGTTTCGAAAGCGCTCGCCGCGAGCGGAATGCGCCGCGTCCAGCGCCGATGATCGATCAAGTGATGGCGGAGGAACGCGCGGCCGCTTTCGCCAAGCGCAGCATTAAAACTTCGGCCAAACTCGCCGGGTTGAAACTCGCCGTCTCGATGATGGACCTGACGACGCTGGAAGGAAAAGATACGCCGGGAAAAATTGCGTTCCTCTGCCGCAAAGCGATACACCCACTCGATCCGCGCTATGACGTTCCTTCCTGCGCGGCGGTTTGTGTGTATCCAAATTTGGTGCGCGTCGCGAAAAAATTTCTCGGCAGTTCCGGCGTCAAAGTCGCCTCGGTCGCGACCGCTTTTCCAACCGGGCTCATGCCCCTGCGATTGAAATTACAAGAGGTGCGGAGCGCGGCGAGCGACGGCGCGGATGAGATCGACATGGTGATCAATCGCGGAAATTTTCTCGCCGGCGAGTACGACCGCGTCTTCGATGAAATCGCGGCCACCAAAGAAGCGTGCCGCGAAGCGCATTTAAAAGTGATTTTGGAAACGGGCGAGCTGCAAACCTACGACAACGTTCGCCTCGCCAGCGAGATCGCGATGCGGGCCGGCGCTGATTTCATCAAGACTTCGACCGGCAAAATTTCGCCGGCGGCGACCATGCCGGTCACGCTGGTGATGCTCGAAGCAATTCGCGATTATTTTTACGAAACGGGAATGCGCATCGGCATGAAACCGGCCGGCGGTATCCGCACCGCCAAACAAGCGCTCGCTTATCTTGTCATGCTAAAAGAAACGCTCGGCGACGATTGGCTCACGCCGGACCTTTTCCGATTCGGCGCCAGCACGCTCGTCAACGATGTCTTAATGCAAATTGTGAAAACAATCGATGGTGGTTATCAGGGGGCCGATTATTTTTCGCTGCCATGAAAACGCGGCGCGCAAAACGAAAAATGGCGACGCGCAAAAAACTGCAGCGCGTTCACGCCGTGGTCGTGCGCGAGAGAGCGCCGCTCAACTACCGGGTCGCGCTTCCGCCCGGCCAAAGGCGATTGAGCTTCGGCGATCGCTGGGATTACGCGCCTGCGCCGGAAGCGAGTAGCTACATCAAAGTAAAACCGCGCTATCAGCTTTTCATCGGTGGCAAGTTTGTCGCGCCGCGCTCGGGCAAATATTTCGGTTCGATCAATCCGGCCACCGAAGAAAAATTGGCCGAGATCGCGGACGCGAACGCGCGCGATGTCGATCTTGCGGTCAAATCTGCGCGGCGCGCCTACAACAACGCCTGGAGCAAGATGCCTGGGCGCGAGCGCGGAAAATATCTCTACCGGATCGCGCGGTTAATTCAGGAGAAATCACGCGAGCTAGCCGTGCTCGAATCGATGGACGGCGGCAAAACAATCAAGGAATCGCGCGACATTGATCTGCCGCTGGTCGCGGCCCACTTCTTTTATCACGCCGGTTGGTCCGACAAACTTCAGTACGCCTTTCCCGGACGTTTACCGCGTTCGTTAGGCGTGGCCGGCCAGATCATTCCGTGGAATTTCCCGTTGTTGATGGCGGCGTGGAAACTCGCGCCTGCGCTCGCTTGCGGAAACACCTGCGTCCTCAAACCGGCCGAGACGACGTCGATCACGGCGATGCATCTCGCTGAAATTTTTCAGGAAGCCGAATTGCCCGAAGGCGTGGTCAATATCGTCACCGGCGCGGGCGAGACCGGCCGCGCGCTTGTTGAGCATCCGAACATCGACAAGATCGCCTTCACCGGTTCGACCGAAGTCGGCAAACGAATTTTGCATTCTGTTGCCGGCACGAAAAAGAAACTGACGCTCGAGCTCGGCGGTAAAGCGGCCAACATTATTTTCGAGGACGCGCCGATCGATCAGGCGGTCGAAGGGATCATCTCCGGAATTTATTTCAATCAAGGTCACGTTTGTTGCGCCGGCTCGCGCTTGTTTGTGCAGGAAGGCGTTTTCGCGCCGGTCATTCGCAAATTGCGCGATCGCATTGCGACGCTGCGAGTCGGTAATCCGCTCGACAAGAATACCGACATCGGTGCGATCAATTCGCGGATGCAGCTGGAAAAGATTTGCGAGCTGGTGGATAGCGGGGTGCGACAGGGCGCGAAGCTGATTCAACCGCGACTCCGATTGCCGGCCAAGGGTTACTGGTATCCGCCCAGCTTTTTTACCGGCGTGACCGCGTCGCATCGGATCGCACAGGAGGAAATTTTCGGCCCGGTGCTGAGTGTGATGACATTTCGCACGCCCGATGAAGCGATCGAGCGCGCCAACAATACGCCTTACGGTTTGAGCGCCGGCGTCTGGACCGACAAAGGCAGCAAGATTTTCAAGATCGTGAACAAACTGCGTGCCGGCGTGGTTTGGGCGAACACCTACAACAAGTTCGATCCGACTAGTCCATTCGGCGGCTACAAAGAGAGTGGATTTGGAAGGGAGGGCGGACTGCATGGGCTACTGGGTTATCTCGCGCTCAATTTGATAGGCGCTGTCCCGCCGTCGCCCTTAGCGAATGGAGCGAGCGGGGCGAGCGACATGGCCGGAAGAGCCGCGAGGGTAGCGGTCGAGCGCAGCGGGAGCTGCCGAGATACAAGGCGGTCGCCACGGTCTGCTACCGTACCTAACGCTTAATTGATTGCTCCGTCGCTTCCCGCGGCGGCGCAGCTTTTTTGAAATGCGGATGAAGGGGATTCTTAAAGCTGTTTTCTTTCGATTCGCCGCCATCGTCTTTGACCTCCTGATCGCGGCAACTTGTAGGTAAAGTAGCGCTCCGGTTAACGTGTTTGCCAAGTTTCTCACCAACACCGAAGGGGCACGGGCGTCCGTGGACTACTACGCGCATCAGTGAACGTGAACATTCTGGGACTATCCGCTTTTTATCATGACAGTTCGGCGTGTCTCGTGCGCGATGGGAAAATCATCGCCGCCGCCCAGGAGGAAAGGTTCACTCGCAAGAAACATGACGCCACTTTCCCCAAGAATGCAGTCGCGTACTGCTTGCGTGAAGGCGGCCTCAAAGTCAGCGACCTCAACTTCGTGGCGTTCTACGAAAAGCCATTCCTCAAGTTCGACCGCATTCTGCACAGTTATCTGGCGTATGCGCCGTCCGGCCTGAAAAGTTTTCTCATGGCCATCCCGCTCTGGATCCGGGAGCGAATTTGGATGAAAGAATTGATCCGGAGAGAACTACGCTGGGATTGCAAAATTATTTTTCTGGAACACCACGAATCGCACGCGGCCTCGGCGTTTTTTCCGTCCCCGTTTCTGGAGGCGGCGTTTCTCACCATCGACGGCGTGGGCGAATGGACGACGACAAGTTACGGCATTGGCTCCGGCAACCGGATCCAGATGCTGGGCGAATTGCACTTTCCGCACTCGCTCGGACTGGTTTATTCGGCGTTTACTTATTTCACCGGATTCAGGGTCAATTCCGGCGAATACAAATTGATGGGGCTCGCACCCTACGGCGAACCGAAATACTTCGACCTGATTCTGCGAGAGCTGGTCGACCTCAAAGCGGATGGGTCGTTCCGGCTGAACATGAAATATTTCAATTACGGCGTCGGATTGACCATGACGAACGCTGCGTTCAACCGGCTCTTCGGCCGGGCACCGCGCAAACCAGAATCAAAGCTGACCCAAAGCGATATGGACCTGGCGCGGTCAATTCAGGACGTGACCGAGGAAATCATGCTCCGCATGGCGCGCCACGTCCGCCAGCACACCGGCCAGCGTAACCTTTGTCTCGCCGGCGGGGTCGCGCTCAATTGCGTGGCCAACGCACATATTCTGCACGAAAGAATTTTCGATAAGATCTGGATCCAACCGGCCGCGGGCGATGCCGGTGGCGCGCTCGGCGCGGCGTTGTTCGCGTGGCATCAGGTCCTCGGTAACGAACGCCAGGCCGATGGCACGAACGATTCCCAACGCGGTTCGTATCTGGGCCCTGAATATTCGAACGACGAAATCCGCGTCTATCTCGAGCAGCAAAAAATTCCGTTCACGGAATTGACCGACGCCGAGCTCCCGGGAAAAATCGCCGACCTGATCCTTTCTGAGAAGGTGATCGGCTGGTTTCATGGCCGAATGGAATTCGGGCCCCGCGCGCTGGGAGCGCGATCAATCATCGGCGATGCGCAATCACCCAAAATGCAAGAGTTGATGAACCTTAAGATCAAGTTCCGAGAAAGCTTTCGGCCCTTCGCCCCATCGGTCCTGCGCGAAAGCGCGTCCGATTGGTTCGAGTTGGAGAGCGAAAGTCCCTACATGCTGCTCGTCGCACCGGTTGCCAAAAACCGCCGACGCGAGATGACAACCGAGCAACAAAAATTGTTTGGCTTGGAAAAGCTTTTGGCCATTCGTTCGGTGATCCCGGCGGTGACACACGTGGACTATTCAGCGCGCGTGCAAACCGTGACCGAGGAGCATCAGCCGATGTATTACCGGATGATCAAACAGTTCGCTGAGAAATCCGGTTGCCCGGTGATTATTAACACATCGTTCAACGTCCGCGGGGAGCCGATCGTAGCCACGCCGGCAGATGCCTTCACCTGCTTCATGCGAACGAACATGGATTATCTGCTCGTCGGCAATTTCCTGTTGGAAAAGAAAGACCAGAAGCCGCTTGAAAAAGATATCGACTGGCTCAGGGAATTTGAACTCGATTAAACCGTGAGCATTCGCCAGCAGATCAACGATCTCAAAACAGACACTCCGGACCTTCGGAAGTTCGGCCTGCTCGTCGGCGGCGTCCTGTGCGTGTTCGGGCTTCTGCTTCTGCTGCGACACAAAACGAATTACCCGTACCTCTTCTGGCCGGGTGCGGGCCTGATCGCGTTCAGCGCGGTCTGGCCCCGCGCTTTGAAATATCCTTACATCGCCTGGATGACGATGGCGTTCGCGCTCGGATTCGTCATGTCGCAGGTGATCCTCACCTTATTTTTTTTCCTGCTCGTCACCCCGATCGGCCTCGTCGCCCGTTTGTTCGGAAAAGACTTCCTCAATCGAAAGCGAGACCTGCAAGCAACGACGTATTGGATTCCCCGCGAAGCGAAGGCGAAACCCCCCGTAAGTTACGAGCAGCAGTTTTGATCATAAAAAAGCAGGCCGGCCACACGGCAGGGAAACGCCTTTACTTAAAACCGCTTCGTTTGCACTGTAACGCGATCGATGAACAAATTGGCGATCATTAAGGAATTCCTCCATTTCCTGCGCGAACGCAAAAAATGGTGGATCATGCCTATCCTGATTTTTCTTCTGTTGCTGGGTGGCTTGTTGATCTTTGCCAACAGCTCCGTGCTTGCTCCGTTTATCTACAGTCTGTTCTAAACGTCTCGATCCGGCGTTCCTGACTACAGGTCATCATTGCCTTTGCTGTCGAGATAAAGGATGACGAAGGCGATGCCGAGGAGGGGTTGAAGGACGCGCTGCAAAATGTTCAGCGCCAAAGCCGGGTAATCGAATCCGTGGGTTTGCAGATTGGTGTTCATTTTTTGAAGCAGCGCTTGCGGGTCCTGGGTGCGCATCAGTTCCGTGAAGTAGTCGCGCAGCATCGGCCACGCTGGCGTGATGGTGATGGCTAAAGCAAAAGCGAACCAAATCGAGACGATGAGTGCGCCGCGCCAAAGTGGCCGTTGATACCATGGAAGATCGCGTCCGCTGCGGGCGAGATTTCTGCTCTCGCGCAACGCGTCGGTCGCGTTCGCATTTTCGAGCACGGTGAATTGCTGCCAGAAAAGAACGTTGATGAAAAATCGGCCGAACAACCAAACCTGAAAGGCGAGCAAGCCGAGCGCGAGCACGATCGAGAAGAGCGTCGATGAAGTAACAACCATGATCGCGATGCCGAGAGCGAACAGGATCAGCAAAAAGAAAACGCCGTAGACAAACAGACCGAGACCGGCGACGCGCGGCCAGTACTTAACGGCTCCGTTCAGGACGCTGAAAAAACCGATGCGATGTCCGGTCGCAAGCTCGGCAGTGAGAATCTGGATACCGGCGATGTAAATTGGAATCAGAACAATTCGCAACACGAGCATGCACAATCCGAAACCGACGGCGACGAGTGTTCGCAGATCGACGTTCACGCCGGGCGCGGTGTCGATGAAACGACTGGTGAGTTCGGCGCAGACAATCGGGACGATGCTCAGCAACGACAGACAAAAGAATTGGAAGAAACCACGAAAATAAATTTGAAAGGTCTCAAAGAGAATATTTCGGCGCGGCGGTTCCGATGTCGAGTCAGGCACAGGCCGCAACTGAACCGGCGGTGTTTCGATTTGGAACAATCCGGGAATGTCCGCGGCGGTCGTCCAAAGAGCCTCGTCGACATCTACGCGGCGCGCGGGATTCGCCGGCAGGATGCGACCGTCCGCTTTCCATTCACGCAACGTGTCGAGATCGGCCGGGCCGTATTGCTTTCCCTCAACTTGAATGAACCACTGCTCCGCCATCGCTTGATCATGTAACATCCCGCATCCAGAATCCAGCATCAGGGATGAAGCTGCTCTTAATAGATGGGCATTATTACGTTTACCGGTCGTTCTTCGCGATCCCGAACCTGTCCAATTCGCGGGGCGAACCGACGAACGCGATTTTCGGTTTCACCAAAACGCTGCGGTTGATGATCAAGCATTTGCAACCGGAGCTGGGCGCGGTGTTTTGGGACGAAGGGATGCCGGAACGGCGAGTAAAATTGCAGCCGGCCTACAAAGAGACGCGCAAAGAAATGCCGCTACCGATGGTGCCGCAGCTCGATTTCATTCAAAAGCTCACGCCGCTACTTGGATTCAAAAACATTTCGCTCCCGAACACCGAGGCCGACGATTTGATGGGCTGTTATGCTATGGCGGCCTGCAAGCGGAAAGGAATGGAAGTGGTTCTCGCGACCAACGACAAAGATTTGTATCAGCTGATCGGTCCGTGCGTGAAAGTTTACACGACGGCCAAGGCCGATCTCGCTTCCCCAAAAGACGGATTCGCGTTGCTCGGCGAGGAACAAGCGACCGTGAAATGGGATGTGCCGCCAAAACTGATCGGCGACGTGCTGGCGATTTCGGGCGATTCGGTGGACAACATTCCCGGCGCCGGCATCGGACGAAAAACAGCGGCCGGATTGGTCCGCGAATTTGGCGGCTTGGAACCACTGCTCGCAAAGGTCGACAAGGTGAAAAGCATGCGTAACCGGGAAAAACTCGCCGCTGCCCGCGAACAAATTTTGCAGAACCGGCAAATGGTTGAGCTCGATTGCCACATAGAATTGCCGATTGCGATCGACGACCTTCGGATCAAGCCGGACTACACGGCGCTGATCGCCCAACTCGAGAAATGCGAATTCAAGTCTCTCCTGCAGGAGGTAAAGGACGAGGCGGCGCGGGTCGGCGGTTCGACTCAAGAGGAGATGAAGTTGTAAGTGCCTGTCGCAGTTGGTTCTGCCCAGTCCGAAAAAATCGTAAATAATTCGAACGCCAGCCGCCCGACGCTGTCCAAATTAACAGGTTAAGGCGATTCGGGCGGTTGCACGTTTCTTGTATTTGCTGTTTCTCCTTGGCGTGCGCTGCCCGAATCTTTTTTTTGCGCGGAAGCGCTCTCAACTCGCGAATGCTTTCGGAGTCAATTGCGGTGTTGCGGCGCGCCCAACCAAAATGGTTTGATAGCGCCCGCGGTTTATGCAGAGCGACACTAGCCCGTTCGGCCTGCGCGGCTTCCTCATCGATGCGCCGGAGTTCGGCACTTTGCGAGGCCGGCCCAATGGCGCTGTCTTGATCGACAACGGCCGGATTTCGGAAATCGGCCACTACGACGATTTGCGCCGGCTGCGACCGAATTCAATTTGCTGGATCGATCGCCGGCCGGCCGCAATTTTTCCAGGCCTGATCGATTGCCACACCCACCTCCCGCAATACTCCGTCGTCGCGCGCGGCGAAAGCGAGCTGCTGCCGTGGCTGCGACAACACATTTTTCCAGTCGAGCGCGAATTTACCGGGCCGAAAGCGCGCGCGGAAGCGCCCCAGTTTTTTTACGAGCTTGTCCGCAACGGCACGACCACGGTGATGGCCTACGCGGCGATTTATGAGGACAGTTGCGAAGTCGGATTCGAGGCCGCCAAACAAACCGGCATCCGCGCAATTCTCGGGAAAATGATGATGGACCTCGGCTCCTACGGCCAGCTCCAGCCGAAAAAGGTGCTCTCAATTTCACTGGTGGAGAGCGAGCGCCTTTGCCGTAAATGGCATCGATCGGAGGAAGGCCGGCTCGATTACGCGTTCAGTCCGCGTTTCGCCGTTACTTGTTCGGAAAAAATGATGCGCGGCGCGGCCGAGCTTGCTGCGCGGTTCGAAGCTTATTTGCAAACCCACCTGGCCGAAAACCGCGAGGAGCTGGAAAAGGTGCATCACCTTTACATGAGCGCGCGGGATTACACCCATGTCTACGAAAAATGCGGGCTGCTCACCGCGCACACCATGCTCGGCCATTGCATTCATCTGAATCCGCGAGAGATCTCCGCGATCGCGGCGGCGCAGTCCAGCGTCGCGCATTGTCCGAGCTCAAATCTTTTTCTTGGCAGCGGCTTGATGAAGTTGGACCAACTTTTGAAAGCCGGGATTAACATCGGACTCGGTTCTGATGTGGCCGGCGGACCGGAATTAAACATGTGGCAGGTGATGCGTGCAGCGATTGAAGTGCAAAAAGCGCGCAGCGCCTACGAACCGAATTTGCGACCGCTTCGTCCCAGCGAGGCTTTTTATCTCGCGACCCACGGCGGCGCGCGCGCCCTCGGCAAAGCCAATGTCATCGGCACACTTGATGCCGGCAAAGAAGCAGACTTGATCGTTGTCGATCTGGCCGCGCTCTTGCCATATCCAAATCAGGCTGCCTTGGCCGAACTCGCGCCCGAGGACGTAGTCGCGCTTTGTATTTACCGCGGAGGACCGAAGTCGAACCTCGAAACCTACGTTCGCGGCAACCGCATTTATCAAGCGCCGGGCCTGGCCAGAGCAACATGAAACCGACCCTTGTCAATCCAATCGATGTCGCGTTGCGGGAAGACCTCGGCGATGGCGACCTGACCACAGATTTTTTCGTCTCGAAAAATCAGCAAGCAACGGCGCGAATCGTTGCTCACGAGCGGGCTATCGTTGCCGGCGCAGAAACAGCTGCCGAAGTTTTTCGCCGCGTTGATTCCGCGGTCAACATCGCAGTCGTTCGAAAAGATGCCTGCGAAGTTAATCCGGACGAAACCGTGATCGAACTCCACGGGCCCGCTCGCTCGATTTTAAAAGCGGAGCGCGTCGCGCTGAATTTCTTGCAGCGATTGTCCGGAATCGCGACGATGACGCGAAGGTTTGTCGACGCTGCCGCAAATGAACATGTGAAAATTCTCGACACCCGCAAAACGACGCCTGGTCTGCGCGCACTCGAGAAAGCGGCCGTCATCGCAGGCGGTGGCGCCAATCATCGGTTCGGTTTGTTCGACATGGTGCTGCTGAAAGACAATCATCTCGCGGTTAACGCAGGCTTCGACGCTTTTGCCAAAGCAATGGGAAAAGTCCGCGAGGCCCGACCAAATATTCAAATCGAAGTCGAGGCCGACTCGCTCGAGCAAGTCCGGACGTTTTTGGAAATCGACGGCATTGACATAATTCTGCTCGACAACATGAAGCCGGCGCAAATTCGAGAGGCGATCGCGCTCGGGAAAGACAAAGTGAAATTTGAAGCCAGCGGCGGCGTCACCTTGAAAAACATCCGCCAAATTGCGGCGACCGGCGTCGATTATATTTCCATCGGCGCGCTGACGCATTCGGCCCGGGCAATCGATTTCTCTCTCGAGCTAACGCCGCTCACTCCATGACAACCTTCGACGGGCTGAGCGCCGACAAGCTCCGCGCCGATCTCGATTCTGCGATTATCGGCCGCGACATTGTTGTGGTCGACGAAACAACTTCGACGAACGATTCCGTTTTGGAACGCGCGTCGCCAACTACGAAGGAAGGTTTGGTTGTATTTGCCGAGCGCCAGACGGCCGGACGCGGCCAGCGGAATAATTCCTGGGAATCCGCCACCGGTAAAGGGCTTTGGTTCTCGATTCTGCTTCGACCGACGATCGACATCGGCGCGTCGCCGCAGCTGGCTGAATGGGCGGCGCGCACGGTCGCCGATACAATTTCGAAAGAATTCGCGGTTCAGACGACGGTTAACTTGCCGAATGACGTTGTCATCGCCGGAAAAAAAGTCGCCGGCGTTCTCGTTGAAATGCGCGCGCAAAAAAGCGCGCCGCACATCGCGATCGTTGGGATCGGCGTGAACGTTAATCACCGTGTCGAAGATTTTTCCGAGGAACTGAGCGCGCGCGCAATTTCCTTAGCGATGGCGTTAGATCGATCCGCCAAAGGGCGGATTCGCCGCGGCGAAGAAGTCGATCGGCATCGATTCGCAATCGCGCTGCTACGAAATCTCGATCGCTCTTATCGCGAAGCTTTCGCGCGATAATTCTGGAGCGCCCGCAATTTCTCCAACGCGCGGCCGCTGTCGATTTCTTCCCGCGCCAACTCGATTCCCTCTTTCAAATCGCGCGCCAGACCGGCGACCACGAACCCTCCTGCTGCGTTCACAATTGTCATGTCGCGTCTCGCCTCCGTAATTTTTCCGCCCAGGATTCCTTCGATCGTTGCGGCATTCTCGCGCGCATCGCCGCCTCGCAACTCGGTAATCGCCGCTCGCGGAATGCCGAGCCAGCTCACGTCCAAGATCGCAGACGTGATTTTGTCGTCGATGAGTTCCGCGACCGTGGTCACACCGCTAACAGAGATGTCGTCCATGCCTGCGCTGTTATCGCCGAGGCCATGCACAATCCAGGCGCGCTCATGTCGAAGTTCCCGCAGAACTTCAGCGAAGATACCGGTCAGGTGCGGCGAATAGACACCAATCAGCTGCCGCGATGGGCGGGCCGGATTTAACAGCGGTCCAAGCGCATTGAAAATCGTGCGCGCATTTTGCCGCGCCAAACGCTCACGCGTTTCCGCGAGCGCGCGAAACGCTGGATGATATTGCCGCGCAAAGAGAAAGCCGAGTCGGTGGCGTTTAAGAGATTCGCGCAATTCTTCGGGCGCGAGATCGATCGGCACGCCAAGTTGTTCGAGAACATCAGCGCTGCCACAACTGGAAGTGACGCGGCGATTGCCGTGTTTCACCACCACGGCGCCGCCCGCCGCCACCACAAAGGCGACCGTCGTTGAAACATTAAATGAGTCGACGCCATCGCCCCCGGTGCCGCAAACATCGACCATCGGGCCGGGCATCTCAGCCCGATCAATCATCGGATCAACTGCGCGTTTCATCAACGATTGGACAAATGCGGCAATCTCTTCAGTAGTCTCTCCTTTTCGATGCAACGCAGTCAGGAAATCCGCTTTCACCTCGTCGCTAACGTCCGGCGAAAGCAGAAACGCGACCGCGGTATCAATGTCAGCCCCGTTTAGATCGACGTCGTTGCGAAGCTTTTCGGTGAGCGATTTCAAAGCAAAGCGAAGCGTAACTTCATGCCGCTTGCGAATCTGACAGCCATTCCCGGTAAACTTTAGGCGAAATTTCGGACGGTTTGATTTCGCTGCGCCCACCCCAGAAAACGTTGGTGTAGGAAACCAGAATTCGGCACGACTCAAGATGTTGATCTATCGCCGCCTTGTGATCAAGGAGCCGTTGTTTGTCCGTGCCGTGCGCCACCGCCATGATATTCACGTTCTTGAATTCCGGGCCGGCTTCGCGCCAGTAACAATGAGTCAGGATTTGATACCGGCCGACTTCACCGCCGGTCTCGATTTCGCGCCCGGCTGGAACGGCCCAATGAAACAAGGCGTTGAAACGCGTGACGCGGACTCCGCTCTGCGACGGTTTCACATGTTCCAAAAACGTGGAAAAGCGCCCGATGATTTTGCGCGCGCTTAAGTCTTCGGCCACGCGATAAAATTCATCCAAACTGACCCCTGCTTCGTTCGTGCGCGACGCCCACGGATTCGGTCGAATCTCTTCCGGCGCGAGTTCGCGTTTTAGCGCGAGCAAAATGTTCCATTCATGCTCGCTAAGATCGACAACCTCCACCCGAATCATTTTTGCCGGTTCGTCCGCTTTCTCTCCCGGTTCGATCGTTTTCCGTCGCACATGCCCGACCCCAAGCGTGAAAATTCCTTTTGCCGGCATGATCCGGAATTTCTCAGCGCCGACTTTCTGCGTGAGCAATTCGCAATGTTTTTGCAGGGAAAACCCGTGCGGCACTTTCAGCGTCGTCCACAGTTTGTATTCCGAACCGGCGCTCGCAGTATCAGTCGAACGCACGACCACGTGACCGGAGAACGGGTCGCGCTGAAACATCCAATCAAACGCGCTGTCGATTTTGTCCTCGGGAATTTTCCACGCCACCAGCGCGCCGTCGGCCAGGTTCGTCGCAAGCAAGGTCTGCCGGACCCGGCGAATTGTTCCGGCGCGCAACATCGCCGCGATCCGCGCCATCACAACATCAACATCCACACCCGAGCGTTGCGCAATTTTTGCGAACGGCTCGCGCACGAAGCCTTCGATTTTGTCCTCGGAAATGGCGAGGATCTTGGCGTTGATCGGATCGTTATGCTCGACCGGTAGCATGCGAATTAATCGAATGTCGGAGCGAAATTGTCCAACCCGCTTCGCAAAAAGTCAGTCGAGTTGCTTTTCCTGATCGTTCACGCCCAGCCAATCGCGCACACGTTGCCGGCGCAGCTGGAACGTTTGATGGAGCCGTGGCCGCTGCTCCGGCGTCAGGATCGCATTGATTCGATCTTCCCCGCGCGAAAGAATTCCTTCCGTCTCGCGCAGATCCATTGCGCGCAAATTGGTCAGTTCGTCGTCGATCTGCTGCAGAATTGGCCGGATCTTCTGTTCCTGCTCGGGGGTCAGTTTCATCTCCGAACGCCAGCGATCAGGCGTATTCGAAAACCAACGCCGCGGATCACGGTTCCGCCGCATTTCATCTTTGGCCGATCCCATCACGAAAAATGCGCCCGTCACCGCGCCCGCAACAAAAGTTGCAAGGACCAGGAAAACGACTTTCCATCGACTGAGCCCGTTCATGTCTACAAACAACAAAGAGACGCCGCTAAAAGCGATCTTTTTCGATGCGGCAGGGACACTCTTTCATCTGCCGCGCGGAGTCGGTTACCATTACGCGCTCGTTGGCGAGCAAATCGGATTGAAACTCGATTCTCGGCAGCTCGATCGCGCATTCAACAGCGCCTGGCATGCAATGCCGCGGCGGGAGCCAATCGATAGACCGCGCGAAAACGATGACAAAGATTGGTGGCGCGAGCTTGTCGATCTGGTTCTCGATCAAACTGCTCCGTCACTGGGGGAACTCGACCGCGACAATTTTTTCGAGATCGCCTACGGACATTTCGCCGAGGCTGGCGTTTGGGAGCTGTATCCCGAAGTTCTCGAGGTCTTGGAAAAATTATCTCCGCGATTTCAACTCGCGGTCATTTCAAATTTTGATGGACGGCTGCGGATGATTCTGGAGCAACTCGGCGTCTCAAAGTTTTTCAAGCACGTTTTTCTTTCGAGCGAGCTCGGCGCGGACAAACCCGATCCGGAAATCTTTTGGCGCGCGCTGGAACTGGTTCGCTTTGAACCGAACGAAGTCCTGCACGTCGGCGACGATCCGGAACGCGACTGGAAAGCCGCAACCGCCGCGGGATTGTCGATCTTTCAGTTGGATCGAAAGGCAAATTCGCTCCGCGATTTAGTCACGAAACTGTAACGGCGGTCTATGACCGCGGGTTGTCTTAATTTCGACGCTCATAGGGCGCCGCTACAGAAAACTGGGTCGGCCAGGATCCAACCCGGAACCAAGGCCTTAAAAGGGGCCTTTTTAGCGCTTGCTTTCCATAAATACCATAGTATCTATATGCTTCAGATATGGTAATTATAAATCGACGGCACACTTCTCGCTGGTGAGAACCCAGCTTGCCGGGGGTTCACTTTGATAGACCTATGACTTTCACCTCACAACCTAAATGTGCAACGAGCGGCTTTACCCTGATCGAGGTGGTATGCGCGGCAACCTTACTGGTGTTGTTCGTTAGTGCAATTTTTACGGTTAACCAAAAAGTGCTCGCGAGCCTAAAGGCACAAAAGGAAACGCTGACGGCGACACAGACATTTCAGGAGCGGATAGAGCAACTCCGGTGCAGTGCCTTTTCCGGTTCTAACATTTTCGATATCAATTGGCTGAAAGACAACATCTACAATGCGAATACGCAATCAATCGGCACGCTCGCTAGTTCCCCCGTAGAAACCATTACCCTGTCAATCTATCCACCCGATGGAAGCACGTCGTCGCAGCTTACCCGCACCAACGGAACCGTGAATATCGATTCAACCAACGCCAGTATGCTGAGTGCCACGCTGGTTCGGGTCGATCTTCAGTTGACCTGGACGTCGTCGAACGGGCGGTCACGCCTGCGACGTACATCGACCGTTTTCGGCACGGGGTACATTCCATGAGCAAGACATCTTTTCGTCGATCCGAAACGGCTTTCACCCTGGCTGAAACCTTGGTCGCCACGGCTGCAGCCAGCCTCGTCCTCGGAGGGCTGATTATGACTTCTGTGGCCATGCAAAGATCCTTCTCGGCGGCCGTGGCCTATGCGACCGCGGAAGGCGATCAATTGCGGTTTTCAGATTATGTCGCCTTGGACTGCCGTCGCGCCACTTGGGCGGGTGTCGCCAACGGTGTCACGATCAACGGGATTTCGACGGATAACGTGCTGACACTCACGATCCCGGACTACTACAATTCTTACGACGCGAACGGCAATCCCTATCCCTCCCCGGATACTTCTCCGGCTCCCTCGCCGGCGAGTCAGCCGAAAAATCCGACATTGGTGAATAACGCCGTCACTTACGGCGGCACTGCTCTAACCATCCGTTACTACGCGCAGGGAAACCGATTCTATCGTGAGCAAAACGGCGTCGCCACCGCGATCGCAGATAACGTTGCCGGGTTCAATATCACCCAACAAGACCTCACATCGACCGTTAAATGCACCATCACTTTTACGCCGAAGTTTATTCAGGCCTCTTCCAACAATGGAGTCGCCGGATCCAAAACCTTTACGGTGACGTTCCTTCGCAATGCGGGGGCGCGGCTGCCGTAACAATAGAAAACAACAACAAAATGAAGCATTCTACTCTATCCATTATTAAAAGCACCGGTTGCCATCAAGCCGGGAGCGTACTGACCATTGCGGTCCTCACCCTCGCTATTTTATCGCTGATTGCAGCCGGCACACTGACCGTGGTGAGCTCGAAATACAACTCGACATTTCAAGCGTCGAGCTGGCAGGAGTCACTCCAAGGGGCGGAGGCGGGAGTCGATATCGCAATGTCTGCCTTAGCTACTGATTCGTGGACCGGTTGGAATCAGGTGAATAGTTCTACGCCGCCACGCAGCGCACCGTCGGGAAGTTTCTCCAGTCCAACTAACCGGCCAACGAGCGGCCAATATTATTTTTACCAGCCGCAGGCTCTTACTCACGTCGGGGAAGGCAACAACACCATCAACATGTTTATCACGGTGGATACGGCGGGCCTGCCTCTCGATAATACTAAGAACCAATGGTATCGCATCCGCGCAACCGGCACCACTGACATCTCCGGGACGCCGCGCGCGTCGTCCGAGAAGTTGGACAACAAACTTCGCAAGCTAAGCCTTTTCAAAGATCGTATCACCGGCCTTTCCGTGTCGAACAAGGGACACGCACAGCGGACGATTGAAGTGATCGCCGAGCCGGTCGTTCCACCCGAATTTTTCGCTAACGGCCTAACGACGGCGGGAGCCATCGTGTTGCCCGGTAACGGCTTCCCGGCCGTAATCGACAGCTTTGATTCGAGTAATTCTACGAAATCGACAAACGGCCTTTACGATCCGGCTAAGGCCCAGCCAAATGCCAACCTCGCGATGCTGAATAGCACCGGCTCCGACTTCAACGGCACCCCGGTTTTTGGCACCGTCACCTACAGCGGGCCGCCAATACAGGGCACCTCCGGTGTCAAAGGCACGATCGCTACACCTTACAAGACTGCGATTCCTCCGGTAACCGATCCATCTGGCGTTTTCATTCCTCTCCCTCCGATTAACGGGCTACCCATTCCTGCCGGAACGAAATTCAACCCGGCTCAATACAAGTGGACTGGCGACTTGACCGTTAACTCGGGCCAAACAATGACCTTCACAAAGGTCAACAGCGGAGCGAACAACAACTACGTAATACTTTGGGTGACAGGCAATATTAACCTACCGAAGAATGCGATGATCGTGCAAGACGGAGTGAACTTAGTGATCTACGGCGACAAAAACTTTACATTTGACAGCGGCTCCTTCAAAAATCAGAACACCTTCGCCACCAACCAATTGCCGCCCGCATCGATGCTGACTATTTATGGCACCGCTGCTTCCGGCACAATATACATTGGGCCTGACGCATCCGGCGATTCGATGGTTGGCGTCATCGATGCGCCGAA
>DATNKD010000149.1:0-10806 GCA_035603575.1 Chthoniobacterales bacterium
CCCAACCTCGATTCCAAGCGCGCTTATTTGAATCTGAATTTCTTCATTCTCCGGGCCGCCTTCTTCCTCGGTTTCTTTATCATTGCGTCGCAGTTGTTGCGCCGCTTTTCAGTGCGGCAGGACAAGGACGGCAATCCGCAATTTACGATTCGCCTGCGCAAAGTCGCGTTCGCCAGTCTGCCGCTGTTCGCGTTTTGTCTGACCTTCGGCGCTTTCGATTGGCTGATGAGTCTTAACTACCGCTGGTTCTCGACGATGTTCGGCGTTTACATTTTTGCGGGCGCCGCCGGCAGTTCGATGTCGCTGCTCGCGCTCGTGATTAGCGCACTGCAGCGCGCCGGTTATCTCAAGAACGTGGTCACGCTCGAGCATTATCACATCATGGGGAAGTGGATGTTCGCCTTCTGCGTTTTCTGGGCCTACATCGGCTTCGGCCAATACATGCTGATTTGGTACGCGAACATTCCGGAGGAGACGCAATATTATCTAACTCGGAATACGGAATCGTGGTGGGGCTTGAGCATGCTACTCGTGGTCGGCCGTTTCTTCGGCCCGTTCGCCATTTTACTTTTGCGCTCAATCAAAAAGCATCCGCGCCAGCTCTGTTACGTGGCCGCGTGGATTTTGTTGATGCAGATGCTCGACATTTATCTCGTCGTTCTTCCGGCGCTCCATGGGACCGGCGTTCACGTGAGCCTCTGGGATTTTTCCGCACTCATCGCTATCGGCGCAACGCTCGCCTTCGTCTACTTGCGTATCGTTGGAAAGACTTCGCTCTTTCCGGTGCGCGACCCGCGCCTGGTCGAATCTTTGAAATTAGTGAACTGAAATGGCCAATACCGAACAACTTCAATCGCCCGCGCCGTTTTCGACGTGGGTCGGCGTTGTTCTCTTGTTTGCGCTTTTCGGCGTAATTGTCGTGGCCGTCATCGGGCCCGCGCCGCGCGGCGATACTTACGAACGCATGCGTGCTGACGCGCGCGTGAAAAAACTAAAGGACGCGCGCGATGAAGAAAGCAAAGCCCTGACCAGTTACGCTTGGATCGACAAAACCAAAGGCACCGTGCGATTGCCTATCGATCGCGCGATGGAATTAACAGTTGCCGATCTAGCCAACAAGAAACCCGCGCCCGCATATGCGATCGCGGCGCCTGAATCTTCTGCTGCTCCTGGAGGCGCAGCGACAGCGTCGCCAGCACCGTCGCCTTCGCCGCAGTCGAGCGGGACGCCAAAACCCACTTCAGTCGCCGGTCCGAATTCGGAAGCGCGCGGACAACCGGCCGCCGCAATAAATCCGCCGGCGGTGCAGCCATCGACGCAGCCCGGAGCTTCTGCCTCTCCGCCCGCTTCACCGAAATCCTCCGGCGCCGCGCCGGCCGCATCGCCTTCCGCAACTTCATCACCAACGCCGCCGGGAAGTCCGTTGCCGGTTCGCGGCGCAACGCCAGGACAATTGTGAACAATGTCGATCTTGCTTAACGAATGACTCCAACCGCTGACATTCCATTAAGAGAACCGACAGTTTCAGCCGCCGCCGGCGACTCCGAGCAGCTCGAGCGCGCGCGTATCGATGCTTCCACACGCGTGCCGGTGTTGATGTTTTACGCATCAGCGATGGTTTGGTTGTTAATCGGAACGCTGCTGGCCGGATTCGTCTCATTCAAATTGCATTCACCGGATTGGTTTTCCGACGTCAGCTTCCTGACCTGGGGCCGGCTGCGTCCGGTGCACATGAACGTGATGATTTACGGCTGGGCGTCGATGGCTGCGATGGGAACGGCGATCTGGCTGATGGCGCGATTGTGCCGGACCACTTTGCGGCATCCGCTGCTCATCGTCACCGGCATTTGGTTTTGGAACATTGGTGTGCTGATTGGCGTAATCGGAATTGTGATGGGTTACAGCACTGGCTACGACTGGCTCGAGTTTCCGCCTTATGCCGCGCTTGTCCTTTTTGTCGCTTACGCGCTGATCATTTCGTGGGCGGTGATGATGTTCCGTTTTCGCCGCGGCGATCAGATTTACATCACGCAATGGTATTTGTTGGGCGCGTTTCTCTGGTTCCCGTGGCTCTATTCGGCCGCGCAAGCAATGCTGTTCGTTGTGCCCGTGCAAGGCGTGATGCAGGCTGCGGTCGGCTGGTGGTACGCGAATAATCTCCTCTTTCTTTGGTTCGGCGCGATCGGTCTCGGCACCGCTTACTACATGATCCCGAAAGTGATCGGTCGCCCGGTTTACAGTTATCATCTCGCCACGATTGGATTTTGGACCTACGCGCTTTTTTCGAGCTGGACCGGGATGCAGCGTCTCGTCGACGGGCCATTCCCGGCATGGATGATTACCGCGAGCATCGCGGCCACGATCCTCACGATCATTCCGGTCGCGACCGTCGGGTTAAATCATCACATGACGATGCAGGGATATTTCCCGGTGATGCGTTACAGCCCAACGCTGCGCTTTACCGTGTTCGGCGCGATGTCATACACGGTCTTCAGCGTTGTCGGGATCCTGATCTCGCTCCGCTCAACCGCCCGTTACCTGCACTTCAGTCAGGCGAGCATCGCGTATTCGCACATCGGCCTCTACGCGTTTTTCACCATGATCATGTTCGGCTCGATGTATTACATCGTGCCCCGCCTGGTTGGCCGCGAATGGCGTTACGCCACACTGATCAAGCTCCATTTTTGGTCGTCGGCTTACGGCGTTGGATTGATGTCGTTAATGCTGTTGGTCGGCGGGCTGACTCAGGGCGCCGATCAAGATGACACGTCGATGACGTTCATCGAAAGCGTGGCTAGCGTGTTGCCATATTTGCGCGGCCGAACGGTTGCAGCGCTTTTGCTGACGATTTCGCATTTTATTTTCGCGTTTCATTTCGGACTGATGCTGTTTGGTCTTGGCCGCACATCGACGGTGCCGACATTTTTGAATCCGATCGAAGCCGAAGGATCGGAGACGCACTTATGAAAGGCCTCGTCCCACTTTTCATCGGAGTTTTCGGGACGTTCGCCTTCTCGTGGGTCGGCTTGACCGTGATTCCGAACCTGCAAATCGGCGCGTTGAATCCACAAATGGATGAAGAAGGCACAGATATTTATCCCGCGCCGAAGTCGGGCATGGCCGATCGCGGCCGCCGGATTTACGCGGCGAACGGGTGCATTTATTGCCACAGCCAGCAAATCCGCCCCGAGTACGCCTCCGCGGATATCGATCGTGTCCGCGACGCAGGACCGTCGCCTGGTCCGAAATGGGCTGAACGCCGCAGCGCTCCGCGCGATTATATTTTTGATCGGCCGGTTGTTCTGGGACAGGAGCGAATGGGTCCCGATGTGGCGAACATGGGCAAAGCTGCGCCAACCGAAGAAGAAAAACCGGCCGCGGCGCCCGCTGCAAGCGCTCCCGCGACTTCGCCAGCGGCTGCGCAATCACCGCCCGCGAATGCTGGTGCACCTAAACCGGGACCCACTGGTTCACCGGCCGCCCCTGCGCCGTCCGCCGCGCCGCCGGCAGGTTCTCCTCCAGCTCCACCGACCACTGCTGCGAATCCATCACCGGCCGCTTCGGCTTCACCAAATCCGGCCGGCCTGCCGCCGGCTTACTCCGACGCCTGGCATCATCGACATCTTTATTCGCCGCGCAGCATGAGCCCGGACAACCGGGATTCGACCATGCCGGCTTACAAATTTCTTTACGAGAAGCATCCGATCAGTGGCGAGCGCTCGGCCGACGCGTTGCAACTCGATGGCCGCGACGCGCCGCCGCCGGGCTGGGAAATTGTTCCAACCTACGAGGCCAAATGTCTCGTTGCTTATTTGATGTCACTCGATCAATCGCATCCACTGAAAGAAGTTAAGACTGCGGGCGGGGCACCGCCAGCGGGTTCGCCTCCAGCCGCGCCGGCCGGATCGCCACCGCCAGCGCCTCCGAAGAAATGAACGACCGAACTCCAGATCCATCTTCGCTCACCCGCCAGGGAATGGATTATGGCGAAACGTCCGACGTTCAGGAAGTGCACGCCGCCATTCAGCGCGAGAAACGCGAGCCGCGCGTCGGTCTTGAGCCGCTCTCGATTTGGTTGATCGCCGTTTATGGGATCGCGATTTTCACCGGCGGCGCTTATCTCGGTCGTTATTCCGGGAATTTTTCCGGTGACGGGCTTGATCCGCTCGGCGGACCACCGCCCGCAAAGAAGGGCGGGGGGCCTCAAGGACAACCACAACAAGCTGAACTTTCGCCGCGCGATCGTGGCAAAAAGATTTTCGCGGCCAATTGTCAAACTTGTCACCAGGCAAACGGTCTGGGTGTTCCCGGTCAATATCCCCCGCTGGCCGGTTCGGAATTTACCACTGGCGGTTCAACCCGACCGGCCATGATCGTTCTCAAAGGTTTGCAAGGCCCGGTGAAAGTGAAAGGCCAGCAATACGGCAGCGCAGTGATGCAGCCGTGGGACAAGACGTTGACCGACCAGAAAATTGCGGACGTGCTTACTTACGAGCGCAGCGAGTGGGGAAACAACGCAAGTCCCGTTACTGCGGAACAGATTGCTGCTCTCCGCAAAGAGCTCGCCAGTCATCCGGAATCATACGTGGAGCACGACATTTTAGCCGTGCCTGACGCTGATCTCCCCGGCGGTGCGCCAGCGGGAGCTGCGCCGCCGAAACCAGGCGAAGCCGCAAAGCCAGCGCCTCCGCCCAAACCACAAGGTTAAGTTTTTCTACGCAAGGGCGTCCGCGAGCAGTTCGGCCATGTGCTTTGGCGAGACGCTGCTCAGGTCGACAATTTGATGGCGGCAACTTGTGCCGGACGCAATTACGACATCAGCTTGTTGATTGTCGATCTTGCGCAGTAGATCAGCCGCGACCTGTTTCGAGAGCTCGTATTTCTCGGCAAGCGCACCGAATGCACCGGCCATTCCGCAGCAGCCTGTGTCGAGCAACGTTGCTGTGTGTCCGGGCAAGCGGTTCGCCAATCGTGCCATAAAAGCCGGATTCAAGATCGACTTGGCGTGACAGTGGGGATGGATCGCAACTTTCACTTGGCGATCTTTGAATTGCAGCGCCTCTGGTTCCCCTTCCAACAAATCATCCACGAATTTTTCGAACAGATAACAGCGCGCCGCTATCTTTTCCGCGTTCTCGATTTTCAGCTCGCGATAATCTTCCACGAACATCGACCAGCAGGACGGCTCGAGGAAAATAATCGGCGGAGCCGATTGTTGAGACGTTGAGGTCCGAGCCGGACTGGCCTCGTTGAGAGGTTGAGAAGACATCAAGAGATCGACATTGTGGCGGCCGACTTCGGTCGCAGCGTCGAGATTTCCCTGACTGAACGCCGGCCGGCCGCAACATTTCCGATTTTGCAGCAGCTCGACTTCGAAGCCGAGCGCGTTGAGCACCTTTACGGCCGCGATCCCAATATTTGGCTCGTGGTAACGAACAAACGTGTCGTCCCATAGGATCACTTTGCCGCGCGGGCGATCCGCGCCATTGCGTTGAGCATTGCCGGCGAACCACTGATCGAACCTTTTGCGGGTGTAATGTGGAAGCGAACGTTTCGCTGAAATTCCGAGCGTTTTCTCCATCAAACCGCGAACCGGCGCAAGATCGAGGGTTGCGTTTGCCAGCCATGGAACAGTGCAGCCGATTCGGCCTAACAAATCGACATTGCTAAAAAAGCGCTCGCGAAGTGGCAGGCCGTCACGTTTGTAGCGCGCGTAAAGCATTTCCGCTTTGAGCAACGCGAGATTCACGTTCGATGGGCATTCGGGTGTGCAACCTTTACACGAGAGACAATTGGTGAGCGCGGCGTCGAGTTCCGCTGATTTCAACGGATCATGTCCATTGCCGCGCAATTCGAGCGAGCGCCGGACAATGTTGGCGCGACCGCGTGTCGACATGACCTCGTCGCCGGTCGCAATGAACGTCGGGCACATGATTGGCGCGTCTTTGCGACAACCCCCGCAGCCGTTGCACTGCTCGAGATTGCCGATGAACGATCGGTCCTTGAAGGCGAAGGCCAAACGTGGCTCGAACGGCAGCTCGATTGGTTTCGTGAAATTATTGCGGAGGTGATTGTCGATCTTGTAGGCGAACCCGAAAATTTTTCCGGGATTGAAAATATTTTTTGGATCGAACGTGCGCTTGATCTCGCGCATGACATTCAGGAGCGCATCGCCGAGTTGCTCGCGCATGTATTCCGCGCGGGCGATCCCGACTCCGTGTTCGGCCGAGAGCGAACCTTTGAATTGTCGAACGAGCGCGGAAGTTTGATCGGCCACGAGCCGGAACTTTCTCAAATCGTCCGCGCTGTGGAGGTCGAGAACGGGACGGACATGCAGCAAACCGCTCGCGGCATGGCCGTAGTAACTCGCTTCGAGTCCGAGAGATTTCATGATCGATTGCAAGCCGTGGACGTAATCGGGCAATTGCGCCGTGCGCACCGCGGCATCTTCGATAAATGCGACCGGTTTCGCCGGACCAATGCAGCCGGTCAGGAGCGAGAGCCCGGCCTTGCGCACGGACCAAACGAGATTCATTTCGTTCGCGTCGCGGCAAATCTTCGTGCGCAGCCCAAGATTGCGGGATTGCAAGATCGACAACTTCTCTGAGACGTCATCGTAAAACTCGACAATCAAAATTGCTTCGCATGGTTGGGCATCGAGCTCGAGCAACGCGCGTGCGGCTTGGAAATGGAGTTGTCCTTTTGTTTGATCGAGCAACGGACGGTCGATGTGCTCGATCGCCGCCGGTTTGAGATCGAGGAGCGCGACTGTCGCCTGCATCGCCTCGCCGACGGATGCGAAGAAAATCAGGCCGAGTCCTTTTTCTCCCGGAAGCGGCGAGATTTTCAGCTCCGCGGAAAAAATTGCGGCGAGCGTTCCTTCGCTCCCGGCAAGAATTTCATTGAGATTGTTTGGAGCGCGCGAAAATCGCTCGATGCCATAACCGGGCCAGCGCTTAAGTAATCCGGGAGGCCAGCGGTCAGCCATTTCCGCCGCATGCGCGCGAACGAGATTGTCGATTTTGCTTTGTTCGTCGCGTAAAGATTCGCTGGCCGAGCCGACGTTGACGATTCGACCATCGGCTAAAACGATTTCGGTCGAAAGAACGTGATCGGCAGTCGTGCCATAAACTGGGACGTGCGCGCCCGACGAGTTGTTCGCGATCATGCCGCCGATGGTGGCGCGCGCGCTGGTCGCGACGTCGGGTCCGAAACAAAATCCGTGCGGCTTGAGAAACGCATTGAGTTGATCGAGCACGACCCCGGCGCCGACGTGGACGCTGTGCTTGTCGATGTTGAGACTATCGATCTTGCGATTGTGGCGCGAGAAATCGACGATCAATCCTTCACCAACCGCATTTCCGACCAGGCTCGTTCCGGCGCCGCGCGGAGTGATTGAAACGTTTTCATCGGCCGCGGCTTTGATGACCGCACTCGCCTCCGGCGCGCTGGTTGGGAAGGCAACGCCGAACGGCTCGATTTGATAAATGGAAGCGTCAGTGGCGTAAAGCTGGCGGGTCAGATTATCGAAACGCACATCGCAGCCGGAAGCGCGGATCCTCTGTTCGGTGGCGGCACTGATCACTAGGTGGCTAATTTATCACAAGAACGACCGCGCGAGGGCCGATGGCAGGTGAAATGCTATGATTTTTGTCCGGCAGTGAGCATTACGCTGAAAAGCAAGATTCGTTACAATGGGCAGGAATATTCCAGCCCGGCTGAATTGCCTCCGGAGGTCCGCATGGCCTACGAAAAAGCGCTGCACGACGGGATGGTGAAGAAAAAATTCGTGTTTAACGGGGAACAGTTTGCGAATGAAGACGCGATGCCGGCGGATGTCCGAAAGCTGTGCGACGACGTGATGGGCGTGATCGAGAACAATGGCGAGGTTACGATTCCGAGTGGAAAATCTGAGCCCCTTCTGACCAAGCGGGAGATGGCCGTGGTCGCGCTCTTTGCCGGCGGAATTGTTGTGCTGGTCCTGGCGCGGCTGGTGCTGGCTTAAACCGGCGTCTCGGAAAACAGCGGCATCTGCATTTCCGCGGGTGCGCTTTCGGCGAAACGCACTCCGACTCCGATCAGGCGCACTTTTTTGCCGGTGCGGGCAAAAGCCTCCGCCAGCAAAGAACGAAATGCGGAGAGTGAGGGCTCCAAATCAGCGCGTTCGACCGTGGTTCGGGTGAAATCGGCAAATTTCAGCTTCACGAAGATTTTGGTGATGCGGCGACCGGTTTCTTTTTGTGCCAGATCGGCCATGAGCTCCTGAAAAAGTTCGGCGAGACGTTCCTCGCATTGTTCCAGCGTTTCCAGATCGCTCGGAAAAGTTTCCTCGGTGCTGAGCGATTTGCGTGGACGGTCCGGTTCGACCGGTCGATCGTCAACCCCGCGGCAAAGATGGAAGAGTTCGCTGCCGAATTTGCCGAAAAGATCGACAAGCTGCGGACGCGAGAAACGCTGAAGCTCTCCGCACGTCTTGACGCCCAGCTCCTGCAATCTCCGTTCGGTCTTTTCGCCGATGCCCCAGATCTCGCGAACTGGTAAATCTTGCATGAATCCTGGCACTTCGGCCGCCGTGACTTCCAATTGCCCGTCCGGCTTTCGCATCGCGCTGGCGATTTTTGCGATCAACTTGTTTGGCCCGATGCCGGCTGACGAAGTCAGTTTCGTCTTTTGAAAAATTAAATCGCGAATCACTTGCGCGAGCGGCCCCGGCGCGCCGGGGTGCGCGGTCGCGTCGAGATAAGCTTCATCGAGCGAAAGCGGTTCTACCAACGGGCTGAAACGGTGCAGAATTTCGCGAACGACGGCCGCTTCGCGTCGGTAAACATCGAAGCGGGTCGGAAGGACGATCAAATTCGGACAACGCTGCAGCGCCATGAACGTCGGCATCGCGGAATGAACGCCGAACGCGCGCGCTTCGTAATTGCAGGTGGTCAGGACGCCGCGGCGATCGCGCGCACCGCCAACGCCGACCGGTTTTCCACGCAAAGCCGGGCGGTCCCGCACCTCGATGGCCGCGTAAAAGCAGTCCATGTCGAGATGAATGATCGCGCGCGGTGTGGCATCGCTTGGCACTCGCCAATGTAGCTTCAAAGCATGGCAATCTCATGTGGGGGGCGTTCAGGTTTGAGTTGACTAAAAAAATAGGAATCGCTAAAACATTTGGTCCCGCACCCGCAGGCCATGTCCCTCATCCCCAGCGAATCGTACAGCTTTCCCGATCATTTCACACGCACGGTTGTTCCTTCACCCAAACCGACGAAGGAAGAGCCTGAACCGGCACCGCTCGAGGCATGGCGTAAAAGACCCGCGATTGTGCCGCTGCCTAGCCCGCAAGTGCAGCCGGCTCCGGTGGTTCGTCGGGAAAATTTCGAACCAGTCCGCAGCAAAGCGCCGGCTCCTGCGCCGAATCCAGCGCTGCGTCGGGTAAGCGCGCCGCCGCCGCGGATCCCAGAAGCGCCCATGCGGAAGATGCCGCTTCCGCCCACTTTGAAACCAAAGGTCCGCTGGAACATGCGCGCACCGGCAATGAATCCTGCTCCAAACGCTGACAATGGTGGGGAGCGAATTCTGCACGCCACGCCGACGGCGCCCGCGCAAAACGTGATTCCAATGAGGCCGGCCAGAGTTGCGCGTCTGCCGCGAATGATGCCGCCTCCTCAAGCCGACATGGTTCAGAAGCCCATTCCGGAACCACCAGCTAAACCGGCAACGCCGGTTCAGGCGCAATCAATGCACGAAACTCCGCGCCCGGCCGCAGTTTCCGGTCCGCAAGCGGACTTTTTTGAGACGTTTGCGCAAACTGGCGAGACTGCTTTGTCGAAGCGGCGTCGCAAAACGAAAATGCGCCGATTTATTGCCTGCGAAAGTGCGGCCTTGGCCGTTTTGCTACCGCTCGTGATCTTGGGGCTCGCGCTGCATTCGGATAATGTTCCGCTGGTTTGGATCATGAACATTTTCACGATCACTTCTGCAGTGGCTGCGGCCCTGCTGCCGATTTTCTTTTTCGCCTTGACCCCCACGCTGCCCGAAATCGAGCGCTAGCCTCTGACCTGCGCTCTCGTAAGATCGACATCTTACCGGCAGGATTGCCTTTTCGCGGAATTTACGCGATGACGGTCAACGATTATGAAGTCGGCGGTAACACGAGTCTTTATGGTGCGCCATGGCGCGACGGTATTGAGCGCTGAAGATCGCTTTGCCGGCGCGACTGATGTGGTGCTTTCCGATGAAGGCCGCGAACAAACGCGCCGATTGGCCGATCGTTTGAGTCACGAGAAAATCATTGCTGTCTATGCGTCGCCATTGGGCCGCACGGTTGAAACGGCAAGCATTTTGGCGGCACCGCACAAACTCGAAGTCCAGACACGGGACGGGTTTCGTGAAATTAACCACGGACGCTGGGAACAGATGACGCGGCGGGAAGTAGAAGAAAAATTTCCAGAGGAAGCGGCGGAATGGGAAAAAGATCCTTACACCTTTGCGCCAATGGGCGGAGAAAGCGGATTGGCGGTGACAGCCCGCGCTCTGCCGGCGCTGATAGAGCTCGTTCGAGAACATGGCGGCCAGAATATTCTGGTGGTGTCGCATAAAGCGACGATCCGACTTTTGCTAAGCTCGCTCCTCGGATTTGATCCGCGACGTTATCGCGACAATCTCGATCAAAAACCGGCCGCCCTGAATATTGTCGATTTTCGCGATGCCACTCGTGCGCGGCTGACTTTATTCAACGACACCTCGCATTACGACAAGGCGGGGAGCGCCATTCCGGAAATCCCGGAATCCCGTTTGTCGAAATGGTGGAAC
>DATNKD010000150.1:0-32941 GCA_035603575.1 Chthoniobacterales bacterium
CGCGAAGCTCGAGCAACGATTGCTCGCGGCGGTGAGCGATCTTCGGCTGGCGCAGAAGGAACGCAACGATTTGCGCGATCAATTGCTCGGCCTGAACGAGGCGCTGTTGCGATATTTGAAAACTTCCCAAGGCGGCGACGCGCAAGCGCGAATGGACGTGGAAACGCAATTGCGCAAAACGAACGAGCTGGTCGGAAGATCGACATCTGCCAACGCTCAAGGGCCGCAGCCCAGTTTGATGGACGGCAGTGTCCTGAGCGTGAAGGACCAATGGTCGTTCGTGGTCGCGAACATCGGCGAGCAGCAGGGCGTGAAAATTGGAATGCCGCTGCGGGTGATGCGGGGCGATCAAAAGATCGCGACCCTGCGGGTGGTGGACGTGCGCCAGCGAATTTGTGGCGCGGTGATTGAGGATTCTGGAAAAGAGAAAATAAAAGTGGGCGATCGCCTCCAGGCGGATGCCCGCTCGAATGTAACTTTAAAATAGATGGAAGTTAGATCGATATATAAGTACGCGCGGATTTCGCCATTTAAGGTGCGCGAAGTGACGCGAGAGATTCAGGGTCTGCCGGTTTCGGCAGCACTCGACCTCCTCGCTTTCACGCCGAAGAAGGCGGCTTTCCTGATCAACAAGACGCTTAAGAGCGCGATCGCGAACGCAGAGAACAACGCGAACTTGAAAGCTGACGGTCTGGTCGTGAAGGAAGCGGTCGTCGGTGAAGGTCCGACTTTCAAACGAATGAAGACGCGCGCTCGCGGCAGTGGCAGCCAGGTTTTGAAACGGACGAGTCATATTCGAATCGTTTTGACGGACGACCTGGCAATTGAGACGCGCGAAACGCGAAAGGCGAAGCGCGAGCAAGAAAAGAAAACCGGGGAGACCGGAGCAAAATCGACAACGGCAAAAAAAGGTAAGAAGAAGACCGCGAAAGCGGCCAAGAAATAAATTTTATGGGACAAAAAGTTAATCCGATTGGATTCAGACTCGGGGTGAACCGCGATTGGCGTTCGCGCTGGTACGCGTCGCCGCAAGAACTGCCCGCGTTTCTTCACAGCGATCTTGAGATTCGCGCTTACGTGAAGAAGAAGCTGCAATTCGCCGCGGTCTCGAAAATTGTGATCGAGCGTGCGTGGAATTCGATTCGGGTCACAATTCACACTGCGCGACCCGGCATTGTCATCGGCCGCAAAGGCGCCGAGATCGAGAAAATGACGGAAGAAATTTCGAAGATGGCGCAGGGCAAACAAATCAAGATCGACATCCAGGAGATCAAGACGCCGGAGTTGGATGCTCAATTGGTTGCCGAGAACGTGTCGCTGCAAATCGAGCGGCGAATCGCTTACCGCCGGGCCATGAAAAAAGCGGTGCAGACGGCGATGGACTTTGGCGCAGAAGGGATTCGGTTGCGTTGCTCGGGTCGATTGAACGGCGCGGAAATTTCGCGCTCGGAATGGTATCGCGAAGGGAAAGTTCCACTGCACACTTTGCGCACTCCGATCGACTACGGTTTCGCCGAAGCAAACACCGTTTATGGCAAGATCGGCGTGAAATGCTGGATGTGTAAGAAGGAAGAGGCGCCGAGCGAAGCGCCGGTTGCAATGGCTCCTCCGCCCCCGCCGCCAACTGAGCCAGTCGCAGCCTAGGAGAATTTATGCCATTGATGCCCAAACGAGTGAAGTATCGGAAGTCCCAGCGGGGAAGCCGCAAGGGGACTGCTTCGCGCAATCTGCGAATCAACTTCGGCGAGTTCGGCCTGCAAACGCTCGAGCGCGCGTGGATCACGAACACGCAAATTGAGGCCGCCCGCGTCGCGTTGACTCGCAACATGAAACGCAAAGGCAAGCTGTGGATCCGGATTTTTCCGGACAAATCAGTCACCGCGCGTCCACCGGAAACGCGAATGGGTAAGGGAAAAGGCCCGCCGGAGTATTGGGTCGCGACCGTGAAGCCCGGGAATATTTTGTTTGAGCTCGACGGTCTGACCGAATCGGTCGCGCGCGAATCGCTGCGATTGGCGGCGGACAAATTGCCGGTGCGGACCAAGTTTATCAGCCGTCACCACGTGGCCGCGGCCTAACAAAGATGAAAATTAAAGAAATAATCGAGATGAGCACGGACGAGTTGTTGACGAAACGGCGCGATCTTCGCCAGGAACGTTTGCATCTGCGTTTGCAGCAGCAAAGCGGACAGCTCGAGCAACCGAGCCGTTTGCGTTTGCTACGTCGCGATGTGGCGAGGATCGAAACGATCTTGTCCCGGCGTGCGAACGAACCCCAGACCATTCCCGCCGCAGAACCAAGGGAGAAGAAGAAGAAATAATTTATGCCCGGGCAAGCAACACAAGATCGACAATCGACGGCGCAACCGCCCCCATTGCCAGCGAAGTACACTCGTTCGGCGCGGAAGACGCGGGTGGGCGAAGTTATTTCCGAGCGGATGAATAAGACGATCGTAGTCCGAACGATTACCCGCGTGCCACATCCGAAGTTCGGCAAGATTGTGAAGCAGATCCGAAGGTTTTATGCGCACGACGAGGAGAACAAGGCCAAGACTGGCGACACTGTTCGGATAATGGAAACGCGACCGCTGAGCAAATTGAAGCGCTGGCGATTGGTGGAGGTTCTCCAGAAATAATTTTTATGGTGCAAATTCGGTCCAGACTTGAAGTGGCGGACAATACCGGCGCGCGAATGGCGACAATGATCGGCGTGATCGGCAAGGCCACGCTTTATGCCGGGATCGGAGACGTCATCACCGCGAACGTGAAAGAAGCGAGCGCGACTGGCACCGTTAAAAAAGGCGAAGTCGTTCGTGCCGTTTTGGTTCGCACACGTCAGCCGATTCGTCGCGACGACGGCTCTCTTCTGCGGTTCGACAACAACGCGATCGTGATTATTGACAAAGATTTGAATCCGCGCGGGACACGCATTTTCGGTCCGGTCGCGCGCGAACTGCGCGAGCGCAATTTCATGAAAATCGTTTCGTTGGCGCCGGAGGTTTTATGAGTCGGATGAAGTTTCACGTTAAGAAAGGCGACGAAGTCGAAGTGATCTCCGGGAACTTCAAAGGTTCGAGCGGCAAGATTCTCGAGGTGTTGGCAAGCAAACAGCGAGTGCTGGTCGAAGGTGTGCGGATTATTAAGAAGCATCTGCGCAAGTCGGAAGATAATCCGCAGGGCAAAATCGCCGAGCGTGAAGGTCCGATTCACATTTCGAATGTGAAAGTGATCGAGCGTGAGAAGAAGGCCGAAAAGAAAACCAAAACGAAGCCGAGGAAAGAGGCTGAGAAAAAGGCGGCGTGATGGAAAACGAATTTTACCGTCACTACAAAGATCGTGTGGTGCCCGCTTTGCGCGAGCGGCATAAGTACAAGAACGTTCACCAGATTCCTCGGGTGGACAAAGTGGTGATCAACACGTCGGTCGGTTCGCAGCCGGACATAAAGCAGGCTTTGGATGAAGCAAAAGCGGAGCTGGGACTGATTACCGGTCAGCAACCGGCCGAGACGCGCTCGAAGAAGAGCATCGCGAACTTCAAACTGCGCAAGGACCAGATTATCGGCGCGAAAGTTACGCTGCGTGGCGATCGGATGTACGAATTTCTCGAGCGGTTGATCAAAGCTGCGCTCCCGCGCATTCGCGACTTTCGCGGAGTATCGCCGCGCTGTTTCGATGGCCACGGCAATTACACGCTCGGTGTCCCCGATCAGACAATCTTTCCCGAGATCGAGATGGACAAAATTAAGCGCAACATCGGTTTTGATGTTACAATTGTGACCACTGCGCGGACGGACGAAGAGGCCAAGTCGCTTTTGAGCGAGTTGGGAATGCCTTTTGCCGATCGCGCGAAAAAGCCGGCTGCGCAAGCCGCCTGAATTTCATGAGTACTGTTACAGATCCAATTGCAGACCTGCTTGCTCGCATGCGCAACGGCGCGCACGCGCAGAAGATCGAGATCTTCGTGCCGTACTCCAAGCTGAAAGCTGAAGTCGTCCGGATTTTGAAGAATGAAGGGTACATCAGCGATTACGAAGTCGACACGAAGGCGGCGCATCCGCGGATCAAAATTACGAACAAGCTGGTCGATCACACCTGCGCCATCACCGGATTGAAACGGGTCAGCCGTCCCGGTCTGCGGCGTTACGTTGGCGCCGGAGAAATTCCGCGCGTGCTCGGTGGAATGGGAACCGCGATTTTATCGACTTCGCGGGGCGTGATGTCAGGACGCGAAGCGAAGAAACAAAAAGTGGGTGGCGAACTGCTCGCCTACATTTGGTAAATTTTATGTCGCGAATTGGAAACAAACCGGTCGACATTCCCGACAAAGTCAAAGTCAACATCGACAATGACGGCGGCGTTTCGGTCGAAGGCCCGAAGGGCAAGCTGAATTGGAAATTGCCACGGCAAATCACGGGCAGCGTGAAAGACAATCACGTCTCGATCGCGCGCGGCGCGGAAACGCGAAGCGTGAAAGCGTTGCACGGACTCTCGCGCGCTCTCGTGCATAACATGGTCGTCGGCGTAAGCGAAGGTTTTACGAAACAGCTCGAAATCGAGGGCGTTGGCTTCAAGGCTGCCGTGCAAGGCACGAACTTGAATCTCAGCCTCGGGTTTTCGCACCCGATTCTGTTCCCTATTCCAAAGGACATCAAAATCACCGTCACTGATCAGACCAAAATCATGATTCAAGGCGCGGACAAGAAAGTCGTAGGGCAGGTCGCAGCGGACATTCGTCGTTTCTATCCGCCGGAGCCGTACAAGGGCAAAGGTGTTCGTTACGCCGGCGAACAAATCCGTCGCAAGGAAGGCAAAACCGTCCAGTAATTTTATGGCGACGTTCAATCGAAAAGCAGCGCGTGAGCGATTGCATCGGCGGATCCGGAAGAAGATTTCCGGCACGTCCGCGCGTCCGCGTTTGTCGATCTACTTTTCGGGCAAGCATGTTTACGCGCAGGTGATCGATGATGACGCAGGCAAGACATTGATCGCGGCCTCGACCGCCGAGAAGGACGTGCTTGGAAAAAATAGAGCCGCGGCCAATCGCGCCAGCGCCGAAGTTGTCGGCAAAGTCATTGCCGAGCGCGCGCTTGGAAAAAAGATCGACAAGGTCGTGTTCGATCGCGGCGGGTTTCAATATCAAGGCAAAGTGAAAGCGCTGGCCGATGCGGCCCGCCAAGGTGGATTAAAGTTTTAATTTCATGGCAGCACCAGGACAAGGCAGACGACCAGATTCCCGTCACCAGGACAGAACGCCGGCGGCAAGAGGCGATACGACCGAGAAAGTCGTGTTCATCAACCGCTGCGCGAAAGTCGTGAAAGGCGGACGACGTTTTAGTTTTAGCGCGCTAATCGTGGCCGGCGATCACGATGGCAGCGTTGGAGTCGGATTCGGAAAAGCGAACGAAGTTTCGGAAGCGATCCGCAAAGCTTCCGAGTCGGCGCGGAAGTCGATGGAAAAAGTCTCACTTCACGAAAATACCATTCCGCACGAGACGATCGGTGAATTCGGTGGTGGGCGCGTTCTGTTACGACCGGCGTCGCCGGGAACCGGTGTGATCGCCGGCGGCGGTGTGCGCGCGGTCGTTGAAGCAGCGGGAATTCGCGATGTGCTCGCGAAATCGCTCGGCTCGAGCAATCACGCGAACGTCGTGAAGGCGACAATCGCGGCGTTGAAATCGCTGCGGCGGAAAGATGAAATTTTCAAAGTGCGCGGAATCAAAGGCGGGGACGGAAAGGCGGCCGCGCAGGCGACATGATGCGGCTACATAATTTGCGGCCGCGTCCGGGCGCGCGTCATCGGGTCAAGAGACTCGGTTGCGGCGAAAGCTCCGGTCACGGAAAAACCAGCGGCAAAGGCCACAAAGGTCAAAAGGCACGCTCGGGTGGCAGCATTCGTCTCGGATTCGAAGGTGGACAGATGCCGCTCATCCGGCGTTTGCCCAAGCGCGGTTTCAATAACGCTGCCTTTCATGCGACCTACGCAATCGTCAACTTGAGCGATCTGAATGAATTCAAGGCTGGCACGGTTGTGAACGAAGAATTGCTGCGCGAATCGAAGCTCGTGCGCGGCAATGTGGCCGGGATAAAAATTTTGGGCGACGGAGAGTTGAAGCACGCGCTGAAGATCGAAGCGGACAAAGTAAGCGAATCGGCCAAAACAAAGATCGAGAAGGCCGGTGGAACGATCACCATGCGCGAGCCGGCAGCGCGAAAGCCGACGGCGGGCGGGGACGATGTCGATCAAAGCGGAAAAGCATCCGTGGCGGAAGCGAAGCCGAACAGAGGATCGACAACGAAGTCGCAGCCGAAGGCAAAAAAGAAAGAGTCCGAGAAACGCTAGCGTCAGCGTAAATTTTCTAAATGGTTTCGGCCTTTCTCAACACGGTCAAGATACCGGAGCTGCGGCGGCGAATTCTGTTCACCCTTGCCATCGTAGTCGTCGTCCGACTCGGTGCAGCGATCACGACGCCCGGAGTCAATCAGGCCGTATTGCAGGAATGGTTCCGCAGTGCGTTAACCGAAAAATCCGGTGGGAATCTCGCGGCCTTGTTGAATTTGTTCAGCGGCGGCGCGCTTGAAAACTGCGCGATCTTTTCTCTCGGCATCATGCCCTACATCAGCGCATCGATCATGATGCAGCTGCTTTCGGCGGTGATTCCGCAATTGGGGAGACTCGCGCGCGAAGACGGGGGTCGCCAAAAGATCATGCAATACACGCGGTTCATGACCGTCGGGCTGTGCATTTTTCAGGGATACCTGCTCGCGATCTCATTTCAGCATCCGGAAGCGTATCGCGTCGCCTTGCCGGGAATTTCGGAGACGATTGCGCGGTTGGGCATTCCGCTGGTCGACGATCCCGGGTGGGTTTTTCGCGTCGTGACGGTGATTTCGCTCACGACCGGAACACTGATGTTGATGTGGCTCGGCGATCAAATCACCGAGCGCGGAATCGGGAACGGCATTTCGTTGATTATCACCATCGGCATCGTCGCGAGATTACCGGCGGCATTGGCGCAGGCGTGGAAGACATTTGTGCCATCATCGGAAACGGGCACGAGTCAGGTGAATCCGGCGATCCTGGTGCTGATGGTAGCGTTTCTCTTTTTAGTTATCGCCAGCGTGATTGCGATCACTCAAGCGGTGCGCAAAATCACGGTGCAATACGCCAAGCGCGTGGTCGGTCGCAAACAATATGGCGGAAATACGCAATACATGCCGTTGAAAGTGAATTATCCCGGCGTGATGCCGATTATTTTCGCATGGGCGCTCTTGTTGTTCCCGAACCAAATCGTGAGCTGGGCGTTTCCAAATAGTCCGACGGCGCGCCAAATTTCAGAGATGCTTTCGACCGGCTGGCTGCATTATGTCGTTCTGGCAGTGATGATTTTCTTCTTCAGTTACTTCTGGGTTGCAACCCAATTTCAGCCGGCACAGATCGCGGACGATTTGAAAAAGTACGGCGGTTACATTCCGGGCGTGCGTCCAGGCAAACCGACGGCCGAGTTTCTCGATTTCACGATGACGCGCCTGACTTTTGCGGGAGCGATTTTCCTGACGATCATAGCAGTGCTTCCGAGTCTGCTGAGCCAGAGTTTGCATGTGCCAACGGTGACGGCGCAATTTTTCGGCGGCACCAGTTTGCTCATTATCGTTGGCGTCATGCTCGATACGATGCGTCAGGTTGAAACGCATTTGATCCAGCGCCATTACGACGGTTTTCTGCGCAAAGGGCGTGTCCGCGGCGGGTTCACCGGTCGCTCGGCTTATGTTCGCGGCGAAGCCGCGGCGCAACGCACATTGATGTGGCTCTATGTTGGCATCGCCATCATTGTGATTGGCGGAGTGGCGGCGTTTTTGGCGTCGAAGTGAAACGGCGACTCGTTTTACTCGGTGCTCCCGGTTCCGGCAAAGGAACCCAGGCGGAGATGATCACCCGCCAATTTGGGATTCCGGTCACTTCGCCCGGCGCGATTCTGCGTCGCGAAAAAGATTTGGGCACGGCGCTGGGATTGGACACGGCGGAAATCCTGCAGCGGGGTGATTTGGTGCCGGACAAAATCATTGTGAAGCTGATTGAAGATTGGCTGCGCTTGCACGGCGGCTACGGTTTTGTGTTCGATGGATTTCCAAGAACGCTTCCACAGGCGGAAAGTTTGCAATCTATTTTGAAAAATCTGCACACCTCGCTCGACGCGGCGATCTGGCTCGAAGTTTCGGAGGAAACCGTCCGGGCAAGGATTTCGGGGAGGCTGCAGTGCCGGACTTGCGGTTTTACGACGAGTGTGGACAGCGCGAAATTTGCAGACCGCCCGATCTGTCCGTATTGCGAAGGGCGACTTGAACGCCGAAGCGATGATGACATGAGTGTTCTGCAAACGCGCTTACGCGAATACACTACGAAAACGCAACCGCTCGCCGATTATTACGGAAAGATGTCGATCCTGCGTCGGATTGACGGAAATCGCGATCGCGACACGGTGTTTGCTGATATTTCGCGCCTGATCGAAGACAAAGTGCCGGCATGATCCCAATCAAAAGCGCAAAAGAAATTGAGAAGATGCGGCAATCGTGTCGCACGGCGAGCGACATTCTCGACCGGGTGAGCGAATTGGTTCGCCCCGGAATCACGACGAAGGAAGTGGACGAGGCAGCCGCCGATTTCATGAACGAAGCGCGGGTGAAGAGCGCGTTTCTCGGATATCGGCTGGGTCACCGCGTTTTTCCCGGCAATATTTGCATCTCCCTCAATGATGAAGTTGTGCACGGAATTGGCAGTCAACGCCGAATTCAGTACGGCGACATTGTGAAACTCGATATCGGTGTGATTCAGGACGGCTGGGTGGGGGACACTGCCACCACGGTTCCGGTTGGAATTGTGGATGAACGGACCGATCAGCTTTTGCGCGTTACCGAAAAAGCGCTGGATTGCGCGATCAACATTGCCGCCGAAGGCGTTCGGCTTGGTGATATCTGTGCTGAGATTGAAGATGAAGCTGCACGCAATGGATTTTCCGTTGTGCGCGAGTTTGTCGGACACGGTGTGGGCCGCAAATTGCATGAGGAACCGCAAATTCCGAACTACGGGCGACGTGGAAGCGGTCCGAAACTCAAATCCGGGATGACGCTGGCGATCGAGCCGATGATTAACATTGGAAGTGCCGAAGTGCGGCTAATGGATGATGGCTGGACGGTGCGCACGGCTGACGGCACGCGTTCGGCCCATTTTGAACATACGGTTCTGATCACCAAAGATGGGCCGGAAATCCTGACATGGCGCGGAAAGACGCAATTGAAGTAGAAGGCACTGTCGTCGAGCTGCTTCCGAATACCATGTTTCGGGTCGAGCTGCCGAACGGCCACAAGGTTCTGGCCCACATTTCCGGAAAAATGCGGCTCCATTTCATTCGTATCTTGCCCGGCGACAAAGTTATGCTAGAGATATCTCCCTACGATTTGTCGAAGGGGCGGATCACCTTCCGCCAGAAGTGACAACGCGGATATGGCTCCGCGTTTTTTGTTTCGACCAACATGAAAGTGCGACCCTCAGTTAGAAGACTTTGTGAAAGCTGCAAGATTGTGAAGCGCAAAAATGTGGTGCGCGTGATTTGCAAGAACCCGCGCCACAAACAGCGCCAGGGCTGATTTTATTTAACGATTTACCAATGCCACGATTACTCGGAGTTGAAATTCCAGCGGACAAACGCATCGAAGCGTCGCTGACCTATATCTACGGCATCGGATTTAGCACCGCCCGGAAAATTTTGGAGCAAACAAATATCGATCCCAATCTGCGCGCCAATAAGCTGACTCCGCAGCAGATCAACGAGATCATTCACGCGATTACAAACAACAAGATCAAAATCGAAGGCGATCTGCGGCGCGACATTCAGGGCAATTTGAAGCGGTTACAGGCGATCAATTGTTATCGCGGACAGCGCCACCGCCGCGGTTTGCCAGTCCGCGGACAGCGGACATCGACAAACGCGCGTACGCGCAAAGGACCGCGCAAGACCGTGGGCGTGATCCGTAATCCGGAAGCAAAAGCAGGCAAAGTTTAATTAAGATGGCCGAACACAAAAAACCAGCGAAGCCGAAAGCGGAGAAAGCGGAGAAAGCGGAGAAACCAAAGAAGCCAAAGGCCGAAGAGAAGCCGGCGGTCGCCGAAGCGAAAGAAGAGGCTGCCCAACCAACGCTCGCTGCTGAAACGACATCGCCAGTCACGGCCGAGACGAAGCCACCGAAAAAATCGGCGAAGTCGAGCAAGCAAGAAGCAGCTCCGGCTGAAGCGCCACGCGAGAACCTCACCTTGGATGCCGACGACATCGAGAAACCGAAGATTGTTAAGGCGAAAGGCGCCAAGAACATTCATTCCGGCATCGCGCATGTTTACGCGACCTTTAACAACACGATCGTCACGATCACGGATTTGAATGGAAACGTGATCGGTTGGTCGAGCGCGGGCAAAGTTGGATTCAAAGGTTCCCGCAAGAGCACCGCGTATGCGGCGCAACTGGTCGCGCAAGACGCATCGCGACAAGCGATGGCTCACGGGCTCAAAGAAGTCCAGGTGCTCGTCAAAGGTCCGGGTGCTGGACGCGAATCAGCCGTGCGCGCGTTGCAGGCGATCGGCCTTGAGCTCACTTTGATTCGCGACGTAACGCCCGTTCCACACAACGGTTGCCGGCCGCCGAAACAACGTCGCGTCTAATCTTCTCAACTTTTCAACAACTCAACTTCTCAATTTCTTTCATGGGCAGATACACCGGACCGAAAACAAGAATCAGTCGCCGTTACGGCGTCCAGATTTTTGGACCGTCGAAGTCACTCGAGCGGAAAAATTATCCGCCGGGGATGCACGGCCCTAAAGGCTCGCGGCGCAAACAATCCGATTACGCGATCGCGCTCGGCGAAAAACAGAAGCTGCGTTACCAGTACGGTCTTCTCGAGAGACAATTTCGCCGGATTTTCCAAAACGCATTGCGCAAACGCGGTGTGACCGGTGAAACGCTGTTGCAACTTCTCGAGACGCGTCTCGATAACGTGATTTATCGTTTAGGTTTGGCCAATACCCGCAATGCGGCGCGGCAGCTCGTGTCGCACGGTCACGTTCAGGTGAATGGCCGCAACGTCAACGTCGCTTCTTACAACGTGAAAGCGGGGGACGAGATCGCGATTAAAGATAAACCGAAATCGCGCCAGCTCGCCTTGCGCAATCTCGAGCTCACGCAAATCGTGCCGGTGCCGGATTGGCTGACCGTCGATCGCGACGCGCTTAAAGGAAAAGTCGCGCACATCCCTTCGCGCGAAGAAATGCAACCCATCGTCAACGAGCAGTTGATCGTCGAGTTGTATTCGCGTTAAGCGCGCTCCGTAGTCGCGTTCGCTTCCAAAAATTCGAGCGCCTTGTCGTAGCTCTTGCGCTGAAGAAAGTGGGCCAGCTGCGGGTTGATTGGCTTTGGCAGCGCGGCTTCGAGTCTCTCGATCTTTTCTGAGATTGCTCGCAGTCGAGCGGTGTGCACTTCGGGATCGCGGCGGCTGTTTTCGTCGCCGATGATCGCGAGGCGCTCGCGCAAAACGGCGGCAAGATCGACAATCGCGTGGTTCATTCGTTAGCCACTAATAGACACGAATCCGCCTCCGCATAAAGCTACGGCGTGACAGGCCGACACGAATAAAGAGGACGCAGACAGAAACTCCTTCGAATCAATTGGTGTTTATTCGTGTCCATTCGTGATTAAATGAGCACCGTGGCGGCCGAGCCGAAACGCATTTTGATGGTGGACGATGACGTCGCGCTGTTGCGGGTCGTGCGTGAGGCGTTGGTGGCATCCCTGCGGTGCGAGGTCGATACCTCGCCCAAACCAGAGTACGCATTCGAGCTCGCGCTGAAGAAAGAATACGACCTGTTCATCTTCGATTTCCAAATGCCGATGATCGACGGCGCGATGTTATTTTTCCTGATCGGCAAAGTTTACCAAAATAGTCAGCCAGTGAGAGAAGTTCCGCCGCTCCTTCTCATTTCCGGAAAGGCCCAGGAAGCGAGAGCCCAGGACTTACTCAAGGAACCGGGCGTGGCCGGTTTAGTTGCCAAACCGTTTGCGATCAATCGGTTGCTGGAAAAAATCAAAGCAGCCGTTCCGACGATCGAGTCAGCGCATTAATTGCCCTGGAATCAGCGCGGGCCAATTTCGGCGAGCAGTTGACGCTTGGCTTCGAGCCAATCCGAATTTGCGTCGCCGGGAAGATCGAATCGGCGGCGCCGTTCGGATATAAAGTAGGCGCGCGTCTGAATTTGTTCATTGGTCAGATCCGGGCCGAGTGGAGCTGCCGTTGGCGGATTCGGTCTTTGCGCGGCGCTCTTTTTGCGCGGCGGAGATTTTTTCCGTTTTGCAGATGCCGATCTTCCACGCGCTTTTATTTTGACGGGCTTGTCGGACGATCCCGTGTCAGCCGACAATTCATTTCTCACTCCCTTGTTTTTCTTCGCCACAATTGAATTCCTCCCAAAATTACGCTTTAGCGTGAGACATTCGATTGACAAGCGGTTTTCTGCTTCCGCTCGAAGGTAACGGCGGACACGCTGCAACTGTTGCTTGGCGAGAACATTAAATGCCAATAACGTAGCGTTATGCGGCATTTCGTTTTTCGCTGGTTCGTCACGGCGTTTGCCGTGTTTGTTGCAGCGCCGATCGTGGGAATCGATTACACCGGAATCGGCTGTCTGCTGGGCGCGTCGCTTCTTCTCGGAATCATCAACGCTTTTGTTCGCCCGATCCTGCTGTTCCTGAGCTTTCCGCTGATTCTGATAACGCTCGGCCTCTTCATTTTGGTCATCAACGCGCTGATGTTGAAGTTCGTGAGCGAAATTGTGCCGTGTTTCAAAGTCCACGGTTTCTGGAGCGCGATTTTTGGCGCAATCATCATTTCTTTTGTAAGCTGGCTGCTCAGCGCATTCTTTCGCGGCAGTGACGGACGGGTCCACGTGCTGACGCATCATAGCCAGATCAAGCAGGTTAGCGGGCGAGTGATTGAACCCGGCGAGTGAAAATCGGCGGGATGTTCGGCAGTAAATCGCGATCAGGGAGCCGAATTTGCATTAAGATTTGCGGAATCACCAACGAGGCGGATGCGCTCGCGGCGATCGAAGCGGGCGCGGATGCGCTCGGATTCAACCTCGTTCGCCAAAGCAAGCGTTGCATCGACATCGACGCTGCGGCCGAATGGATCGACAAATTGTCGAACGAGATCTGCAAAGTGGCGGTGATGGCGAACCCGAGTTGGGACGAAGCAATTCGAATTAGCCGACTGCTTTTTATCGATGCGCTACAATTGCACGGCAATGAATCGCCTGAATTCTGCCGGCGTCTGGCGGAAGCGGGAATTCGATTCGCCAAAGCCCTGCCAGTCGCGAATTCGAAATCGCTGGTGGACGTGCCCGGATTTTTTACTGACACGGTAATTTTGGATTCGGCTTCGGGTGTTGGATTCGGGGGGACCGGGAAAGCATTTCCGCGGAGTTTCGCGCGGCAATTTATCAAAGAGCATCCAAGTTTGAATGCGATTCTGGCGGGCGGATTAAGCGCGGAGAATGTGGCTGAAGCTATCCACGAAGTGCGCCCCGATGGCGTCGACGTTACGACCGGTGTCGAAATCTCGCCCGGAAGGAAAGATCACGGTTTGATCCGGGAGTTCGTTCAGGCTGCCCGCCGTCCTCCCGGCGTAGGGACTTAAGGCGGTTCCGGCGCCTTTACACGTTTGTAGTGGGAAACGTTACCAAGCTGGTCTGCTTCCTGCTTTTATCCGGCCAGCACTTATCTCACTCCTTCTAATTATGGTTACTTCTCTTAAGAATCGGGTACGCGTCGCGGCGGTGGCCTTCCTGGGCATGCTTTCCCTGTCACAAGCGCAAACATATCCCGCTCCCACTGGTCCAGCGCAGCCACCCGACCCAGTTAAACCGGCGGACCATCCGCCGATGTTGGTGGTGCAAGCTCCTGTTCAGGCGGCTACTTCAGCCACCAAGTCGACGACCACGTCTTCCACGGTGACAACGGGTGCTCCCGCGACCGAAGCCGATGCCACGATTGAAAGCGGCGGTGTTGGCGTGCGCGAATTTCAAGGCGACGACGTTGGTCAAGTGCTCCGATTGCTCGCACGCCAGGCCAAGGTCAACATGGTTGTGAGCGATGCTGTTACCGGAACGGTAACGATGCGGTTGGAAGACGTGACCGCGCTTCAAGCGATCTCGATCATCGTCAAAGCCAAAGGGCTTTTCATGGATAAGATCGATAACGTCTTTTACATCAAGACCGCAACCGAGCGCACAGCTGAGCCAACTGAAAGCGATAGCTACCAATTCAGCTATGCGCGCGCCAAGGACATTGCGCCATTGATGGCGTCGCAACTTGCGAGCAAAGATCCACCGCAAATCGACGAGCGCACCAACACGATTTTCTTCCGCGAGACCCGCAGCAACATCGACAACGTTCGGAAAATGCTGGTGCAGATCGACAAGCCAACGAAGCAAGTCATGATCGAAGCGCGACTGGTGGAAGTGAGCGCCGATCCGGTGCAAGCCTACGGAATTAATTGGGCGGGCACAGTCGGTAGTGCTTCTGCTCCCAAGACAGTTACTTATGGCAATCCGATCGCGAGTGGCAGTCCGGTGCCAGGCGCTAATCCGCCAACGAGCGGCTTTGCACTCGGCAGACCAGGTAACCACCATTTCTTTGGCGATCTTGGTCACCTAATACCGAGCCAATTCGCCATTTTGTCTGTCCCCCAATTTTCTGCGACCATCCAGGCGCTAAACGAGGACGCCGATGCTGAGTTTCTCGCCAACCCGCGCATTGTTACCGCCGACAATCAGCAGGCCAAAATTGAGGTGCTTCGTAACCAGCCCGTGCCGCAGCTCAACTTCAATGAGCAAACTGCTACGGCCGTGTTCGGTGGTTTTCAGGACAAACTGTTTGGCAATACGCTGATCGTGCGCCCATCGATTAATAAAGACAATTACATCACGCTGTCGGTCAAACCGGAGATCAGTAACAAGGTGAACGATTTTCACTTCTCTTTTAATGGCGCCGATGTATCGAGCCCGATCATCGACAAGCGCTCGCTCGATTCCAACGTGCTGATCAAGAGCGGCGACACACTGGCCATCGGTGGCTTGCTCTCCGATCAAGTGAGCAAATCGCGGACAAAAGTCCCGCTGCTCGGCGACATACCCCTTCTTGGCTATGCTTTTCAAAGTCACGACAACGAGCGGCACAAACGCAACCTGCTCATCTTCGTGACACCGACAATCCTCGATCAACATTACGGCACTGGCTTGGAAGATCAGGTCTCTGGTGTTCATCATGTCGGCGAGGAATATGCGGATCCGAACGGGTGGCGGAATAACGCCAAAGGCGCTGTGCGCTTAGTTCCTACGTCGCATCGCCAGATCGCTGCGGATTATGCAAAACCCGGGGCACCGCCACCGCCAGAGGAAGCGACTCGGGTTCAGTTCAAAAGCGACGTCAAAGACCGCGACGAATAAGAATTTCGGAATGTGGGGTTGAGAGGGGGCGGGCGCTCGCAAGGGTCCCGCCCTCTTTGGGTTTTATCGCTCCAGATAATCCCTTAAACGCTCGCGCAATTCCGTTCGCGCGCGAAAGAGCAGGCTCTTCACTGCCGGCACGGACAGATCGAGAACGTTGGCAATTTCTTCGTAGCTAAGCTCTTCGTATCGCCGTAGCACGAGTGCCATCCGCTGCGTTTCCGGAAGCAGCGTGATCGCTTTCTCAATCGCCGCCTGTAATTCCGTGTGAAGAAGGGTTGCATCGGGGGCGGCCGTGGCCTCGTCCTTTAACGGTATCTCGTCCGCTTGCGGTTCGATTTGCACCGGCAGATGCGCGTGACGTTTGGCGCGGCGCATCTCGTTAAACACGAGATTGCGCGTGATTTTCAGCAGCCAGGTCGTGAACTTCGCGCGCACTACGTACCGCCCCGCGCTTTTCCAGACGCGAATGAAAACCTGCTGCGCGATGTCTTCGACATCCGAATTGCTGCCAAGCATGCGCGCGACCGTGCCGGCGACCAGCGCCTGATGCCGCTCGATGAGTTGCTCAAATGCGGTCGTGTCGCCGCCTGCAACCAATCGCATCAGACGGACGTCCTCGGCGTCATCCTCGGACCGCGCCGGCGCTTTTGGATCGGCCATTGATAGACAGACGTTGATTGATGGGCGCCGATTCGAATCTTATCGCGTTATGCATCGGCATGCCTTTTCCAGTTGCACGGCCCCGGTGCTTTTTGTTGCAACTCGTGAGTCGCCTGTGCATGGTAAGCCATAGATTTCAGCGTCGGCTCCGGATGAATTACACACTTATTCCAAAGGAACTTAGACCGGTCGCTGAGAAAATCGAGGCGGCCTCTCGTATTTCGGAAAGTGACGCTCTCACTTTGTATCGTTCAAACGATCTAAACGCGCTCGGAATACTGGCCAACGTCGTGCGCGAGCGGAAGAACGGCAATTTCGCTACTTACATCCACAATCGTTACATCAATTACTCGAACATCTGCGTCTTATCGTGTCAGTTTTGCGCTTTTGCCGCCAAGAAACGGGACGCTCACGCGTTCGAGCATGCCGTCAGCGAGATTATTCACGCTGTCGCGGAAGCGCTGCCGCTTGGAATTACCGAGGTGCACATGGTCGGCGGTCTGCATCCGACGTTGAAGAAGGAGTGGTATCTCGATCTGTTGCGCGGATTGCGCGCTCTCGATCCTGCTCTGCACATCAAAGCTTTTACTGCGATTGAATTGCGCCATCTCGCTCAGCGAATCTTCAAGATGTCGATCCCCGAAACGCTTAAACTTCTTCGCGAGTCCGGATTAGGTTCCATCACCGGTGGCGGTGCAGAGATCTTTGATCCAAACGTGCGGGACCGCATTTGTCGCGGCAAAGAAACCGCCGAGGAATGGCTCGATGTTCATCGGACCTGGCATCGGATGGGCGGGCGCAGCACTTGCACCATGCTTTACGGTCACATTGAAACGCTCGAGCAGCGTGTCAATCATTTGCGGCAACTTCGCCAACTTCAGGATGAGACCGCCGGGTTCAGCGGCTTTGTCCCGTTCGCTTTCGAGCCCCAGACCACCGTGCTTGTTCATATCAAACGCGCGTCCGCGATTGAGCAGCTTCGCAATCTCGCCGTCAGCCGAATTTATCTCGATAACATCGATCATCTGACCGCTTATTGGGTCAGCTTGGGTCTGCCGCTGGCGCAGGTCTCGCTCAGTTACGGCGTGGACGATTTGCACGGGACGATCATGGAAGAAAAAATTTTCCACATGGCGGGAGCCACCACACCGCAACAGCAAAGCATCGCCGCGCTGGAGCACGCTATTCGCGAAGCTCGACGCGTTCCGGTCCAGCGCGACAGTTATTACCGGCATCTCAACGGCGCGCAGCAAAGATCGACATCGAGCCGGCCGCGGTCCGAAGCGGAGCTCGCCTGCGCCTAAGGAGTGCAGGATCAACAACCGCTGCGAATTGGCTGCGTTAAATATCTCAACGCGCGTCCCCTAATTCACGGTTGGCCGACGGATGTTGTGCTCGATCATCCGTCCGCGCTTTGTGCGCGTCTTTCCCGTCGCGAACTCGATGTCGCGCTCGTTTCCAGTTTCGAATTTCTGCGGAACCCCATCTACCGGATGGTAGATGGCATTTCGATTTCATCGGATGGACCCGTTTACAGTGTTGTGGTTGCGTACAGCGGTGATGGGCCGCTGCCGGAAATCGAACTGGATCCCGCCTCCGAAACTTCCGTGGTTTTGTTGCGTTACTTGGTGACTGAGCGTGGAGAAGCGTTTCAGGCTGTCCAAATTGCCGCCGACTTGCTTTCGCCGCTCGAACGCGGACGCGCCCGGCTGCTCATTGGCGATCACGCGATTCGATTTCGACGGAAATTTGGCGCCGCTTATCAATACTGGGATCTGGGAGAAGAATGGAAAGGTGTGACGAAGCTTCCGTTCGTTTACGCGCTCTGGCTCGTGCGCCCTGAAGTTGTCGATCCCAAATCGATCGCGGACCGGTTACGCACATTACGCGACAACAATCTCGCGAACATCGACAATCTGATTGCTGACGAAAAGGAATTCGACCGCAGCTTTTGCGACCGCTATTACCGCGAGCATCTCCGATTCAGTTTTGGAGAACGCGAGAAGGAAGGTCTACGCGCCTTCCATCAATTATGCCAAAAACACGACCTGTTGGCGAAACGCAACATCGCGTTCAGCGTCGTGTAACAGGTCGAACCACTAGGGCTTCGTCTGTTTCGGGGCGTTCATGTTTGGGCCGGTAGCACCGCCAGGCGGCGTCCATTGCCCGACGATGTCCGCGCCGAAAATCCATTCGTCCTGAAGCGTTCCGTTCACGGAAATCGTTTTTTCGTAATACTTCCTCAAATTAATTTGCTGCTTCGTGAATTCGCTTTCTCTGCGAGCGCGGGTCAGACGCAACAACGTGTCGGGATCTTTCAGGAGACTTAATCGATATGCGCCGTCGACCATGACAACTTTTCCGGTGAAGACCTCGGTTTTGCGTTCGAGCTTGGCAGTTTCCGGCGGTCTCTCCGACGCAGGCGTTGGCTGTTGCAGCAACCAGGCACACCCGGACAAAGCAAACAAACCCGTCGACAACAAAATTGCGATCGATTTCACAGCTTCTGTCTATTTAGTGCTCTACCGCGAGTCAACTGATTATGAGTGAATGACTCTCCGAGTTGTCAGGGAGTGTCCGGCGGATAAAATAATCGGTGCAAAGCCGCGTAGACGAAAACCTGATCGGTGCAGAGCAGCGCGAAGCGTTTACGCGGCAAAGCCGATGGATCCTTCCTCCGCCTGAGGAACTGAATGGCGGGCCAATTTCGTGGAGCGAAATCTGCGGCTGCGAATGTATCGCGCGCCTTTTATTTCGAAAAGGTTTCGACACGGCAGACGAGGTGCAGGCGTTTCTGCGGCCGCAGCTGAAATCGTTGAGCGATCCATTTTTGCTGCCGAACATGGAAGCGGCGGTCACGCGCATTTTTGCTGCGCTCGATCGACATGAACGAATTACTCTTTTCGGCGATTACGATGTCGATGGAGTCACCTCGCTAGCATTGCTTGCCGAAACACTCCGTGCTTACGGCGTTACACCGGATTCGTTTCTGCCGTTGCGGATGGAGGAAGGCTATGGCTTAAGCCGTGAGAGTGTCGAACGCTGCGTGGAACAATATCACCCGCAGCTTCTCGTCGCGCTCGACTGCGGAACTTCATCAACCGCAGAGATTGTCGATCTTCGGAAACGCGGCGTGGACGTGATTGTGCTCGATCATCACGAGCCGAAATCGGCGCTTCCAGAATGCGTCGCGATCGTAAACCCGAAAATCGATTGGGCGTCGCCGTTCCACTATTTGTGCAGTGTCGGAATTGTCTTCAAACTTTGCCACGCCCTCTTGAGAACGCGGCCAATCGATTTCGATCTCAAATCAAAGCTTGATCTGGTCGCGCTTGGAACCGTGGCCGACATTGTGCCGCTGCGCGGTGAGAACCGGACGCTTGTCCAGCGGGGCGCGATCGAAATTGCGAGATCAACCAGGCCAGGCTTGGAGAAGTTGATCGAAGTCAGCGGGGTGAGAGCGCCAATTTTTACCGAGGACATTGGATATCGGCTCGGACCGCGTTTGAATGCAGCCGGACGTTTGAGCACCGCCGAAAAATCACTGCGCCTTTTGCTGACTCAGGATGAAACCGAAGCCAGTGAGCTCGCCGAATTCTTGGACAAACAAAATCGCGACCGGCAGGAAGTTGAGAAACGAATTTTTGCGGCAGCGGAGGAGAAAATCGCGAAAGAGTTCGATTCGTCACGCGATGCGGCCATCGTGGTTTCGGAGCGCGGCTGGCATCCTGGTGTTCTGGGCATTGTCGCCTCTCGCATCGCGCACAAATATCATCGACCCGCGATTGTGATCGGTGTTGATGAGAACGACGTAGGAAAAGGGAGCGGGCGTAGCATTGAAGGCTTCAACCTGGTGCAGGCATTGACGCGATGCTCGGACAAGATCGACAAGTACGGCGGACACGAAATGGCGGCGGGACTTACCATTCAGGAAAAGAATCTCGATCTTTTCGCGAAACAATTCCGTCAGGTGGCGCGCGAGCTCTTGTCCGATGAGGATTTGCAGCCGCGATTGCGGCTCGATCACGAGATCAATTTTTCTGAATTAAATTTCGATTTTCTGGGATGGCATGAAATGCTTCAGCCTTTTGGCAACGGCAATCCGCAGCCACTTTTTTTTGCGCGCGGCGTTGAATCGGTCGCTGCTCCGCGCGTTGTGGGCGAAAGACATCTGCAGTTGCGACTTCGGCAGCGCAATTATCATCAACGCGCGATCTTCTTTGACGCCGCGATTAATCCGCTGCCGCCGCAGCCATGGGATGTTGCCTTTCGCATCCGGCCGGACGAATACGAAGGCGAAATGCGTTTGGAAATGCGAGTAGAAGCAGTGCGCGAGTCCGCGCCGATAACTTAATGGAAATTTCGCAGCCGTTGGAAGAACTCGATTGGATCCCGCGCCCGAAAATTCTGGCGCTCCGGAGACTCGGCATTACGACGGCGGAAGATTTGCTAACTCATTTCCCGCGGCGACACGAAGATCGACATCAGTTTCCGGAATTCCCGCGCGATGAGAGTGACGTGCCGATCTGCTTGTCCGGAGAAGTCATCAAAACATCGTTGCGGCGTTTCGGAGGCTGGAAAAAGATTTTTGAGGCGACGTTACAGGAACCGAATGCGAACGCGTTGAGCCAGCCCCTGGTCTGCCGCTGGTTCAATTTGCACTACATCCAGAAAATGATCGCCACCGGCCAACAACTCGTCGTGTTTGGTAAACCCCGGCTCCGCGGAAAGCGCATTTGTATGGATCATCCTGAATTTGAAGTGATCGAGAATGACGAGGAGAAATCGATCCATCTTCGCCGGATCACGCCGATCTATCCCGCGACCGAAGGCCTCTCGCAACGGATCCTGCGCGGCATCATTTATCGGCTTCTTCAAGACCTCGACACCGAACCGCTTGAGCCGTTACTGCCCGAGAACTTAAAAAACGGCGACCGCGGCGAAGCGATTCGCGCGATTCATTTCCCCGAGACTTGGGAATCGCTCAGTACGGCGCGCGAACATTTGGTCCTATCGGAGTTTTTCGCGATGCAAATGCTGATCGCGTCCCGGAGAACAGACTCACATGCACGCCTGAGCGCCGCGCACTGCGGGCGAGGGGAACTAATGGAGAAATTTTTGCGCGCGCTTCCGTTTGAACTGACAACGGCCCAGAAAAAGGTCATCGCGGAGATTAAGAATGACTTGGCCGCGAAATATCCGATGAATCGCCTTTTACAGGGAGATGTCGGGTCGGGGAAAACGGTGGTCGCGATCGCGGCGATCCTGCTCGCGGTTGAGGCCGGTTACCAGGCTGCGTTTATGGCGCCGACGCAGATTTTGGCGGAACAGCATTACACTGTTTTACGGCGCTGGCTCGAACCGCTGGGCGTGAAGCGGTCGATCCGCACGGCTGCGCGCCAGGAAGAAAGTTTTTTGCCGTTGGTTGAAGGCGATGAGAACGCCGACGTGATCATCGGCACGCACGCACTGCTCTATGAAAAGGTTTCATTTTCGAATCTTGGTCTCGTGGTGATCGACGAGCAGCACAAGTTCGGCGTCGCGCAGCGCGCGCGCCTAACGAGTCGCGAACCTGCGCCGGACGTGCTGGTGATGACGGCGACGCCCATTCCACGAACGATCACGATGACCGTTTACGGCGATCTCGATGTTTCGATCTTGGACGAAATGCCGCGTGGTCGTGGCAAAATTGTCACCGCGGTGCGGGATTCATCAAAACTCGGCGAGGTCCTGACTTTCTTGCACACGCAATTGGAGGCCGATCGCCAGCTTTATGTTGTTTATCCGCTGATCGAAGAGAGCGAGAAGCTGGAGGCAAAAGCGGCTGCGACGGAGTACGAGCGCTGGCGCGAACGCTTGCATCCGTATTGCTGCGAATTGCTGCACGGACGAATTCCTGGACCGGAAAAGCAGGAAATCATGGAACGATTTCGCCGCGGCAAAACCAAAGTTCTGATCAGCACGACTGTGATCGAGGTCGGTGTTGATGTTCCAAATGCAACCGTGATGTTGGTCGAGAACGCGGAGCGATTTGGCTTGGCCCAGCTCCATCAGCTCCGTGGTCGCATCGGTCGAGGAGAGCACAAGTCGTATTGCATTTTACTCACCTCTGAGCCATCGTCAGAGGCGGCGGCCAAATTGGCGGTACTCGAGAAGACCAGCGACGGCTTTGAAGTTGCCGAAGCGGACTGGGAGCTGCGTGGACCGGGCGATTTGCTGGGCACGGCCCAGAGCGGTTTGCCGGCTTTGAAAATTGGCAATCTTCGGCGGGACGCGGAATTGATGCGTCGTGCGCGCACTGCGGCGATGTCGATCTTCGCGGCCGATCCAAGGCTCGAGTCGCCTCAAAATCAACGTTTCCAGCAGTTGATTGTCGAAAAACAGGGACGAACTTTTTCTAACGTTAGCTAATGAAGAACCTGCTGAAATTTTTTGCCTTTGTTGCGCTGCTCAGCCTCGCGATCTCCGCGTTGTACGATTACCGCTTGAAGCACGGCGGTCTGAGCACGCTGCGAAGCGCCACTCCGGAAAAGTACACCCTCGCTTCCTCGCCGAACGTCGATCCAAAACAAGTTGCTTCGTTGGAGGCGTTGAATCGCGAACGCCGCGCGCTGGTCAGCAGTGTGGTGCCCTCGGTTGTGGCTGTGAAAACGACCAAGAAGATCGCGATCGAGCGCCAAAATCAACTCGACCCCTTTGGTTTCTTCTTTCGGCGACCGCGCGGATTTCAAAGTCCAAATGACGAGGCGCTGGTGCAGAATTCGTTAGGCTCGGGCGTGATTGTAACGAACGAGGGTCACATCATCACCAACAGTCACGTCGTTGATCAGGTGGACGAGATCGAAGTGCAGCTGAGCGATGGTCGCACGGAGAAGGCGCGCCTGGTCGGATCGGATGAACAAGTGGATCTGGCGGTCCTGAAAATTGACAACACGGGAGTAAAGCCGCTCAAGCTGGCCGATTCCGATAGCGTTCAGGCTGGCGATTTCGTGCTCGCGATCGGCAACCCATTCGGCTTCGACGAGACGGTCACGGACGGAATCGTGAGTTCAAAAGGGCGGCCGAATCGCGCGGATGTGTTTGGCGATTTGATCCAGACAAATGCCGCGATCAATCCCGGCAATAGCGGCGGTCCGCTTATCAACCTGCGTGGTGAAGTGATCGGCATCAACACTGCGATCATTTCGCGCAGCGGCGGCTCACAGGGAATCGGCTTCGCAATTCCATCCAACACTGTCCGGACTGCGCTCGAGAGTTTGTTGAAGAAGGGACGGATTATTCGCGGATATCTCGGGATCCAGATGCGGGTTGCACAACAGGGCCAATCGTTGTCCGCGGGTGAAGGCGTCGTGGTTGATGAAATCATCGCTGGGTCGCCCGCGGAAGATGCGCATCTGCAAAAAGGCGATGTGATCCGAAAATTTGATGGTCACGAAGTGAAGAGCTTCACCGATTTACGCAACCTGGTTTCGCAGGCAGACCTGAACAAGAAAGTTGAACTGGAAATTGCGCGCGCTGGAAAAACGATGACCGTGGCGACGCAAATTAAGGAGCAGCCGGTGGGTTATCAAACCGGTCGGGTTGTGCCACAGCAACCGCCGACACAGCAAACGCCGGGCGAAGAAAATGAAGCCGGAAGTGCGCTCGCCGGAATCCATGTGGGCGAATTGACGCCCGATCTCGCGCGCCAACTCGATCTACCCAACGGCGTTCATGGTGTTGTGGTAACTGCGATTAATCGGGACGCGGGTCTCGCCGATTTGCAAAAAGGCGATGTCATTGAGGAAGTGAATCAGCAGGCAATAAATTCCGTGGCCGATTATAATAAAATCATCCAGTCGCTCGATATGCGTCAGGCACAGGTCTTGTCGGTTTGCCGGCATCGGGTCCGATCATTTTTAGTTTTGCGCCCGCGCTAATCGCGGCAATTGCGATATCTTTATGGGGGCGTGGTGTTTCCGAAGCGGGAAACCCGGTGAATAAACTTCTCCCCACGAAAGTCCAACGCTCCAAACCATTAACCAGATCATGAGAAAACTACTATTTGTCTTTGCGGTAACCCTCCTTCTTTTGCCCTTTGCGCCACAGGCAAAAAGCCAGGACGTTTCGGTCGATTTCTTTTACAACAACCTCAACGGCGGGAGCTGGATCGAGGTCGGTAATTACGGCTACTGCTGGCAACCGGACGTTGCCGTGAGCGATCCCTCATGGCGACCGTATGCCGATGGCTACTGGGCCTATACCGACGAGGGATGGACATGGGTCTCATACGAGGATTTCGGGTGGGCTACTTACCATTACGGACGCTGGGTCAAGCTGAGCGATTATGGCTGGGTTTGGAGACCCGGCTATGAATGGGGCCCGGCCTGGGTCTCCTGGCGCTTCGGTGGCGGTTATGCTGGTTGGGCGCCATTGCCGCCGGAAACAGAAGTGGTCTATGAAAGCCGGCCGCTCACTGGCCATTTGGACGTCGAATTCGACATTGGCCCGGGTTATTACAATTTCGTCGACGTTCGCTACATCGGCGAACCGGTCCTTCGTTCGCGCATTGTCGATGTGAATCAAAACGTCACCTACGTCAATCAAACGGTGAACGTCACGAACATCACTTATAAAAACAAAACGGTTTATAACTACGGACCAGACCTTAATGTCGTGAACCAGTATTCGAGCCGGCCGATCCAAAAATTGAAGGTCGAACGGCAGGCGAACGTAGATTTCTCTGCCGCCGCCAGGTCGGGCGGAATGACCAAAGTGCAGGGCAACGCTTTCGTCGTCGCTGCTCCAACGAAAATAACAAAGCCGTCCAAGCAAGTTGCGCCGCCAACGGTGAAAACGAAAGTGGCGGACGCCAAAGTCGAGAAAGGTTGGTCGGTAGCGGGTGACGCCAATGCGCAGACTCAATTGAAAGAAAAAATCAAAACACAGGATTTGAAGAAGGTCCCTCCACCCACAGGCGGTGGAAACGCCACGGCCGCAGCCGGAGCGAGTGCTTCAGTCTCGCCGGCAGCGGCAGCTGGAGCCAGCGCTTCGGTCTCGCCGTCAGCTTCGCTGGCACCTGGAATGGCGCCAGTTGAGAAAGGGAAGAAAGGAAAAGCTGCACAGCAATTTCAAGCTGGCGCAACCGCGAGTCCGTCAGGCGCTTTAGCGTCTCCAACCACAAGCCCGGGATTTCCTGAGCGTGGCAAACACAAGGGGAAATTTGGTGAGGAGGCTCAGCCTGGTGCGAGCTTGGCACCCGTGGAGTCTCCCGGAGCTGCTGTGTCCCCATATACTCCAGAGTCCGGGAAGCCGGGTAAGGGCAAACGTGGCGAAAAATTCGGTGTAACACCGCCGCCGACTGGCCCGACTGCTGGTCCTGAAGGTGTGATTGCGCCAGAAGGAAAACGCAAAGGCTTCGAGCGCCAGAATGTGGCACCAACTCCAGGTGGCGCTGCTAGCCCCGGCGAAAATTTCAATCAGCCGCGCGGTAAACATAAGCAATTCGAGCAGCAGCAACCGGGAATGTCACCGGCCGGCGCAACCAGTCCCGGCGAAAATCTCAGTCAACCAGGCGGCAAGCATAATAAACGCATCGAGCAGCCGGCAATGTCGCCGTCTGGCCCTCAGAATACGCCTGCGGGACCGCAAGGTGGTCCTTACGGCGAAGGGCGTGGCAAACACAAAGCCGAAGGCGTGAATGCGCCTCCGACCAGTGGTACACAAACGCCTGCCGGACAACCAGGCGAGAAAAAGCACGAGGGGCAGGGGAAAGGCGCGACGCCAACGCCCGCTCCACAGTAATCCCAACGCTCAATAAAAATTAAAACGAACGGGCCCGAATTTTCGGGGCCGTTTCGCATACAAGATCGGCAATCTGTAGCCGCGGTCGCTGACCGCGGTTTCTAAAGCAGTTCGGCAATCTGCACTGCGTTCAGCGCCGCGCCTTTGAGAAGTTGATCGCCCGAGACCCAAAAGGCGAGACCGTTCTCCAGCGCGCAATCGATACGGACGCGGCCGACTTCGCAATTGTCTTTGCCAGCGACATTCAGCGGCATTGGATAACGATTCTGCAATGGCTCATCCACGAGCTCCAGGCCCGGCGCTTTTGCTAAAACCTCGCGCGCCTGCTCTACGGACACTCTCTTTTCAAACTCGGCGCTCACTGCGACTGAGTGGGCGCGATAGACGGGGACACGCACGCACGTCACCGACGCGCGGAATTCCGGCAAATGCATGATCTTGCGTCCCTCGTTTTGCATCTTCATTTCTTCTTTGGTGTAACCGCCCTCGAGAAAGACATCGACATGCGGCAGCACGTTGAATGCGATCGGATGCGGATAAACCTGCGCTGGTGATTGTCGATCTTGGGCCGCGGCTTCCACCTGATTCTTCAATTCAGCAATCGCTCGAGCGCCACTGCCGGAAACAGCCTGATAACTCGCAGCGAAAACACGGCGAATTCCAAACGCGCGATGCAACGGGTAAATTGCCATCAGCGCGACTGCGGTCGTGCAATTTGGATTGGCAATGAGACCGCGGTGTTGCTTTACGTCCTGCCCATTGATCTCCGGAATGACCAGCGGAACGTCCGTATCCATTCGGAAAACCGACGAGTTGTCGATTACGACCGCGCCCGCTTTGCGCGCAGTAGGGACGAACCTTCGGGAGGTCTCTCCGCCCGCGCTGAAAAATGCGATGTCGATCTTGTCGAAGGAGTTTTCGCCGAGTTCTTCCACTGCAATTGGCTTATTGCGAAACTGAACGTTTTTCCCCGCGGATCTTCCGGACGCGAGCATGCGGATGTTCGACACCGGAAAATTTCTCCGCTCCAAAACGCGCAGCAGCTCTGCGCCGACCGCACCGGTCGCGCCAACGACCGCGATGTGATATTCTTTTTTCACCGCGGCGAATTGTAAGGCCGCTCGTCATCGATGCAAAGTGCCCGAACGAAAATCGACGTTTCCATTCGCGATCAGCGTCTCACATTGACCCGTGATGGCGAAATCCTCCGTTCTTATCCCGTTTCCAGTTCGCGTTTTGGAATCGGGACTGAGGAAGGCAGCATGAAAACACCGCTGGGCAGATTTCGCATCGCGGAAAAAATAGGAGACGGCGCCACGCCGGGAACGATTTTCAAGGCGCGCGTGGCGCTTGGGCCCGATGACCCGCCCCCTGCCACTGAGGACTTCGTCACCTCGCGCATCCTTTGGCTCGACGGGCTGGATGAACACAATGCGAATACGCACGACCGGTTCATTTACATTCACGGAACCAAACATGAGGATGAACTCGGAACTCCGGCGAGTCACGGATGCATCCGGATGCGCAACGTGGACGTGATCGAATTATTTGAGCTGGTTGATGAAACCACGCAGGTGATCATCCGCGAATAGCTTGTACGGCAAAACATCCAAAAAAGCGTTGCTTCAATGGTGTTCCATGCCTAGAAGAACCGGAGCAACACAACCGAAAGGAGGCGAGAATAGATTGAAGTTCATAAAAGCGATCATGATCATGGCCGTTTTAGCGGGCGCTCTCAGCTTGGGGGCGTGCGCTCAACACAAAGAAGCGGCTGCTACGACAACAACGAGTTCCACTCACGGATACTCCAAATAACCCCTCCGTCCGAGTTGTCCCAAATTGGGGCGCCTTTGACAAAAAGGCCAGGTCGCTTTGGCGGCCTGGCCTTTCTAATAAGTATTATCAACGTGAATTTCAGGTCGGTTCCGATCTTCGCATTTGCCATTTGCGCGACCTCGGTCTGGGCGCAAGACGAGAAATCGATCAAGGACTTGCGCGACGCGCTCGTGGCGCTCGCGCCGCGCAGTGTCGATCCGCACGAGGCTGAACTGCTGTCCGTGACAGCTCACAACATGTCCCGCCAGCTCGCACGCGAATATGGCGTTATCGGGGACCCGGCCGTCCATAATTTTCTCATTAACATTGGCGCGAGACAGCGTGGCATCTGTGCCGATTACACCCGCGATATCGGCACGCGCTTGAAAGAATTTCATTTCAAGACCCTCGTCCTTCACTGGGGCGCTGCTTACGCAAAAGAATCAGACGAGAACAATGCTTTGGTAGTTACTGCACGGAACCAGCCTTTTCCGGACGGGATTGTGGTCGATGGCTGGCGCAGAGGCGGCCGATTATTTTGGTGCCCGGTGAAAAATGACCACGAATACGAAGCTGGACGCCGCGGCTTACTTGGTCACTTGGGAGGATATCTTCAGACCGGAATTACAGCATGGAAAGAGGATTTGCAGGAAACCGCCTGGCTTCAGGAGAATGAATCCGTCAAAGCCGAGCCGAAGGGCAAGCAATAGACGCGCCGCCTTCCATTTGCTCGAGTTGTCATTAAAATTGGTTTCATGGACTTAAGCGGTAGCCCGCTCTCACTCGAGGAGATTGCGGCCGTTGCCTATGGACGCGAAGCAGTGCAAGTCGCGGCTTCGGCTCGCCATCGCATTTTGGCGTCGCGCAAGGTTGTGGACGACATTGTCACGCGCGACGCGGTTGTGTATGGCGTCAACACTGGTTTTGGCAAACTCGCGGACGTGCGCATTCCGCACGGAGAAATCGGCGCCCTCCAATTGAATCTCGTTCGCAGCCACGCCTGCGGCGTCGGTCCGCCTTTATCCGAGCCTGAAGTGCGCGCGATGATGTTGCTACGCGCGAACGTCCTCGCGCTCGGCTTCAGTGGCATTCGCCCGGAAGTTATTGAACTGCTTTGTGAGATGCTCAATCAGCGCGTGCATCCAGTTGTTCCCGAAAAAGGATCGGTTGGAGCAAGTGGCGATCTCGCGCCATTGGCGCATCTCGCTCTGAGTTTGATCGGCGAAGGAGAAGCCTTTTTCGACGGGAAGCGAATGGAAAGCGGCGAAGCGCTAAAGCGCGCGAAATTGAAAGCGGTGCAGTTGGAAGCCAAAGAAGGTCTCGCCTTATTAAACGGGACTCAGGCGATGCACGCGGTTGGGGGATTGTCGATCTTACATGCGACACGCCTGACGGATATTGCCGATATTGCCGGCGCGATGACGCTGGAAGGTTTGCGCGACACGCCGGCCGCATTCGATCCACGGCTGCACGATGCCCGACCTCATCAAGGACAAAAAACGGTCGCCGCGCATTTGAACTCCCTCTTGCAAGACAGCGAGATTCGAGAATCGCATCGCAAAAACGATCCGCGCGTCCAGGACGCCTACAGCGTCCGCTGCATGCCGCAGGTGCACGGAGCGGTGCGCGACGTCCTCGCTCATTGCGAGCAGATCTTGTCGGTTGAATCCGCGTCGGCGACCGACAATCCACTCGTGTTTGCCGAGAGCGGAGACGTCGTCTCCGGCGGAAATTTTCATGGCGCGCCGCTCGCGTTTGCTTTCGACTACGCTGCGATTGCGCTGACCGATCTAATGAGCATCAGCGAGCGCCGCATCGATCGTCTGGTGAATCCCGACAAGAGCGAAGGTTTGCCCGCGTTTCTGGCGCACCATCCCGGCGTAGAATCCGGCTTTATGATTGCGCATGTTGCCGCGGCATCGTTGCTCAATGAAGCGCGCGTGCTCGCTCATCCGGCGAGCGTCGATAACGTGACAACCTCCGGCGGGAAAGAAGATCACGTTTCAATGGGAATGACCAGCGCGCTGAAATTGCGGTCGATTGTCGATCTTGCCGAGAATCTTTTGGCAATCGAATTACTTGCCGGCGCGGAAGCGCTCGAACATCGTCGGCCTTTGCGCGCAGGGAAAGGCGTCGAGGGCGCCTTTAAGGTCGTTAGGGAGGTTGCCGCACCACTGACAAACGATCGGCCGTTGTCGGGCGACATCGCTCGGCTGGCTCAGAAGATTCGCGCCGGGGGCTTTCGATAATTTATGAGCGGGAAACGAATCATCCACGCGCCGCGCGGCAGCGAATTGAGCTGCAAAGGCTGGCACCAGGAGGCGGCGCTGCGAATGCTGATGAACAATCTCGATCCGGACGTCGCCGAAAATCCGGATCAACTGATCGTTTACGGTGGCACCGGTCGCGCCGCGCGCAGTTGGGATGCATTCGACGCGATCGTTCGCTCTCTCCGCGGATTGGAGAACAATGAATCGTTGCTAGTTCAATCCGGCAAACCAGTCGGAAAATTTCGCACCCACGAGGAAGCGCCGCGCGTTCTAATCGCGAATTCAAACCTGGTTGGCAATTGGTCGAACTATTCTGAATTCAACCGTCTCGAGCGTCTCGGATTGACGATGTACGGCCAAATGACCGCCGGCTCATGGATTTACATCGGGAGTCAGGGAATCGTGCAGGGAACCTTTGAAACTTTCGCCGCCGCCGGAAGAAAACATTTCGGTGGATCGCTCGAAGGGAGATTTGTTCTGACTGGAGGTCTCGGCGGAATGGGCGGCGCTCAACCGCTTGCCGCCACGATGAACGGCGCCATTTTTCTCGGCGTCGAGGTCGATCCCGCTCGGATCGAGAAACGATTGAAGAGCGGTTATTGCGACAAAATCGCACAGTCGCTCGATGAAGCGCTGAAGCTGGTTGAGATGGCGCGCAAAGGTCGACAACCACTTTCAATCGGTTTGGTTGGTAACTGTGCGGACGTTTTACCGGAAATTGTGAAGCGCGGAGTCGCTCCGGACGTTGTGACTGACCAAACAAGCGCGCATGACGCGCTTAATGGTTACGTGCCGCACGGAATGCCGCTGGAGGACGCGCTCGCGTTGCGGAAAAAGAATCCGGACGAATACATCGAGCGCGCGATGCAGTCGATGGCAGTGCACGTTGAAGCGATGCTGACGTTGCAAAACAAAGGCGCGGTCACGTTCGATTACGGCAACAACATTCGTGCTCAGGCGCACAAAGCTGGCGTCAAGAATGCGTTCGACATTCCCGGGTTTGTTCCGGAATACATTCGTCCGCTTTTTTGTGAAGGACGCGGCCCATTTCGCTGGGTCGCATTGAGCGGCGATCCGGAAGACATTGCACGCACCGACAAGCTCGCGCTCGAATTGTTTCCCGAAAATCAAACGCTCGCGCGCTGGATGAAACTTGCGAAAGAGCGAATCCATTTCCAAGGATTGCCGGCGCGGATTTGTTGGCTCGGCTACGGTGAGCGCGCGGAGTTTGGCACGGCGATGAACGAATTAGTGAAGCGCGGCGAGATCAAAGCGCCGCTCGTGATCGGACGCGATCATCTCGACGCCGGTTCGGTCGCATCGCCGAATCGGGAAACCGAAGGAATGATCGACGGCAGCGACGCAATAGCGGATTGGCCTTTGCTCAATGCGCTGATTAACACGGCGGCCGGCGCGTCGTGGATTTCGATTCACAACGGTGGCGGTGTCGGCATCGGTTACTCGCAACACGCCGGAATGGTCGTCGTCGCAGACGGCAGCGAAAATTCGAAGCGGAGATTGGAACGCGTCCTGACGAGCGACCCCGGGATGGGCGTTCTGCGTCACGCCGATGCCGGTTATTCGCGTGCTATCGATTTCGCGGTCAAGAACACAATCGACATCCCGATGCAGCCGAAGCCGCGCGATTGAGCATGCAAAAACTGATCGAGTGCGTGCCGAATTTTTCGGAAGGAGGCGACGAGAAGATCATTCGGCAAATCACCGACGCGATTAAGTCGACGGATGGTGTTTCGCTCCTCGATGTCGATCCAGGGGCGACGACGAATCGAACAGTAGTCACTTTTGTCGGAAGTCCTGAAGCCGCGGTCGAAGCGGCGTTCCGCGGAATTAAAAAAGCGGCGGAGTTGATCGACATGCGTAAACACAAAGGCGCGCATCCGCGAATGGGTGCGACCGATGTCTGTCCGTTTATTTCCGTGAGCAACGTCAGCTGGGACGAAGCGATCGAGTGCGCGAAGCTGTTGGGGAAGCGCGTTGGGGATGAATTGAAGATCCCCGTTTATCTCTACGAGAAGGCGGCAAAAGATAAATCGCGATCGAATCTCGCGGTCATTCGCGCCGGCGAGTACGAAGGTTTCGCTGAGAAAATCAAAAAGCCGGAATGGAAACCAGATTTTGGTCCGGCGAAGTTAAATGAGAAAGCCGGCGCAACCGCGATCGGCGCGCGTGAATTCCTCGTCGCTTACAACGTCAACCTGAACACGAAATCGGTGCGGCGCGCTAACTCGGTCGCGTTCGATGTTCGCGAGCAGGGTCGGTTCAAAACCGAAGATGGGACGCCTTCTGGGAAAAAGGTTCTCGACGCAAAGGGGGAGCCGGTCCGCGTTCCCGGGATGTTGAAGCACGTGAAAGCGATCGGTTGGTTCGTGAAAGAATATGGGATCGCGCAAGTTTCGATGAATCTGACCGACATCGAGGAAACGCCGTTGCACGCCGCATTCGACGCCTGTTTCGAAGCCGCGAGCAAGCGAGGCCTCCGTGTCACGGGCTCGGAAATTGTCGGCATGGTGCCGAAGAAATGTCTCATAGCCGCCGGCCGCTATTTTTTGCGGAAACAGAAATGGTCGGAAGGGGCTTCCGAGGAGGAATTGATCGACATCGCAATCCGCTCGATGGGCTTGAGCGAATTGAAACGTTTCGATCCGAAAGAAAAAGTGATTGAATTGAAGATTGAATCCGATTCGAAATCGCTTGTGAAAATGAATTTGCGCGAGTTTTGCAATGAGACCCTGAGTGATTCGCCCGCGCCCGGCGGCGGTTCGGTCGCGGCGCTGATGGGCGCGCTTGGTGCGTCGCTCGGCGGAATGGTCGCGAATCTCTCCGCCAGCAAACGCGGCTGGGACGATAAG
>DATNKD010000151.1:0-8373 GCA_035603575.1 Chthoniobacterales bacterium
AATAGTTTTGTTTATCGTAAAATGCCTCTGGGCGTGGTTTTGGCCGAGTTGGGGCAGAAAAAGGTAACCAGTGTCATGATCGAAGGTGGCGGAGACCTCCTCGGTCACGCTTTAGACGAGCGGTTGATTGATAAGGTGCAAGTTTATGTGGCTCCAATTTTCACCGGGGGACCCATCGTGGCCTTTGGCGGGCGCGGCGCACTTCGCACGCACGATAGCGCGCATCTAGAACGCATAAGATTTGAAAAAATCGGACCTGATATTTGCGTGACGGGTTACCCAAAATACGATCGCGCGCCGAGCGTGTGAATAAACTGAGCAACTTTAGGGTCTACATTAGTGTTCAATTGGTGAAGTTTTGGAGGTGAAACAACATGAAGAAATTGATTTTGATCGGAATAGCGGCAGCCGGCTTCGCGTTTGCGTCGGCGCCAAGCTCTAACGCAGGCGTGTCGGTTGGCATCGGGTTCGGATATCCAGGGTACGGATATGGATACGGATATCCTTACTACGGCTACGGCTACCCTTCTCCGTACTACGGGTACTACAGACCGTACTACTATGGTGGGCCGTCATTTTATTGGTATCACGGACACCGAGTGTACTATTCGCGCCACCATCGACACCATTATTACCGGCGCTGGTAATAAACTAAGGAGGCCAGGAGATTTTCGAGGCCGGCGGGTGAAAAGTCCCGTCGGCTTTTATTTTTTCGGCGACGTGGACACAGCCGGCCCCGATGGCGATGGCCCTGACGGCGACGGCTCTTGAAATTCCTTTTTCAACCGCTCCCGTAGCGCCGGCAATTGCTCCTGACGCTTCGCTTCTGTTTCTTGCCGGAGCGAGTGCTCGATCCGACGCCTTTCCTGCAAGTAGCGCTGCTCAAACTGGTCCCGCTTTTCCCCTTCCAGACGCAAACCCGAATCACGCAAGGCGGTGTCCACTTCGACTTTGACCCGCTGGCGGTAGGCCTTTTCCCGTTCGCGCAACACTTTCCGCTCCTCCGGGCCCATTTGCATCCAGCGCTCGGCGTTCCTTCGAAATATTTGTCGATCTTCCGGAGGCATCGCGATCCATCGGTCTCGCGGATTGTTCAGATTCGGACCGTGCCGTGGCGGAGGCGGCCTGCGACCATGCTGGCCTTGGGCTCCTTGCGGCTGCGCGTTCGCCAATTCAGAGCCGACAATCAAGATCGCGATTGCGCCTATAATGTTTGAGTATCGTCGTCCCACAAGTTGCTCTCGTCCGTGGCCAACAATTCGTCCAGATCGGCAACGACATCGTAATCCTGCGGATCGATCTTCACGATCACATCCGGCAGACTGTCGGCCGGGTTCCGGCCGGCAGGCCGAGGGACGGCCAGGATTGTCGCGATCACTGCGATCGCCACGCCCGTCGCTGGAACAAGCGTCCGCGGACTAATCCAACGGCGGAGCCATTCGAAGCGATCCGAGCGCTCCCGAATTCTGCGAACAACGTTGCGTGCGAAAAAAGGCGAAAGCTGCCTCGGCGCCGCCTGGGCCAGCAGATCCCATAATTGTTGGTCGTCTTCGCGTTTCATTTCCTTCGCGAATTGAACAAAATCGATTCCCGAAAGTTGCGGCCGCTGTGCGTCCGACAACCTCTTACACTTCAGGCGCTTCCAAAAATCCTTCCAACTGACGAATACGGGTCGGATGTCGCATCTTCCGCAATGCTTTCGCCTCGATCTGGCGAATACGCTCGCGAGTAACTCGAAATTGGCGGCCGACTTCCTCCAGGGTGCGGCTGTATCCGTCCACCAATCCGAAGCGTTGTTCGAGAACCTGACGTTCCCGTTCAGTCAACGTTTCGAGCACGTCCTTGATCTTCTCCTTTAGCAACACGATCGCCGTCATGTCGCAGGGATTTTCAGCGCCTTTGTCCTCAATGAAATCGCCAAAATTTGTTTCCTCGCTTTCGCCCACAGGTGACTGAAGCGAGATCGGTTGCTGCGCCATCTTCAAAACCGCGCGGACGCGATCCACTGGCAACAAAATTTCCTCAGCCACTTCCTCAGGCGTCGGCTCCCGGCCGTACTCCTGGACCAATTGTTTTTGCACCCGCATCAACTTGTTGATCGTCTCGATCATGTGCACGGGAATGCGGATCGTGCGGGCCTGATCGGCGATTGAGCGGGTGATGGCCTGGCGAATCCACCACGTGGCGTAAGTCGAAAATTTATATCCCCGACGATATTCGAATTTCTCCACCGCTTTCATCAACCCCATGTTTCCTTCCTGAATCAAATCCAGGAATGACAAACCGCGGTTGGTATATTTTTTGGCAATGGAAATGACCAGCCGCAGATTGGCTTCGACCATTTCAGTCTTGGCCCGGAGCGCTTTCCGCAGCCAGTTTTTCAGGGACTGGTATTGCTCCGTGTACTCATCGAGCGAAAGCCAGAGCGATTTCTCCAGTTCGCGCGATTTGATCCCGGCCGGCGAGCGCGCTCCTGAAGCGCGGCGATGCTTCGCCAATTCGCCCTGAACACCCAAGAGCGTTCGATAATGCTCATCAGCCAGATGAACGAATTCCTCGGTGACCTTTTGCTTGAAATAAAACTTCGGATAAAGCCGTTGCAAAGAAGACAGCGTTCGCTGAAACGCTTTCAGTCGCTTGCTGTCTTTTTTGGAAGGATTGATCGAGAGCTTCGCGTAATTCTGCGTAATCGTGCCGCCTAATTTTTCGACCTGCTTGCACAATCGCGGCAGAATTTTCATGTAACGCTCACGACTCTCGATTTTCTTGTCCAGAATGACGCGGTCGAATCGCTCCCGGCCTTCGGTGAGTTTCTGGGCAAGATCGAGATGGGCGCGCGCAGTGAAGCCGAAACGGTTGATGTGTTTTTGCACGATATTTTCCGCTTCCTCGATCCGCTTTGAGATTTCCACCTCCTGCTCGCGGGTCAGAAGAGGGACCTGACCCATTTGTTTGAGATACATCCGGACTGGATCGTCGAGAATATCCAGCTTCGTTTCCGGTTTCTCTTCCTCCTCGTCGTCGAGATCTTTTTTAACTTCTTTATGCCGATCGACGTCGGATGCTTCGATGACGTCGATTTCCAATCGACGGAGCCGCGTAAGAATGGCATCCAACTCGTTTGCATCGGTTATCCCGTCAGGAAGCGCCTCGTTCAAGTCGTCAAACGTGAGATAACCTTGCTCCTTGGCCAGCTTGATTAGCTCCCGAAGACGAGCCTGAATTTCGTTCGCGGCGTCACCTTCCGTTTTCGCCTTGAGCAAGGTGTCGGCAGTTGTCCGCCGCGCGCGCACCAAGCGGGTGATTTGCTTGGACTTGAAGGCCGCGATCGTCCCTCTTCCTTTCAATCGGATCCGCGGCGCGGAACCGTTTCTGCTTGAAGCCCGTCGCGCCCGTTTAAATTTCGCGCGCTTCGCCGTTGATCGGCGAAGGCCTTTCCTCGCTTTCGAATGCCTGGCCAAGACTGTGGGTTAAGGTTTGCGGCCTTCGATCAGCGTTCCCATAGATCGACAATCAGCGGCCGGCCTCGGGAACAGACGAAAGCCCGGAAATCTGGTGGAGTTGCTCCCGCAGGTCAACAATTTCTTTCTGTAAATTAACGATCTCGCCGGTGGTCAATTGGGGAAGGCGCATTCGCGTCTCGGCAATCTCAAGCTGTCGGCGTAAAGTCGCCTGAATTAGACCTTTCCACCAGCTCTCAGCCACTTCCATCGCGTTTGCCGGCATCTTTTGCATCAGCCAAGCAGAGACCAAGCCCTCCTCTTCGGCCGTCAATTGTGACATGAAGGAATTCAGAGAGACGGGGTCGTCCGGGCGCAATTCGCTCTCCAGAATCCGGACAAGCAATTCCGTGCCGGAAATTTGCGGCAGTACTTCGCGCCAATTCTGTTCGAGAAGAAATTTGCGAGCCGCTTCATCACGCAAGGCAAGAAGGCAAAGCACGGCAATATCATGCCGCGGAGCCATCCCACCTGCCGATCGAGCTCGACCATTTTCGCTAGTGCGCTCAGATCTTGGTTTCGACGTAAGTTTTTCGAACTCAGATCCCGGAACGCCGAGGCGCGCGCTCATCTTGTTCGAGACTTGTCCGCGCATGAGCGGATCGCGCACTTGCGAAAGAGTTTCGGCAAGTTTGCGCGCCAGCTGCATTTTTGCACTAAGCGAGCTTAGATCGACAACTGCGGCTTCGCGATCGATCCAGTAATCGAAAAAATCGCGCGCAGATGTGACGCGTTTTTCGAATGCTTCTTTCCCGTCCCGCCGAATGAGCGAATCAGGGTCCTGGCCTAGCGGCATGTCTACCACGCGCACGATCAGATCGTTTTGAAGTAGCGCATCGAGTGAATGTTCCGCAGCTTTTCGCCCAGCCTGGTCGGCATCGAAACAAAGAACCACCTCATCGACGAAGCGCTTGAGAATTCGGGCCTGCTGTTCGGTGAAGGCTGTGCCTTGCGGCGCGACCACGTTTTTAACGCCCGCTTCAAACAAAGAGATCAAATCGAGCTGGCCTTCGCACACGATAGCGCAATTTGCTTCAATCAGCGCTCGCTTTGTTTTGTGCAGTCCAAAAAGCACGCGCCCCTTTTGGAAAAGCGGCGTTTCCGGCGAATTCAAATATTTGGCGACTTGCGGATCGGACTCGAGCAACCGGCCGCTGAACGCAATTACCTCGCCGACGTCGTTGCAAATCGGAAATATGATGCGGCCGCGAAAACGATCGTAGACTTCGTTGCCCGGGCGATCTTCATCGCGCGGCTTCACCAGTCCGCTCTGCAACAGCTGGCTGCGCGAATAGCCGTGGTCGAGCGCCCATTTCAAAAATGCATCCCAACTGTCCGGCGCAAAACCAAGCTGCCAATTCTTTGCGACCTGTTTGTCGATTCCACGATTTTTCAAGTAGTCGCGGGCTGCTTCCGCGAACGGTTTTTTCAAAAGATTTTCCTGGAACCACTCCGCCGCCTCGGCATGGAGCTTGAGCAAAGTCCGTCGCGCTTTATGTTGTCCATCTTCATCCGCGGCGGCGCGTTCCTCGACAATCGGAATGCCCACACGTGCCGCCAATCTTCGCACGGCCGATGGAAAATCGAGATGTTCGTATTCCATCACGAACCGGAAAACGCTTCCGCCGACTCCGCAGCCAAAGCAATGAAACGTCTGACGCTGCGGACTGACGTGAAACGACGGCGTTTTTTCCTGGTGAAACGGACAGAGCGCCTTAAAATTAGCGCCGGCCCGTTTCAGCGGAAAATACGAGCCGATCACCTCGACGATGTCGTTGGCGGCCGCGACTTGCTCTATGGTTTCTGATGGAATCACCCGCTTTTATTTTTCGCTCGTTTGCTTTCTGAAGCGATGCCAAATTTACTCATCACCGGGGCGCTTTCCAAACAATGAAGAAATTGTCGATCCTGATTTTGATCACGGTCTTGTCCACGCTGGAAATTGGGCAGGCCCGGGAAGTCATTCACAAAGGGGACGTGGTCGTCGTCCCGCTCCGCGGCGAAATTTCTCCTTCGCTGCTGATGTTCCTGCGCCGCGCAGAGAAAGTCGCCGAAAGCAGCGGCGCGAGTGCGATCATTTTCGAGATGAATACTTACGGCGGGCGGCTCGATAGCGCGGAGGAAATCACCAGCGCACTGAATCATGCCACGATTCCAACCTACACCTTCATCAACACGAACGCGGGTTCAGCCGGTTCCCTCATCGCGCTCGCTACCCAGCACATTTACATGGCGCCAGTCAGCGCGATCGGTGCAGCCGCGCCCGTGCTACCAACCGGGGAAGACCTTCCGCTGACGCAGCGCGAGAAAACGATCTCCTATTGGTCGGCATTGATCCGCAGTTCCGCGATGAAGAACGGACACAACCCGGATTTGGGCGAAGCGTTCATGAATAAAGAGAAGGAAGTTAAAATTGGCGACCGCGTCATCCATCCGAAGGGGACTCTCCTCACTTTGAACGCGCAGGAAGCGACAGAGAAATTCAATGGCAAGCCGTTGCTGGCTGACGGCGTCGCGGACTCGGTTGTCGATCTAATGCAGAAAGCTGGTCTCAAAGGAAATGCGGTTTCGCTTGGGCCTACTGGATTCGAACAACTCGCGTTTTGGATCACAGCGCTGGCGCCCTTGTTATTACTTGGTGGAATCATCGGAGCATATCTCGAGTTCAAAATTCCTGGCGCAACCATGCCCGGAATCATTTCGGCGATCTGCTTCGCACTCTTTTTTCTCGGGCATTACCTCGCCGGACTAGCGGGCTGGGAAGTGGTCGCCCTTTTTGTTTTGGGGATGGTGCTCGTCATCATCGAAATTCTTTTTTTCGCGCACTCCACAATCGTCTTCGGAGTGGTTGGTGTTTTCCTGATCCTGGCGTCGCTGTTCTGGGCGATGATCGATCGCTATCCGGGCGAAACCTTCTTTCCGACCGGACACGCGCTGGCCGTGCCGCTTTTGAATCTTTTTCTGGCGGTAATCGGCGCCGCGATTGTGATCGGCTTGCTCGCGCGATATCTGCCGCGCACCAGCGTTTACCGCCGGTTCGCGCTAATGACTGCGAATCCACCCGGTCCGTCATTAGCAGGCGTGCCGCGCGAATTTGCGACCGCTCTCGCGCTCGCGGCTGGTATGCAAGGAGTCTCAATCACAATCTTGCGACCAAGCGGGAAGGCTCGTTTTCTCGACCAGATTATCGACGTGGTCACACAAGGTGAATTCATCCCGCCAAACACTTCCGTGACCGTGGTTCGGCGAGATGGGATGCGCGTCGTAGTCAAATCGAGCGCGACGACAAGCCGGGTAGATTGACTGTCTTGGCAGCATCCATCAAATTGCCCGCCATGCTTCGGCTAAAACAAAGCCCAATCGCCTCGTTTATGATCTGCGGGTTTCTCGCCGCGGTGACCGAGATCGTTTATGCCGCGTCCTCCGCGATTGTGGTGAAGGATATCGCCCGCAAATCGCTCACGTTCTTTTCAGAAACGAAGCCGAGCGACCAGCAAAAAAACTAGCCACAGCAAAAATCAGGGAAGCGAGCAGCTTCGCCGGCGTCATAGAGCCAATGGAAAAAGCGAGTCCGAGTAGCGGCGCGCCCTGAAGAACAACCACTTCGCCCATGCGAATACTTCCGGGCAACGCCAGAGTTCTGGGAAGCCGTGACATTATTTCTTCAGGTATTTGGCTAAGGCTTCGACACAGAGTGCACTCGTCATCGCACGCGAGCCGTAGCGCAACCGCCCCGAGTCGCCGCTGTAGGCGGGGGTAAGCGCCCAACCCCCATCAGGGGTCTGCCGGGCAAGAACAGTTTGCATGCCCCGCTGCACGGATTGGCTGCTGTCTGAGAGATTGAGAAGCGTCAGCGCGCCAAGAGCTGTTTCCAAGTCATCGCCCCATCCGCCATCGCTCTGCTGAAGAGAAACTGTTGCATCGCGAATCTGTGGGACCGCTTTCTGCAAACAGCTCACTTGGCCGTCCGCATACGCCCGCGAGAACGCGTACGCGAACATCATCGGAGAGTAGTACACCGTGCCGCGGCGAAACGCCTCGCCGTCGGCTTGCGTCAGCAGATAATTGCAAACGTCCCCAAAACTCTCGTGAGTCGAACCGAATATCAGGAGCGCGTTGAGATTAACCACTGCGTCGATCTCGCGGCTGTCGACGCGCGTCCATGTCGAAGGGTCGCCGATCCACGTATTGAACAGCCCCTCCTTGTTCCGGCTGGCGCGCACTGCCTCGAGAGCCTCTCGCGCTATCGGATGGCCAGTTCGCTTCAACGCTGCCCACGCCATGGCGGTGTCGTCAACGTCCGGTGAAACCAACCCGGTCTTGCTGAAATAGCGCAAAACTCCCGGCGGCTCCATTTGCGCCAAAAGATAATTCACCGCGCGCTTGCTCACGGCGCCGGCAGTCGGATTATCCGCGCAAAATGTTAGTGAGTACAGAACCTGAGACACCGTGAAAGGTGTGGCGACCATCCGTTTTTCTACCGGATCGGTCGTGCGCCACCATTGGGACGGAAAACCACCCGTTTCTTGCTGATTTGCAGCGAGAAAGTCGATGCCCTTGTTTTTCGCTTGGTTACATCTCGCTTGGAAGTCGTTGGATGAAGCTGGACAACCGCAAATCGGGAGCCCTGCAGCAAGCATCGAGGCCGCGAGGAATTCCAAGTGCACCCGGACGGCAATAGGCATTCGGCTGCCCAGCGTCAAGCCTGCGCCGTGAGCGTTTCAATATTCCCAGCCTTCGGCAACAATCAGCGCCGAATTTTCGTTTCTATTGACCAATGGCTGCGGCTGCACTGCTACGTCGAGCTTTGAAGCATGCCGCCTCACAAACATGAACAGTTGCTCCGACCAGGCATAACTATAGATGGTACTCC
>DATNKD010000152.1:0-24239 GCA_035603575.1 Chthoniobacterales bacterium
GGGTGCCCGCTTCATCCGCCTCCATCTGCCGACTATAACCGACCATGTCAGCGGCGAGGATGGCGGTGAGACGACGTTGACTTACCATTCGATTACCGTGCTGGCCCAAGTGAGTCCACCGCCAAACACAACCATCAAAACATAATCGCCGTGTTTGATGCGGCCGCTCCGATTTGCTTCGTCGAGCGCGATCGCGACGGCAGCGGCCGAAGTATTTCCGTACTTGTCGAGATTCACGTAGAAACGATCGAGCGGAATTTTCAATCGATCGGCAATCGCTTCGATGATGCGCAAGTTCGCCTGATGCGGAATAACGCAGGTGATGTCGTCGGCCGAGAGACCAGCATCGGCCAGAACCTTTCGCGAAGCGTTGACCATCGCGGTGACGGCTTGTTTGTAAACTTCCTTCCCGGTCATATGAATGGTCGCGAGATTCAGATCGACGTTGTCGCGCGTGATCGGACAACGCGAGCCGCCGCCGGGCATAAATAAAATGTCGGTGAACTGTCCATCACTGCCGATGTGCGTGCTGATAACACCGTGGTCGCTGCCGCGATGACGCAAGACCGCTGCGCCCGCACCATCGCCGAACAACACGCAGGTGTTTCGATCGGTCCAGTTCGTGATCGATGTTAATTTTTCAGCGCCGATCACCAGCACCGTGTCGTGCGTGTGCGAAGTGATGAATTGCTGTGCGATCTCGATTCCAAAAAGAAAACCGGCGCAGGCGGCCGAGACATCGAGACAAGCGGCCTTGGTCGCTCCGATTTTTTTCTGCACGAAGCAGGCCGTCGCGGGAAAAAGCATGTCCGGTGTGGCCGTCGCGACCACGATAAGATCGACATCTTCCGGTTTAACTTTCGCCTGCTCGAGTGCTTGCAACGCCGCTTTTGACGCCATGTCGCTGGTGAGCTCGTCTTTTGCGGCGATGCGCCGTTCCTTGATACCGGTGCGAGTGGTGATCCATTCGTCCGAGGTATCGACCATTCGCGACAAGTCCGCGTTGGTCAGGCGTTTGTCCGGCAGGTAACTGCCGGTGCCGACGATCGAAACTGTCCGGCGCAGCTTACCGGAGTGCGGTCGCGGGCTCGAGCGAGGTTGTCGTTTCATGATAACGGCGAATCTCCTCGACGATATGCGGGTTGAGTTGATGTTCAATCGACTCGGCCGCCACGCGCAGCGCGTTTTTGATTGCGAGCGGTGTGCTCGCGCCGTGCGCGATGATGCAGATTCCGTTGACGCCGAGAAGCGGGCTGCCGCCGTAGTATTCGTAATTGGTTTTATCTTTGATGGTTAGAAACGCATGCTTGGCCAGAAATGCACCGGCTTTGCGTCTGGGTGAACGCGTTAATTCATGCTTTAACCATTTGAAAATTGCGACTGCGATTGATTCACATGTTTTCAAGATCACGTTGCCGACGAATCCGTCGCAGACGACCACTTCAACCGGATCTTCGAAAAGGTGACGGCCTTCAATGTTGCCGCGGAAGTTGAGTGAAGTCTTCTTCAGCATCTTGAAGACTTCCTTCGTCTTTTCAGTTCCTTTTACATCTTCCTCGCCCAGCGAAATCAAACCGACCCGTGGACGTTTGTAACCAAGAACGTGGCGCGAATAAACCGAGCCCATGATCGCGTACTGCAAAAGATGTTCGGGGCGCGCATCGATGTTGGCGCCGGCGTCGACTAAAACGAAAACGTTAAATTGCGTCGGGAGGACGGCCGCAATGCCCGGCCGATCGATTCCTTCGAGCGTGCGCAATTTGATCATGCTCGCGGCAACCGCGGCACCAGTATGCCCCGCGCTAACGATTGCGTCTGCCTCTCCGTATTTTACCAAATCAACCGCGCGGCTGACAGACGAATCTTTCTTTCGCCGCACCGCCGACCACGCCCTGTCGCTCATGTCCACGACCTGAGTCGCATGCACGATGGCGATCCGGCGGTCGTTGCACTTGTGCTTCTTCAGCTCTGATTCGATCTGCTTCGTGTCGCCAACGAGAAAAAGCTTTTCGATGTGCGAATATTCGCGCAGCGCCATGACTGCTCCGGCGACAAGATGAGGCGGCCCGAAATCGCCGCCCATTGCATCCAAGGCGATCTTCATCGGAAACAAATTTTGCGAGCTTTAGCCGCTCTTTGCAAAATTAAATTTGAGGAGCGTGCGAGCGGCGCATCTTATCCTTTGCCTTCGACCGTCAGCACCTGGCGACCTTTGTAATAGCCGCAGGACGGGCAAACCGTGTGACCTGCGACCGTGCTGCCGCACTGTGGGCATTTGCTAAATTGCGGTGCGTGCCAACGGTTTGCCGCTTTGCGCGTGCGCAGCCGCATCTTCGACGTTTTGCGTTTTGGAACTCCCATGTGGAGGCGTGAACGAAAGCAGGGAATCGGGAAAAGACAACCTTGTGGCGAAGAGTTTTTCGACTTCAGGTGCGAGTACACAACTTTATGCTGCGGAATTTCAGACTCGATATCAGCGCGATCTATCGTTAATCCGGGTTCGGGGAATATGACGGCAAACCTGCCATCGGCCGTTATCGCAACGGCGATAGACAGCTCTTATGCATTGCCACTAGCAGTGATGCTGCGAAGCGCCCTCGGCAACCTTGATCTCGAAGTGGCGATCGCAGCGCACATTGTCGATGACGGACTTTCTTTAGCGGAACGGGATAAAGTGGAGGCCTCTCTTCCAGGACGCGTCCTTCTGCATTGGGTGCGGCGTTCACGAGAACAGTTCGAGGGATTGCCGAACTGGGGTCGGGTAAGCTTGACGACTTATCATAAACTGACGCTGGGGGAATGGCTGCCCTCACGGGTGGAGAGAGTGATCTGGCTGGATGCTGACATGCTGGTGCTCGGTAATCTCGCTCGGCTGTGGCAAGCGAACCTGGGCGGTCATCTCGCGCTGGCGGCGCAAGACATTCTCGTTCCGTTTGTTTCCTCACGTTTTGGCATAGCCGCTTATCGCGAGCTCGGGCTCAAGCGGCAGGCCAGATATTTTAATGCCGGTGTCATGCTGATCGACGTCGCCCGGTGGCGACGGGATGAGGTGACGGCGCGCGCATTCGATTATTTGCGGCGCTATGGTGAGCGAGTGTTCTTCTTGGATCAGGAAGCACTGAATGTCGTGCTAGCCGGCCAGTGGGAAACGCTCGACCCACGCTGGAATTGGAATCCAGTGATTGACCGCCTCTCGATCTATAAAAGAGAAAGAGCACGGGATGAGATAACCGGCGATCCGTGGATCATTCATTTCGTCGGAAATCTCAAGCCGTGGACCTATCTCGGACCTAGCCGCCATCAGACGCTCTACTACCAATGGCTCGATCAAACCGCCTGGCGCGGCTGGCGACCGGAGCGGAGTTGGCGGGCCTGGTTTTTTGCAGCCTATGAGTCGTCGCCACTTCGTGCTTGGCTTTATCCGGTCGAACAACTCCATTTGCGGCTTGTGAAGTGGATGACGCGCCGCTAGAGCGCCGACCTGCCCATATGAATTCTTCGTTTGGCCAGCCCGAATTGTCGGTCATTTTCCCCACCGATACCTATGAGACGATCAAGCCGGGTTTGACAAAACTTCGTCAGCAGACAATCGCTGGTCGGATTGAAGTTATCCTTGTCGCGCCTTCCGCGAAGACGCTAGCGCCAGCAATGGGATACGAATCGGATTTCGCCGCGCTCCGTATCATAGAGGTGAGTTCGATTTCGCCGCTTGGGATTCCGCGCGCGACAGGCGTTCGCGCAGCCACCGCGCCGTTCGTATTTGTCGGAGAAACCCACAGTTTTTTGCACACCGATGCGGCGGGAAAACTCCTTGGGACAATGGTGGAGGGACACTGGGATGGGGTCACACCCGGTTTTGAAAATGGAAATCCAAATGGCGTGCTCAGCTGGTCGGGGTTTCTGGCGGCGTATGGCCGCTGGAGCGCGACCCTGCCCGCCGGAGAAATCGAAGAAGCGCCTGTCTACGATACCCTTTACCGGCGCGACGTGCTGATGGAAATGGGCGAACGGCTTGTGCCAATGCTTTCGGGCGGTGACGATTTGCGGCGCGCATTACAAGGGCGCGGGCGACGGCTCTACTTTTGCCCAATGGCTCGCATCGACCATCTCAACCTCGCACGGCCGCGACCTTGGTTGCATGAGCATTTCCTAATTGGCCTGATGATCGGATCGCGCCGGGCGCGGAGTTGGCCGTGGTGGCGTCGGCTCGGATATATTGCCTCAGCTTGGCTGATTCCGCTGATACTGTTCCGGCGCAGTTGGTCCGGAGTGCGGCAAGTGGCGAAGGCTCGGCAACTGCCAGCCGGAACGATTCCCGCCATTTTTCTTATCTACACAGCGAAAGCCGCAGGCGAGCTAGTCGGTTACGCTGGCGGAGGAAACGCCAACTATGAGGAAGTGATGAACCATTATGAAGTACGACGAATCGATTACCTCGCCTGAAGTTGAGCCGGTATTATCCGTAATTCTCCCGACCGATTCATATGCCACAATTCAACCGGTTCTCGAACGGCTTCGCCGCCAGACAATCGCTCCGCGAATCGAAGTGGTGCTCGTTGGACCCCATGCAAGTCTGGCAGTGCCGCCGACGTATCAAGAGTTTGCCCAAGTTCGCGTCGTGGAAGTGGCCTTTCCGTTTTCCCTGGGCGCGGCGCGGGCAACGGGCATACGCGCTGCGACGGCGCCCTTTGTTTTTATCGGGGAGACTCACAGTTATTTCTATCCGGATGCCGCCGAAAAACTGGTTGCAGTAGCGGAGGCGGAATCCTGGACAGCAGTTGCGCCCGGCTTTGAAAACGGAAACCCAAAGAGCGTTTCTAGTTGGTCCTGTTTTCTGGCCGATTACGGTCGGTGGAGCGCGCGCCTGCCCGGAGGCGAAATTGAGGATGCGCCGCTCTATAATGCGGTTTATCGGCGCGATGCATTGGTCGAATTGAATGGGGACCTCGCCCAACTGCTTTCACACGGTGATCAGATGCGGCTCACGCTTCAAGCGCATGGTCACCGCACTTTCTTCGAGCCGGCCGCGCGAATCGATCATGTCAATCTTGATCGACTCTCGGTCGCTCTGCATGAGCAGTTCTTGGCCGGAACGCTGATCGGCCGACAGCGCGCGGCCCGTTGGCCATGGTGGCGACGACTGGTCTACATTTTCGGGGCCGGCTTGATTCCGTTGGTACTTGTTAGGCGGGTCTGGCCCGGGATCAGGCGAACTGCTCGCACAGAACGCCTGCCGATCATGACCGCTCCATTGATTGTTCTGTTGATGTTCGCGAAAGCCGCAGGTGAACTCATTGGTTACGCGGGGATGGCAACCTCCAACCACCAAGCGGCGATGGAGCACTACGAAATTCATAAGGTCGAATATCTCGGCTCAAAGCCCGGATGAGCGTGATCAATGTCGTTCGGTTTGGTGTGATTGGCTGCGGCACGATCGCTTATTGGACGTATTTGCGTGAGCTGAAGCGGTTGAGCGGAGCGCGTCTGGTTGCGGCAGCCGATCCTGATTCGGCCGCGCGCTCGCGTGCGACGGGGGCAGCCAATGTCCGGATGCTGGCGAGCGCCGGAGAACTGCTGACGCTACCGGATATCGATGCGGTGGTTATTAGTGCGCCAAATGCCATCCACGCAGAACTTGCGATCGCGGCCGCGCAGGCTGGTAAGCATTTTTATTTGGAAAAACCAATCGCAATTACCGAAACCGACGCGCGGCGTGTGATCGAAGTTGTGTCGGAAACAGGCGTTGTCTCAGCGATGGGATTCAATCGCCGCTGTCATCCGGCTTTCGAGCAGGCCCGCGTTCTGATTTCTGAAGGGAAGATCGGCCGCGTGCGCGCCGTCCAAACCATATTCACTGAACCAACACCATTCGATTCGATGCCCGATTGGAAAAGAAAACGCGCAACCGGCGGTGGCGTGTTACTCGACCTTGGGTCGCATCATTTCGATTCCCTGCGATGGCTCCTCCAGGACGAAATAAATGAAGTCCGGGCGCGCCTGACTTCCGAAGTGAGCGACCAAGATTCCGCCGCACTGCGAGTCATGATGCGGAGCGGAATAGAAGTGAATAGCTTCTTTTCTTTCCGCGCCGGTGGCGCGGACACATTTGAATTTATAGGCGAGCGCGGAATCTTGCGGATTGACAGGCACCGATGCGCGGTGTCACTGCGCGTCGCGCGACGCTTTGGCTACGGAACTCGTCAAAGTTTTGTTCTTCCCGACGCAGCGACCATGAGTTGGCGATTTGCGCGTTTGTTGCGACCTTCGTGGGAATCATCATATCGCCGCGCGCTTGTTCACTTCGTGGAAATGTGTCGAGGCGTTGGATCACGGCTGGCAAATTTACAGGATGGGATGCGAAGTCTTGAAGTAATCTTGGCCGCCGAAAAATCCGCGCAGACTGGAAGATCGGTGCCCGTTGCAAGTGAAGGAAACAATGCGCATCCTGCTGGTAACTGATTGGAACCCACGACAGGGTGGCGCGGAAAACTACATCAGTTGGCTGCGCGACGGTTTGGTCGAAGCGGGCGATGACGTGCGTCTGCTCACCAGCAGTACCGGCACCGCAGGGGACGGGGCAGCCGATTATATCGCCTATGGCAGCGAAAAATTTGCGGCTCAAGTTTTTCTCCAGCTCGTTAATCCGTTCGCGGTTATGACCGTGAAACGTGCGTTGGCTGAGCTGCGACCAGATGTTGCGTTGGTGAATATGTTTACACTTTATCTTTCGCCGGGAGCGCTAAGTGCGCTCGCTGGTGTGCCCACGGTGTTGCTGGTGACCGATTACAAATGCGTTTGTCCGATCGGTTCGAAACTTTTGCCAGACGAGTCTTTGTGCCAGGTCAGAGCGGGTTGGGTTTGCTGCGCGAACGGCTGTGTGAATGCACTGCACTGGTTGCGCGACCAGCCGCGATACGCGCTCATCCGCTCGGGATTGCGATGCGTCACACGCGTGCTTGCGTGCAGCTATTGGGTCCAACAAGAATTGGCCCGAGATGGCATCAGCTCCGAGGTTGTCTCACTGGCCGTACCGCCACCGGGGTTGCAATTTCGTCGGCAACCAGCAGCCCATCCCGTCTTTGTTTTCTGTGGGCGGCTTGATCGTGAAAAAGGAGTCGATTTGTTGCTACGAGCATTCGCCCCACTCCGCGCCGTATTTCCTCAAGCGCGCCTACGCATTATAGGACGTGGTCCGCTGCGTACCTATCTCGAAAGAGCAGCGGACCGCTTTGGCTTGACGAATGCGGTTGAGTTCTGCGGTTGGCTTTCGCTGCGCGAAATCGAAATGAAACTTTCTGATGCCTGGGCTCTCGTTGTGCCCTCGGTATGGGCCGAGCCATTCGGCCTGGTTGCGATTGAGGCGATCGTGCGCGGCGTGCCAGTCATCGCGAGCGCGGCTGGCGGTTTGGCTGAAGTAGTCGAGGAGGGCGCAAGCGGTTTGTTTTTTCCGAACAATGACCGCGAGGCGCTGTTCGATCGGCTGCACGCTATCGCAAGCAGACGAGAGTTTCCAAATCTCACAATTCCGGAAAAGGTTGTATCGGGCGCCCAGCAGAGGTTCGGCATTAAATCGCACGTCGGCCTAATGCGTAGCGTGTTCGCCGACGTCATATCGGATGGGCGCGGAACAGATCGCTACAGAAATCATAGGCAAACCGGCATCGGGGAGTCCTGAAGTAAAACTTCCATGCGCTTGCTTCGAAGGCTGCCTCCATCTTCAGAATCCGCTTTGCGCGTGCGCAGCCGCATCTTCGACGTTTTGCGTTTTGGAACTCCCATGTGGAGGCGTGAACGAAAGCAGGAAATTTCAAAAATACAAATGCGCGGCAGGCATTTACTCGGACGCCATGCGCGGACTTTGCGGAAGTAGCAGGGCGACGTCTCTCTCGACCACGCACGTGAGCCGGTCCATTTCCAATCGCCGATACGGCTTCATCGCAGACTGCGAGTCGCCCCAGTAGCCTGCGACTTCGCCGATGGCGTGCAGGATTAGTTCGACAATCAAGAATGGCAGCGCCGACAGCAAGCCGATCTCGGATGTTTTTCCGTGCGAGCGCAGCGTTTTGATGATGCGCGTTAGCTGCCACAGTGGAACCGCGGGAGCAATTAAAGTGCGCGCCACTTTTTCGAGTGGATCCATCGTTGAGCCGCGCTGTCCGCCGAAAGCTTTTCCGCCGTAATAAGCGTGCGCCGTTGCCCAGCGAAGTTTCGAAATGTTGACGTGACGCGTTACCGCGCGCGGCTCGATCAGCATCTTTCCGCCGTTGGCTTCAAGCAGGTAACAAAGATTTCGCTCGCTCGCATAAAGCTCGATGAGACGGCTGCGAAAAGGCTCCAGTGCGGACCGTTTGTATGTCGTGTTGTGGCCGGGGCCGAAGGAAATTTGACGTTGCCGATCTTCGCCATACCACCATACGAATGCCACTAGGAATTCCGCGCGCGCAATTGTCGATCTTGGATCGTTCGCATTTTCCATCGCGGGCGCGACCGCGACCCAGGGCCCGCGATGCGCCTCGACGATCGCCGCGGCCCACTCGGGATTGAGGGTGACATGATCCTCGACGTAGGTGAGCACCGGTGCAGTAGCCACAGCGAATCCGGCCGCGAATCCTTCCGCCAAATGAAAGTCGTGGTGAAGTTCAAGCGCGCGAAAAGAATGAAATTCGTGGAATTGCGCCGCGTCCACTTCGGACGCACCGTCTGGCCCGTGCACCAGGATGACTTCGATCTGTTCGCGAATCGTTTGAGCGCGCAGACTAGCGAGGGTGTTCCGCAGTCGCTCGAAGGAATACGGCAACATCAGGAGCGCGCTGAGCGAAGGCGGCCGATTCATCGCAGCGAAAATTGCAATGATGAGGCGCGTTGAAGTCGAGACAAAAGCTGAAGATCGACATCTTCGCGTGGTTCAACTCAACGCCGATCTCAAAGAGCGCGCGGCCCGCTCCGGCGCGATCGTTATCGCGGCGCAAATCGGGGGAGCTGTCATCGCTATCGTCGCTGTTGCGGTGTTGGCGAGATTACTGCGCCCGACCGATTTCGGTTTGATCGCGATGGCTTTTCCCCTCGTGGTAACTGCGACCGTGCTGCGAAATTTCGGATTGGACATCGGCATCATCAATCGCGAGCAGCTCGATGCTGCGCTCGTCAATTCTATTTTCTGGCTTTCGCTGCGCCTGAATTTTCTGATGGCGCTCACGCTCGCGGCCATGGCCCCGGCGCTGGCGTGGTTTTACGGCGAGCCGCGACTCGTCGGCGTAACTCTCGCTCTTGCTTTTGGCGTTTTCGTTCTAAGCCTCGGCGCGCAACATGAAACGCTCCTGAAACGCCAGATGCGATTCAATTTGCTTTCCACGGCGAACGTTCTCTCGACTTTGGCCGGCGCGATCGCGGCCGTTGTCTCGGCGTTGTTGGGTGCGGGGTATTGGTCGCTCGTCATTCAAACGGTCGTGACATTTTTCGTCCGCAGTTTACTGGCGTGGATGGTTTGCGATTGGCGCCCACGCTGGAAGCACGTACCAAGCGGAGAATTCGACAACACTTTGCGCTCGATGCGCGCATCGGGTCGAAACCTCACTGGCACCCGAGTTCTCACCTTGGCTTCGAATTATTTCGATCGCGTGATCATCGGCTGGCTCGCCGGGGCGTCGGTGCTGGGTCTTTATGAAAACGGCCGTCGGCTGGCATTTTTCGCGGTTGATGCGCTCTACTCGCCGCTGCTCGACGTTGCCGTGGCTGGCTTCAGCCGGGCCGGCCGCGACGACGTGCGTTATCGATCCTTTGCGATCAAATCGGTGCAATTAGTTCTGGCGATGATGCTGCCGGTGCTCGCTTTCATTTTGGTGGAAGCAGGGCCGGTAACGTCGCTCCTGCTCGGCGCACAATGGACGGGTGCGATTCCTTTTGCGCGCCTGCTCGCCGTGGCCGCGTTCGCACAAAGTCTCACTCGCATATTGACATGGTTTTATCTGTCGCGAGACGAAACCGCGCGTCAGGTTCGCTGGTTCGCTCTGCAAACGGTCGCGATTTTCGCTGCGATTTGTTTCGGCGCGTGGCGGAACGGGCCGCACGGTGTGGCGTGGGCGCTGGCGGCGGCGACGTGTCTCCTCACGATTCCTGCCATCTTTTACGGGCTCAGCCAATCGCCGTTCACGGCGCGCGACTTCGCCCAAGCAGCTGCCCGACCAGTTTTGGTTTCGTTAACTTCCGCCGCAATTTTGTGGGCGACGGAAGTCCTTCGAGTTTTTCCCGGACCGCCGTGGGTTCACTGCGCGCTTTCGATCCCAAGTTACTGGGCGATTTACACCGGCTCGTGGATGGTATTGCCGCAAGGACGCATCGCTGCTGGACAGCTCGCTCGTTTGGTGATCAATCGTTAGACCTTGCGAGCGCGCGCGCCTCGTCGGCGGTGATATAGCGCGATCGATCGTATTCATATTTCACCAGAAACTCTCTCGCTGCTCCGGCCCCAGACAAATAGCCTGCGGCTTGGCCAGCGGCATCAGCAAGAAGATCCGCGCATAGAACGAAAAGGATTTGCCAGTGCGCTGGACGGGATGGGAAACGAATATCACTCCGCACGATTCGAACAAACCTGACCGCCGGAATGGCCGGAGCTCCCAGGAAATAGATTGCGCGTTTCCACCATCGCCAGGACCGACTTCGACAGGCTGCGTATTGGCGGGCATGCCACCACTGAGCTGGCAAAAGAGTTCGCAGCCGGGAAAAGCTTAGGTGAGAGGTAACGGCACGATTTTCCAGGAAAAGCCGCTCACCTTTTCCAATCATAATTTGATGCAAGACCGATTCCGCCTGCAACAAGTCGGCCAGTTTGTCCTCATAGCGCAACAAGACATCGCGTTTATAACTCGAGTTGTGGCCCGGGAGCATCCGGACAGGACCGGAGATCTGATCTTTGTGCCACGGCCCGTAACCGAGGAGATAATCCGCCCAGCTTGTCGCGGTGACGGGATTCCCGTTTTTCACTACGGGGCCGACTGCCGCCCAGTTTTCTTTGTGACGAGCAATTAAGACCTCTGCCCAATCGCTCTTCGGAAACGAATGGTCCTCGGCCAGGGCCACGACAGCGGCATGCGCGTGGCGCACGCCTTTGGCATTGGCGACCGCAGGCGGAACTGCACGTTCGAGCTTGATCAATTGAAAATTTTGGAAGCAGCCCGTTTCGTCGGCGCTTAAACCAAAACTATCAGCTTCCGGTGTGAGAATGATTAATTCGATTTGATCGGACACCGTTTGACGCTGCAGGTGCCGAACCGTCTCGCGGACGCTCGTCCAACGTCCGGTAGTAGCGAGGATGACGGATAGTGCAGGCCTGCCAGAATGCGGCATGTTCACGTTCAATCCTGCACCGTGGCGAGCATGCCATCTTCCCGCGATTTCAGCGCAGCATGCGCAACTTTAAGAGCTGTTAACCCGTCGGCAAATGAACTGGCCGGAGGCTTCTCGCCGCGAACAGCAGCGGCAAATCGCTTCCATTGCTCGCGATACGAAAGGAGATAGTCGCCGCCGCTGCGTGCGGCGCGCAGCAATTCCGGCAACTCGCGCAATCGGCCTAACTGATTCAATCGCTGCCGCAAACCGAAGGAAGGCTGCGATAGATTCGTGAACGCGAAGCTGTCCGCGTGATAAAGCGAAAAGGAGAGAACGCCGCGGTCCCCAACAATTCGAAATTCATTGAACTGCGCTGTCACTTGCGAAAAAGAAGAGGAAATCAGCACGCCGCCGTCCGTGCGCGCGAGCAGGTTCACGCTTTCGTCGTCGCAGGCGTCGGAGCGTACGAGCATTTGGGCATTGTCGATCTTGTCCTTAAGCAAAAACGCGCAGGCATCGATGTGATGAATGCCGATTTCGAAAAGTGCGCCGCCGGCGGTTGCTTCGACGCGACGCCATGTCGGCATCTTCGAGTCGTTTTGCATTTGTGATCCCCACACTGTGATCATTTGGTGGATCTCGCCGAGCGCGCCAGACGCGATCATCTTCCGCGCGCGCCGAACCAGCCGATGGCAACGCAAATTGAATCCGATCGCGCAGACTTTGTTCGACATTTCCGCCCCACGCAACATTCGCTCGCCATCCGCGATCGTTAAGGCGAGTGGCTTTTCGACAAGCACATGCTTACCCGCCGCCAAGGCAGCGAGGGCGAGCTCGGCGTGCGTTTGCGGCGGCGTGCAAATTGCCACCGCATTCAGTTCCGAGTCCGCGAGCAATTCACCCGGCTCCGAATAGCGCCGCGCGTTTGGAAATTGGCGAGCCGCGGTCTCGACTCGCGAAAGATCGACATCGGCGAGCGCCGCCACTTTTATCGTCGGGACAAAACGAAGAGCGGGAAGATGAAACTGCTGGCTCACGCGGCCACAGCCAATTATTCCAAGAACGAGCGGCATCGTCTGCTGGTGGAAATCTCTCCCTAACCGCCAGATAATGTTGTGGCAATGCCTGATGCTCGCGAATTTTCGGTGATCGTACCGAGCTGCAACCGCTCGGAGCAATTGCGCGCCTGCCTTCGTTCGCTCGCCGCGATGGATTATCCGCGCGATCGCTTCGAAGTCATCGTGGTCGATGATGGAAGCCGCGAACCGGTTGACGGGCTCGCAACGGAGTTCGAAGACGTGCTCCTTCTGTCGATCTTGCGAAAAAAACATGAAGGCCCGGCGGCGGCGCGGAATCACGGCGCTGCCCATGCCAAAGGAAAATTTCTTGCCTTTACCGACGACGACTGCACGGCGTCCCCAAGCTGGCTCCGTGCGCTGGGTGAGCGCCTACCGACAGCGCCAGAAGATTTGGTCGGCGGGAAAATAATCAACGCGCTCGATTCAAGTATTTATTCTGCCGCCAGCCACACGATTCTCGATGCGGTTTATGAGCACTACAATCCCGCGCATGGGCGGGCGCACTTTTTCGCGAGCAGCAACTTCGCGATGGAAGCCGAAAAGTTTCGCGCCTTGGGTGGGTTCAAGCAGGATTGGCCGCTGGCCGGCGGGGAAGATCGCGCCTTTTGTTATCGCTGGATCCATCGCGGCTGGAAATTGAACTACGCACCGAAAGCGGTGATCATTCATCATCACGCGCTCGATCTGCGTTCGTTTTGCGGGCTTTATTTTCGTTACGGCCGCGGCGCTTATTACTACCACCAGCAAGTGCGTCGCGGCGCGGCCGGCCCGGGCGCGTTTCGGCCCGACCCGATGTTTTATTGGAGATGTTTTCGGCGCCCGTGGATCGACCAGAAACCGGCTCGCGCTTTTCGCATCACTGGTCTGCTCCTCGCCTGGCAATTTGCTAACGCGGCCGGTTATTTCTCACAACGATTCGCGCAGCGCGACGAATGGTAGGGTCTGGCGATTTTCCAGCCGCTCAACGCTTCAACTTCAATCGATCAAGCGCGCTCCAGTCAGACTTTCGTTTCGTTTCTGCCGCCGCGACTGCGGCCGCCGCCGCTTTGCAGACGCGTCCGCCCTCGCGATCGCAGCGCGGGTGAGCTGGTAAATTCAGCAAAATGTCTTCTCGCATGAACGGTGAAAGATCAACCGTCTCCGGGCCATGCAGCTCGGTGTGGAGCGCGAACGCGGGAACTTTGATGTCATGCACAAATTTCTCCAGGCACGCGACGCAGGTGAGCTCCACCGGTTGTTTGAGCGAGCCGTTTGCCCACAGCGAGCCGTCCGAAACGCCGATGTCGATCTTGTATTGCATCAGGCCGACGCAGCGCACGCCTTCCGATTCGAGCTCCGGAATCAGGCAATCCTCCTCGCCTTCGAGATGCAATCCCTCCGGCGGAATCTGTTTCAGATGAACCTTCACTCGCCAATCCTTTCGGAGTTTATCCTTTAAATTTTTTTCCGAGCGCGGCGGCGACGACACTTGGAACAAATTTCGAGACGTCGCCACCGAGTCGCGCGATTTCCTTCACCAGGCGCGAACTCAAATAAGTGTATTCCTCCTTCGGCATTAAGAAGATTGTCTCCACGCTGTCTCTTAGTTTTCGATTCATCAGCGCCATCTGAAATTCGAACTCGAAATCCGAGACCGCGCGCAATCCGCGAATGACCGCGTTCGCTTTTTGTTCGAGCGCAAATTCAACCAGCAGCCCGTCGAACTGCGCGATCCGGACATTGTCGATCTTGCCGACGGTTTGCTGCAACAACTCGAGCCGTTCCTTGAGCGAGAAGAGCGGCTGTTTTTCGTCATTGTGCGCGACCGCGACGATGACTTCACCGAAAAGTTTCCGGGCGCGTTCGACCACGTCGAGATGGCCATTGGTGACCGGATCGAAGCTGCCCGGATAGATCGCACGTTTCATTCAGCCGAAATTCAATCATCAAACCGCAAACATCAAACATCTGATGCATTCATTTGCCGAACGATGCGTGAAGCCGGACATTGCTGTCCCGGCTCATGATGAATCCGTCCACTTACAAGAAGATTGCGGTGGCCAGCACATTCTCGCCGCGTTTTGAGCAAGTGCTTTCCGAGGCGGGAAGAATTCGCGAGCGCTTTGGATCAACCTTGAATTTGATTTACATCGGGGAGCGCACCGATGAGACAACAAAACGGTTCCAAGACATACTTGGGCGCCTGCAGTTGCCAAGCGATTCGCCGGTTCATTATGGCTGGGGCGATCCAGCCGAAGGAATTTTGCGGGCAATCGCCGACAACGATGTCGATCTTATCGTCGCCGGCGCGCTGGAAAAACAGACCGCGCTCCATCCGTTTCTGGGGAACGTCGCGCGTCGACTGTTGCGCGAAGCGACCTGTTCCGTGCTTCTTTTCACGAATCCAGAGCTCAAACCGAAGCCGCTGCGCCGGATCGCTTTTGTCGCGAACTATTCCGACCACGCCCAACGCGCGTTTCAACAAACGCTCAAGCTGGCGGCGGCGGAATCGTGCGAGCGGCTTTACGCGATTCGCGTTTACACAACGTTCGACGAAGTCCGCGCAACGATGTTCGTCGACAACGGCGATGGCACTCCTCGGCCGCGAACGTTCGACGAAGAAGATGCCGCTCTGGAAGAATTCGTATTGGCCGCGGGCGAAACCGAAGTCCCGATCGAAGCGCGCTGCATTCGCGGCAACACGGGCTTCGCTGCGTCCGATTTCGTGAAATCGGTCGAAGCCGATTTGCTGGTGGTGCCCGTGCATAAAAGCGAAACTTCGGCTGAACGGCTGCCGAACCATCTGGCGTGGATCGCGGACGTGATTCCGTGCAATTTGTGGCTCATTCGCTGAATTAGCCTCTGTGTCATTCCGACCGAAGTGGAGGAATCTCTTACTATTTCTGAAATATCTAGAGATGTCTCGACTCCGCTCGACATGACAATTTAGGAGAGTCGCCGCTACAATTGACGATCTTCCGATGAATTCCGCACCTGAATTCCGCGCTTGGAGCCCATCGCATCTCACCGTCATTTTCCTAACGGTCGGCCTGCCGTTTTTGCTCGCGCTGATTGTTCATCGAACGAAATCCCGCCTGCTCGAACGTTCGATCTGCTTCGCGATCTCGGCGCTACTTCTAATTAATTATGTCGCCTATCTCGTCGTCGCGCGGGACTTTGGAGTCACCACCTGGTACCGGATGTTGCCCCTGCAATTGTGCGATTGGGCGATGGGGGTCATCATCATCGCTCTGTGGACTGGTAATCGGCGGTGGCTTGAAGTCGCTTACTTTTGGGGAATTGGCGGAACGCTCCAGGCGATCATTACTCCTAATCTGCGGTTCGGATTTCCGGACCTGCGCTTCATCAGTTTCTTCGTCGCCCATTCCGGAATCATTATCGGCATCGTTTTCCTAATGCTGATCTATGGATTTCGTCCGCGCGCGATTGGCGTTTTGCGCACATTTGCCTGGACGGAAATTTATTTCGTCGTCGCCTTCACGACTGATTTACTGACTGGCGAGAATTACGGCTTTCTGCTCCACAAACCCGAGGCAGCTTCGCTCCTGAGTTTTCTGTCCGATTCGCGACCGCTTTATCTGCTCGAATTTCACGGCCTGGCGTTTCTTTTCTTCTGCGCGCTTTACGCGCCATTTGCGATTGTCGATCTTCTGAGAGGAAAATCGCTAAGGAACGCAAGAAAGCAGGAAGGAACTCTTTAAAATTCCTGCGTTCCTGCTTTCCTTAGAGATCTCGTGAAACCAAAATCTTTCCGCATAGGCAAAGTCACAATCGGCGGAAAACGCCCCGTGTTCATTCTTGGTCCGTGCGTGATTGAGTCGGAAAAGTTTGTTTGGCAGATGGCGAGAAGCATTGCCAAAATCTGCGCGACGGAAGATGTCGATCTTGTTTTCAAAGCGTCCTACGACAAAGCGAACCGGACGTCGGTCCGTTCATTTCGTGGACTTGGCGCGCGCGAAGGTTGCGAGATTCTCGCGGCGATCGGTCGCGAACTGAAGATTCCGGTCACGACGGACGTGCATTCGCCAGACGAAGCCAAACTTGCCGGCGGCATGATCGACTTGTTGCAGATTCCGGCGTTTCTTTCTCGTCAGACCGATTTGTTAAAGGCCGCGGCGGAAACGGGACGCGCGGTCAACGTGAAGAAGGGCCAGTTTTTAGCGCCGTGGGACGTGAAAAATATTGCCCAGAAATTAACTGCGTTCGGTTGCAAAAAATTTTGTTTCACCGAACGCGGTACAACTTTCGGTTACAACAATTTGGTCGCGGACATGCGCTCGCTCTACTGGATGCGCGAAGCTGGTTATCCGGTCATCTTCGACGCGACCCATTCGGTTCAACGGCCGGGCGGTGGAGGGGACAAAACTTCCGGTGATCGCGCGCTGGCGCCGGTGCTCGCGCGTGCTGCGCTAGCCGCGGGTTGCGACGGAATCTTCATAGAGGTGCACGAGAATCCGCCGCGCGCATTGTCGGATGCCGCCAACCAAATTCCGCTAAAGGATTTGCCGAAGCATCTGCGCATGTTAAAAGCTATTCATGCTGCCGTTTCGTAACGGTCGCTCCGGAAATTGGGGCTTCGCGGTTTGCTTATTGTCGATTTTGCTCTTGTTGATTCTGCTCGCGCTCGAGCCGGCGCTTGCAGCTAAACCGAAAGGCAAAAAAGACAAAAAATTTCTGAGCGCGACGCCGAGCGCTTCCGCCAACGAGCAAAGTTTAACCAACATCCCGCTGCCGATCGGGCACGAGGCCAAAGGTCTCGTTCTTCCAGATTTTGATTTGGAAGGTCACTTGCGCGGGCGATTCGAAGCAATGTCTGCGAAACGGCTCGATGAAGAGCACATCGGCTTTCACGCTTTGAAGATCACGACTTACACGCCAGAGAATAAACCCGACCTCACCGTCGAATTGAGCGAATCGGTCCTTAATTTGAAAACGCGAATCCTCAGTTCGAAGGAGCGCACCATCATCAAACGCGCGGATTTCGATATCGCCGGCGACTCGGTGGAATTCGACACCAACACGCACACTGGCAAACTGGTTGGCAACGTGAAGATGGTGATCACGAGCCAATCGCAATTGTTAGGCAATCAAAACGAGTGAGCAGGTTCGGCGTAATTGTTCTCATTATTTTCTGCGTTTCGGCCGCTCGCCTGCCCGCACAATCGGCAAGTTCATCGACGCCAGCGCCGGCTGCGAAGTTAAAGAAAGAGGAAAAAAAAGAAAAACAATCGACGGACAAAACCAATCCGTTGCTCGGCGGGATTAAGGGCGCGCCAACGAACGGTCCCGTCACGACCGAGATTTATGCGGACGACGCCTTCTTTGATTCCAACAAAAACGTCGGCATTTTCAGCGGTCACGTGAAAGTGGCCGATCCGCGCTTTACTTTGCAGTCCGAAAAATTGACCGTCTACATCACGAAAGGTGAAAATCAGGGACTGGAAAAAGCCATCGCGGAGGGAAATGTGGCGGTGGTGCGCGATCGACCGGATCCGAACGGAGGTACGCCTACGCGCGCAGTCGGCCGGTCTGATCAGGCGACCTATGTTGCTTCCACAGGCAATGTCGAGTTGCGTGGAACGCCACGAGTCCAGGAAGGCGTGAACACACACATCGCCACGAGTCCGGACACGGTCATGGTCGTGAATCAAAACGGGCAATTGACCACCCACGGCCCGAGCCGGACTGAAATTCGTCAGGAACCGAAAACCGATGATGGCGAAAAGAAAAATGAAACCAAACCGGCGCCATCGCCGAAAGGATCCAGCACATCATGATCGGCCAGACTGCACCCCGTCCTGCATCGCAAGTGGCGACGCCGCCTGAAGCGAAGATCGACAATGTGCTTGCCACTGATCAGCTCGTAAAAATTTATGGTGGCCGCGCGGTCGTCGACGGAGTCAATATTAACGCTCGCGCCGGCGAGATCGTCGGTTTGCTCGGACCAAACGGCGCTGGCAAGACGACGACCTTTTATATGATCGTCGGACTCGTTAGGCCAAACAGCGGCCGGGTGATTTTTTCCGGGGCGGACGTGACCAATTATCCGATGTACAAGCGCGCGCGCCTTGGGATGGGTTACTTGCCGCAGGAAGAGTCCATTTTTCGCAAGATGACGGTCGAACAAAACATCATGGCGATTCTGGAGACACTACCGATCAGTAAAGCTGAGCGAAAGAACCGCTGCGAACAGTTGCTCCACCAATTTGGCATCGAACGGGTCGCGAAAAATCAGGCCCTGACGTTGAGCGGCGGCGAAAAACGCAGACTCACAATCGCGCGCTCGCTCGTGACCAAACCCAAATTGCTCATGCTCGACGAACCGTTCAGCGGTGTCGATCCGATCGCGGTTTACGACGTGCAACAGATCATTGTGAATCTGCGCAAGCTTGGTCTCGCCATTTTGATCACCGATCACAACGTCCGCGAAACCTTGTCGATCGTGGATCGCGCCTATTTGATCTTTGAGGGCCGGGTCGAGAGCGAAGGCACAAAAGATTTTCTCATTAACGATCCGATCAGCCGGCAACTTTATCTCGGCGAACGATTCAAGATGTGACGGTGGCGCATGCCGCCGTCATCCTGAGCGAAGCGAAGGATCTCACACAAACTCGAGCGTCACACAATGTTTCGAGTGTGATGTCTACTTCGGTTGAGAGATCCCTCACTCCGTTCGGGATGACAGGATCTCTTCCCACTGAAATGACAAGAATGCAGTGTGAATTGGAAATCGCCCGGCTTCCGCGCTAGAAGTTAGCCTCTAATGAGCGAGTCAACGGCAGCCACAGGTCCATCGACGCGCAATCAGCCGGAGAAAACTGTGCCAGTGGTGACGGTGGAAAGCTTTTACAATTCGCACGCCGAAAAACTGCAAATGAAATTGGAAGGTCCGCGGGTCGGTTTTCACCGGAAGATTCGCGAGCCAACCATTAATCGCCCGGGCCTGGCGCTTTCAGGTTTCTACACGTATTTCGCCGAAAAGCGCGTCCAGGTTTTGGGCGCAGCCGAACACTCCTATTTGAAAAGTCTGCCGCAGAAAACGCGTGTGCAGCGGGTTCGTGAGCTCTGCGAATGCAAAATTCCGTGCCTGGTGATGTCGCGCGGTTTCCATCTTGCGCCCGAAATGCTGGCCGTGACTGAGGCCGCGAAAATCGCCGTCTTCCGGACGCCGATGATCACGATGAAGTTCATCAACGCGGCGACGATTGCGCTGGAAGTCGATTTTTCGCCGACCGTAACGGAGTTCGGAAGCATGGTCGACATTCTCGGCGTCGGCGTTCTGATTCGCGGCGCGAGCGGCATCGGCAAAAGCGAATGCGTGCTCGGCCTGATCGAGCGCGGCTACAGTTTGGTCGCGGACGATGTGACACGGATTACTTCGCTGGAAGGTCGCGAACTGATGGCGACCGCGCCCGATCTCACCCGTAATCACATGGAAGTGCGCGGGATTGGCATCATCAACGTGGCTTTGGTTTTTGGTATTGGCAGTATTCGGATCGAGAAGCGACTCGATTTGGTCGTTACGCTTGAAGAATGGGAGAGCGTGGAGGAAATCGAACGCGTCGGAATCGAACGTGAATCGTACGAAATTTTAGGACTGAAAGTGCCGCATGTGACAATTCCGGTGCGTCCGGGCCGAGACATCGCGCGCTTGATCGAAGTTGCAGCGATGGATCAAAAGCTAAAAGGTCTCGGCCAAAACAGCGCCGTCGATTTTAACGCGAAACTGCTCAATTTAATGGAGCCAAGATCGAAAAATGGGCCTGCTTAGCCGCCGAGCGAGTCCTGTCTCGCCGAGTCAAAAAATTGAAAAGGACGTGCCGGTCATAAACCGACTCGGTCTGCACGCCCGTCCCGCCGCGATGTTCGTTCGCATTGCCAGCCGTTACCGGGCCGAAATTTGGGTGTCCAAAGAAGGCGAAGAGGTGAACGGCAAAAGCATCATGGGATTGATGATGCTTGCAGCCGGTCAGGGATCGAAGCTCCACATCCGCTGCGAAGGACCAGACGCCGCCAAGGCGATGGCCGAATTGGAGGAATTAATCAATGCGCGCTTCCACGAGGATTGATTTCTCTTTAGAATCGCACGCGGATGAGCGGCGATAACAAGGAAATCCGATTTCACGGAGCGGGTGTCTCGCCCGGACTAGCGCGTGGTGTCATTCACGTCGTGCGCGACGATCTCGACGACGTCCCCCGTTATCACATCGAACCGTCGCAGATTGGAAACGAAATTGCGCGGTTCGAAGCGGCGCTCGTCCAAACGCGCGTCCAAATCCTCGAGATGCAGCAAAAAATCGCGGAAGCGATCGGTGCCAAAGACGCCGCCATCTTTGACGCGCATCTGCTTGTGGTCGAAGACCGCACTTTGATCGACGAAGTCTTGCGCCGTTTGGAAACGGAACGCTGCAATGTCGAATGGGTTTTTCAGGAAGTTGCCAGCAATTACGCCGAGACCTTGAGCAAAATCGACGATCCCTATTTGCGCGAACGCGCGGTCGATATGCAGGACGTGACGCGCCGCATCGTTCGGAATCTGCAGGGCAAGGGGCCGAAACCAATGTTCTCCGCTGCCGAGCCGCACATTTTGGTCGCGCACAATCTGACCCCTTCGGACGCGGCGAGTATGGATCGCCAACTCGTGCTCGGCATCGCCACCGATTTGGGCAGCCGAACATCGCACACTGCGATCATCGCGCGGTCACTGAACATTCCAGCGGTGGTCGGCTTGCATGACGCGACCGAGAAACTCGAGAGCGGCCAGCACGTGTTGCTCGACGGTTACACCGGCCTGCTGATTGTCGATCCAACGCCGGAAACACTTTCTTACTACGGCGAGATTGAGATCAGAAAAGGTCAGGTCACGAAAGAGCTAAAACAGCTTCGCGAGACCGCATCGACCACGAGCGACGGCCGTCACATTGTTCTTTCCGCAAACATCGAGCTCCCGGGCGACGTCGCCGCCGTTGCGGAAAATGGCGCTGAAGGCATTGGGCTTTATCGGACCGAATTTCTTTTTGTGAATCGCGATACGCTCCCGAGTGAAGAGGAACAATACGAGACCTATCGAAAAGTGGCCGAGCAGGTGAAGCCAAACCCGCTCATCATTCGCACATTCGATCTCGGAGGCGACAAGCTCGCCGTCGGCGCGGTCGATGTCGGCGATGAGTTGAATCCCTTTCTTGGCTGGCGCGCCATTCGTTTTTGTCTCGAGAACATCGACATCTTCAAGACTCAATTGCGCGCGATCTTGCGCGCCAGCGCGGTCGGCAACGTGAAGATCATGTTCCCGATGATTTCCGGTCTCGAAGAATTGCGCCACGCCAAAGCGGTCCTGGACGAATGCAGACATGAAATTGGCGAGAAAAAACGCGGCAAGATGGAAGTCGGCGCGATGATCGAGATTCCGAGCGCGGCGATTTCTGCCGATACGCTCGCGCGTGAAGTGGATTTCTTCAGTATCGGCACCAACGACTTGATCCAATACACGATCGCAGTCGATCGCGTGAACGAACGAATCGCGCATCTCTACGAGCCCACGCATCCGGCGGTGCTGCGTTTGTTGAAAATGATCGCCGACGCCGCGCACGCGAATGATATTTGGGTCGGAGTTTGTGGCGAGATGGCGCGCGACGTTGCGACGATTCCGATTTTGATCGGCCTTGGCATGGACGAATTGAGTGTCGGTGCGACCTCCGTGCCGCGAGTGAAAATGGCGGTGCGGAGTTTGGCCGTGCCGGAGTGCCAGCAGTTGGTCGATGAAGTACTGCGACTGCAAACGTCCTCGGAGATTCTCGCTCGCTGTTTGGAACTGGCCACCAAACGCTATGGCGATCTTCTCGGGTAAGAATTTCCGTCATCCTGAGCGGAGCGAAGGATCTCTCACAAACTCGAGCGTCACACAATTTGCTTTGCGTGATCATTCCTTCGATTGGGAGATTCCTCGGTTCCCTCGGAATGACGATACGTTGTTTGCAGCTAATCTTTGACTAAGTTTGCCCTCCTGCTCCCATGAAATTTTTGGCCCGGTTACGGTCGCGCGGAAAAAAGCGCAGTAAACTTTTTCGGTACAGTTGGAAGATCACCCTTGTCGGACTGATCGTCGCCGGTGGTCTCGCGCTGCTTCTTTTTTATGGCGCGTGGGCTGCCAGTTTCGACATGAAAAAAGTCGGTGCCATGCCGGAGCGCAACACCGTCTTCGATGTCGATGGAAAAATTTACAGCCGTCTTGCCGGCGCCAACCGGTTGCGCGTTTCGCTCGATGAAGTTTCCCCGTTTTTCATCGACGCGTTGCTGGCGCGCGAAGACACACGCTTTTATCAACATCCCGGAGTTGATTGGCGTGGCATTTTCCGCGCGCTCGTGCGCGATATTTTGAGCGGCTCGGCCAAGGAAGGGGCGAGCAGCATTACTCAACAACTCGCGCGCAACAGTCTCCCTCTCGGTGGTCGCAACATCAGCCGCAAGCTCCTGGAAGCGATGGTCGCGTTTCGGATCGAGCACGAATTCACGAAAAAGCAGATCCTCGAGCTTTATGTGAATCGGATTTATTTTGGCGCCGGTTGTTACGGCGTCGAAACAGCCTCGCAAGCGTACTTTGGCAAAAACGCCTCAAAACTGAACCTTCCGGAAGCGGCCTTGCTCGCCGGAGTGATTCGAAGCCCGAACCGATTTTCGCCGCTAAGAAATCCGGAAGGCGCCGCGATTGAGCGCAACGCGGTGTTGGATCGAATGGTCGAAGTGAAAAAAATTCCCGCGGGGGAAGCAGTCCAGGCCAAACTCGCCAAAGTCAACGCGCACCCGCGGCGTTTGCTTCAGATCCAGGAAAATTACGCGATGGACGCGGTCCAGCGCGATTTGAACCTGATTCTTACCCAGGACCAGATCGACAACGGCGGTTTGTTTATCTACACGACGCTCGACCCGAACGTGCAGAACACGGCGCAACAGGCGCTCGAGACCCAGCTCACAAAAATCGAGCACCAGGGAAATTTTAATCATCCGCTCAAGGCGAATTATCGTCCACCGGAAAACGGCGAGGATTCCTCGATGCCGTATTTGGAAGGCGCGGTCGTTGCCATCGATAATAATAGCGGCGGGATTCGCGCGCTGGTCGGAGGCCGCGATTATTCACAAAGCAAATTCAATCGCGCCCTGCGGCCGGCGAATCGGCAAGTTGGTTCCGCGTTCAAACCGTTTGTTTACACGGTTGCATTTTCGGAGGGATTACTGCCGGGCGCGTCAGTTAGCGACAGCCCGATTCAGCCGGGCGAAATCGACGGCGCCGGAACGTGGTCGCCCGCAAATTCGGATGGCACGTATGGTGGGATTCAACCGTGCTCCTTCGGTCTGATCCACTCGCGCAACACGATGAGCGTGCGCGTTGGCCAGTTCGCCGGGCTTGATGCTGTCCAAAAAATCGCGACCACACTGAATCTCAGCGACAACGTTCCGCGTGGTCCGGCCATTTATATCGGTGCGTTTGAAACCAATCTGAAAGATCTTACTACCGCGTACACGGTTTTTCCGAATGCCGGGGTGCGTAAGCAGGCTTACGTCATCGAGCGGATCGACGATGCCGAGCATCAGCCGATTTATCGTGCATCGCACATTGCTGCGCCCGCGCTCGATCCGAGCGCCGCGTGGATGACTTCGCAGTTAATGGAGGAAGTGCTCACGCGCGGAACGGCCGCGGCGGCGCGTTCGTTAGGCTTCAAATTGCCGGCCGCCGGAAAAACTGGAACAACCAACGATTACAAAGACGCATGGTTCGTCGGTTACACTTCGACCGTGACCTGCGGAGTTTGGGTCGGATTCGATCAACCGGTCACA
>DATNKD010000153.1:0-23423 GCA_035603575.1 Chthoniobacterales bacterium
GATGACGCGCTTCATCTTTTCCGCCGGTCCAACTTCAGGTGACCCGAGAATTTCTTCGAACCGGCCGCCAGTAAATTCTTCCGCGCGGGACGACGCAAATTCGGCACGCAACAAACTTTTCGGCGTCATGATCACGAGCGGTTTGATGAAATCGCGCTTCATTTGCCGGCGGAGCAAGTGAAAGTACTGCGCGGATGTCGTCAGATTGCAGACTTGAATATTATTCTCGGCAGAAAGTTGGAGAAAACGTTCGAGGCGGCCGCTGGAATGTTCAGCGCCTTGTCCTTCGTAACCGTGCGGCAGAAGTAGGACGATCCCGCTCGGCCGCTGCCATTTCGATTCAGCCGAAACGATGAATTGATCGATGATGGTTTGTGCGCCGTTGACGAAATCGCCGAACTGCGCTTCCCACAAGCAAAGCATGCTCGGGTAATCGAGGGAGTAACCGTAATCGAAGCCGAGCACCGCCGCTTCGGAAAGAAGACTGTTGTAGATGCAAATGCGCGCCTGCTTTTCTGCCAAATGCATCAGTGGCACGTAAGGCGCGCCAGTTTTTGCGTCGTAAAGAATCGCGTGCCGCGTGCTGAATGTTCCGCGGGCGCTGTCCTGTCCCGACAACCGGACCGGCGTTCCTTCCAACAAAAGCGAGCCAAACGCGAGGAGTTCGGCGTAATGCCATTCAAAGGGGCCGCCGTTTTCAAAAACTTTCCGGCGATGTTCGATCACAATACGTTTAATCTTCGGCTGAACGTTGAAATCGTCCGGCACGCGCGTGAGCACATCGACAATCGTCTTCAGCGTCTTTTGGTTGATCGCCGTCGAGACCGGCGAGCTCGTGTATTCCGGTTGAAAAACAGCGGTTGATTCCTTGAACTTCGCCTGCTCATTCGCTTTCTGTTTTTCGATCGCTTTGACGTTGTCGAGCGTCATTTCGAGACGGAGACCGAATTCCGTCTCGAGCGAGGCCGCATCGTCGTCAGTCATTGCGCCGGATTCGAGCAGCTCACGTTTGTACAACTGCGCAACCGACGGATGCTTATCGATCTTCGCGTAAAGATCGGGCTGAGTGAACGCGGGCTCGTCACCCTCGTTGTGCCCGAAACGGCGGTAACAATACATGTCGATCACGATGTCCCGCCCAAATTCCTGACGAAAATCGAGTGCGAGCTGGCTGACCTGCATGCACGCGAGTGGATCGTCGCCATTCACATGAAAAATCGGCACCTCAATCATCTTGGCGATATCGGTGGCGTACATCGACGAGCGCGCATCTTCGGGAATCGTGGTGAAACCGATCTGATTGTTTATGACCACGTGCACCGTGCCGCCCGTCCCGTAACCGTGCAGTTGCGACATGTTCAGTGTTTCGGCGACGATCCCCTGCCCCGCGAAGGCCGCATCGCCATGAAGCAATAGCGGCAAAACTTTGCGCCGATGCTCGGTGTCACCACGAATGCGTTGACGCGCGCGCGCGGTTCCTTCGACAACCGGACCAACCGCTTCGAGATGACTTGGATTTGCCGAGAGACGAATTTCGATTTGAGCGCCGGAGGAAAGTTTTCGGACCGTGCGGTAACCGAGATGATATTTCACGTCACCATCGCCGGCGACCAGCTCAGGAATGTAATTCTCACTGAACTCGGTAAAGATGACGCGGAGTGATTTCTTCAAAAAGTTCGCGAGCACGTTGAGCCGGCCGCGATGCGCCATGCCCATGCAAATTTCCTCGACGCCCGCGGTCGGACATTTGTGGAGAATGCTATCGAGAATCACCATCAGCGATTCCGCGCCCTGGATCGAAAAGCGCTTCTGCCCGACGTAACGCGAGTGCAGAAAAACTTCGAACGACTCCGCTTCCATCAACGCGCGCAAGAGGGCGATTTTCACCTGCCGCGGAGTAGAATGCTTGTCGGCCCGCGATTCGAGCCGATGCAGCACCCAATTCCGCATCCGCGTGTTCTGAATGTGCATGAACTCGGCGCCGATCGAGTCCGCATAGATTTTTTGTAGACGCGCGATCATCTCGCGCAAGGTCATCTCCTCATTATCGTGGAAGAATTTTGAGGAGACGCGAAGATCGAGATCCTTTTCGCTGAAACCCAACTCGCGCAACGTGAGCTGCGGATTTTCCGGGCGCTTTTCCGCCAACGGATTGACGCGCGCGATGGTGTGACCAAGCGTGCGATACGCGTAAACGAGACCGTCGATCCGCGTCTGAAGCGGACTTTCGCGGACACCTGGACGCTGCGTGGTGGTAGCGGCAGCGCCGTTTCGCTGCGGCAAGTTGCCCAACTCGAATCCTTCAAAAAAGGCCGCCCAGCTTGGATCGACCGACGCCGGGTTCTCCTGCCAGCGCTGATAATTCTGATCGATCAATTCCAGATTAGCTCGAGCGGCGATTGAAGTGCGCATGGCAGGTCTAATCTGCAACCGTTACGCGGAGCAGCAAGTGCTGTAGCCGCTTCGCTCTGCGAAGCGCAGCACGATATGACCCCTTCTAAACGTCGCGCAGAGCGCGACGGCTACAGTTTGCCACCAAGTTGACAGTGCGGATGCGCCTTCGTTACTTGCACCGCACAAATGGGAGCTCATGGAAAAATTTGGCCGGCACTGATCGTCGTCGCCGCACTTACGTTGGTAAGATCTACATCTTGCCTGGCCCAGGCTGATCCTGCCGCCGAGCCTGCGGTCCTTGCGGTGGCGAAAGTCTTGCCGGCGGTCGTCAACATAAACACCGAGCGAGTGATCCGACGGAGCGTGCGCGATCCGATCGAAGATTTTTATGCGCAATTTTTTGGCCAATACCGTGGCCGTCCGCGCGAGATCCGGCAAACACTGCAAAGTCTGGGGTCCGGATTCATTGTCGATCCAGCCGGCCACATCGTGACCAATCAGCACGTGGTCGCGCGCGCGGCCGACCTGAAGATCCAAGTAACGACCAACAATGGCAAAACCTACAACGCGCATTACATCACCGGCGACGACAAGAAAGACCTCGCTTTCATCAAGATCGATTCGAAAGACTCGTTTCCGTTCGTCAATCTCGATAACATTTCGCCGAATTTGTTAGGCGAAACCGTTCTCGTCGTCGGAAACGCGGTCGGTTACGGCAGCTCGATCAGCCGGGGGGTGTTGAGCGCGACCAAGCGCGACATCAGCATCGACAATGTCGATTACAAAAATCTGGTGCAAACCGACGCGGCGATTAATCCCGGCAACAGCGGCGGGCCGGTAATCGATATCTCAGGGCGGTTGGTCGGGATCAGCTCAGCGAAAATGGCGTTCACTCCGCAAGGCGTGCCGACACAGGGACTCGGGTTTGCGATTCCGGCCGACGTCGTCCGCGACAGTGTGAAAAATTTCAAAACGTTCGCTGAGAAACATCCCGGCGGAAAAATTCAGCCGGCGGCCGGCGAAACATCAACATCCAACGCCGAGCAGATGTTCGGGATGCAATTACAGGATTTTAACGAGGAATTAACGCAGGCGCTCGGTTACGAGCCGGGGCGCGGTGTGCTCATCAGCGCGGTGGAACCAAACAGTCCGGCCGATCAAGCCGGGATCGAGCGCGGCCTGGTGATTTACCGCGTCGGCAACCATGACGTGAATTCAGTGAAGGATGTTGAGAACCTGCTCGGCCGCGCCAGTAGTGGAAACAGTGTCGATTTCATGGTGGGCGTTATGCGCGCGGGTGGAGCCGGAAGGCGGGTCGAGACCGTCACGCTGGCTGCCCGTTGACAGACAAAGAATTTTGGCAACGCATTAATGTCTCAGTTGTCTCATCAAATAATTTCAGAATGATCAAAGTCGAAAATTTAACGAAGCGCTACGCCGGTCAGACCGCGATCCGGGATTTGAATTTCGAGGTCGGCCAGGGCGAAATCATGGGTTTTCTCGGGCCAAATGGCGCCGGAAAAACAACGACCATGCGCATCCTGGCCGGATTCATGCCGGCCACTTCCGGCCGCGCCTCCATTGCGGGGTTCGATGTTTTCGAGCAATCGCTCCAGGCACGATCACGGCTCGGTTACATGCCGGAAAATGTTCCGCTCTATAATGACATGCGGGTCACTGAGTACCTTGATTATCGCGCCGCGCTTAAAGGCGTGCCACATCGTCGCGTGGCGGAGCGAGTTGGCGATGTCAAAGAGCTGTGCGGCTTGCGCGAGGTGGAAAGAAAATTAATCGGAACACTTTCCAAAGGTTATCGGCAGCGAGTCGGTCTGGCCGATGCGCTCGTGAGCGAGCCCGATCTTCTCATTCTCGACGAGCCGACAATCGGTCTCGATCCAAACCAAATCCGGCAGGTGCGCGAGCTGATCAAAAATCTCGGCAAGCAACACACCATTTTGCTTTCAACGCACATTTTGCCGGAGGTGGAGATGACCTGTAGCCGAGTCGTCATTATTCATAAGGGCCGAATCGAAGCGTGCGATACACCTGACAACTTACTGGGCCAGATTCGTCAGGCCGGCGGCGTGGTGGTCGAAGCGAAAACCGGCAAAGACGACGGAGCGGAAGAGCTGAAGAAAATTTCCGGCGTGCGCGAAGTGACCACCGATCAAGATAACGATTGGCAAATATTTTCGTTGCGGGTCGAATCTGGTCTCGACGTGCGCGAAGAAATTTTCAGGCTCGCGGCTGCGCGAAAGTGGACACTGCGCGAACTCTCACAACGACGCGCCACCCTCGAAGACGTGTTCGTCGAAATCACGCATTCGGATCAAACGGAGATGCCGGTCTAAGCGATGAGAAAATTTTACACACTGCTCGCCCGTGAAGTCCGCGGCTATTTTCATTCCCCGATCGCTTACGTCGTGCTCGTCTTTTTCCTGCTCGTCAGCGGCGTCGATTTTTATTTCCAGATCTCCTACATGAACCAGCGACCGATGAGCTTTTCGGTGCAGGAGGCGTTCTTTAACTCGGTGTTCTTCTGGTTCGCGTTCGTTTTGATTTTTCCGCTGATCACGATGCGTCTTTTTGCCGAGGAATTTAAGCTCGGCACAATCGAGCCGCTGATGACCGCGCCGGTGCGGGATTCGCAAGTCGTGCTGGCAAAGTTTTTCGGAGCGCTCGTCTTCTACATCGCGCTCTGGATCCCAACGCTCCTCTACTTCACGATCTTTCAAAAGATCACGCACCAACCGGCGGCGAATTCCACCGGCGCTTATTGGGGTTCATATTTGATGCTACTGCTGCTCGGAATGTTTTATCTTTCTATCGGCTGTCTCGCCTCGGTGGTGACAAAAAACCAAATCGTCGCTGCGATCATCTCTTTTTGCGCGATCACGCTGTTGTTCTTTCTCGGACTAGTTCAATTCATTTTGCTCGATGTCAGCTCCGGGATGCGCGACGCGCTTGGCTATTTTTCGGCGATCGAACATATGGGCACGTATTCACGCGGCATCGTCGATACGCGACCGGTCGTTCTCTATTTGAGCATGACCGTGCTGATGCTGGCGTTGACCTATCAGGCGTTCCAATCGCGCAAATGGAGGTTGTGACGAATGGCTGACGTAGCGGACAAAGGGAAACCAAAGAAAATTCCGCGGCTCCAAATCGGACTGAACGTTTTGGTCCAGCTCATTCTCGTTTTCTTTTTGGTGAGCGCCGTGAACTGGATCGGATTCCGGCATTACAAACGCTGGGACGTTTCGCGTGATCAGAAATACGCGCTCTCAGATAAAACGAAGCGTTTTCTGCACACGATCAAAGGCAAAGTGCGGGTCACGGTTTTCTTCTCGCAGAACACCCCGATCACTGCCGACGTTTCGAGCTTGCTGACCGAATATCAATACGCGGCCAAGGGCAAGATCGACATCGAAAACATCGATCCGCAGCGGAACCTATCCCGCGCCAAGGAGCTGTTCGATAAATATAAAGTGGTCAGCGACGAAAGCCTTCTCGTGATCGATTACGAGGGCCGCAATAAAACGGTGAAGGCTTCGGAGATGGCGGAGATCGATCAAAGCGGAATGGCCTTCGGCGAAGGGCCGCGAGTGACTGCGTTCAAAGGCGAGCAGGCGATCACGAGCGCAATGATCGATCTGGTCGAAGGTAAAAAGAACACGATCGGCTATGTGACCGGCCACAAAGAACCCTCGATCACAGATCCGTCACCGCTTGCAATGCTTGATCAACAGCAACAAGCAGGCAGCCCGATTTCGGTGCTGAAGACGTTTATCGAGAACGAAAACATCAAATTCCAGGAACTGAACCTTTTCAATGAACCGCAGATCCCGGCCGAGATAAAAACAGTGCTGGTCGTCGGACCGCAATACGATCTCTCCGATCGCGAAATAAAATTGCTCCACGATTTCTGGGACAAACAAGGACGGATTCTCTTGTTGATCGATCCATCGGCGAAAACGCCAAAGCTGAATGCGTTTCTCAACGAATTGGGCGTGAAAGTTAACGACGATCGGTTGATGGCTTTTGTCCGAACCGGAATTGAAGAGCTCGCGCTGATCCGCGACGTGCAGGGGCGCTTCCTCGGGAACAGTCCGGTCACAAAACGTCTCGCGGACGTGCGCGCTTTATTTTTCGGCGGGACATCGTCGATCACGCTCCAGCCGGAGCGCGTTCGCACCGCTAACATCCGGCTGCAGCCCTTGATCGAAGCGGAGAAAGGTTATTTCGCCGAAACGGATTACAACACCAATGACCAGGCGAAACTGCAAGCCGACGCAAAGAAAGCGGGCACCGCGCCCCTGACAGTCGGAGTGTCGATCGAAAAAGGCGGCAGCGCAGACGAGCGCGTCCAGATGAATTCATCGCGCATGGTGGTGGTAAGCAACGCGACGTTCGTTCAGAACAATGCGCTGACCCAGGACCAACAAGCGCTCGATTTCATTTCCGCGAGCGCAAACTGGCTGTTGAGTCGCGAACAGCTTATCGGAATCGCGCCAAAAATTCCGAAGACGCTCACCTTCAGTTTGAACGAAGACGCTTTGTGGAGTTTGCGTTGGATGATCCTCGTCCTGATCCCGCTCGTCTTTGTCGTTCTCGGCACGGCCGTTTGGTGGAAACGGCGCGCCTAACGAATCGGCAGAATCGTCATGAAGTGGAAAACGACATTGCTCCTGTTCGTCATCGCGGCCGCGGTTTTTGCTTATCTCGTTTTCGTGGAGCGAAACCGGCCCGGTACCGAAGAAGCCGCACGCCAGGCCGGAAACGTCGTTAATTTTAACCGCGACAAAATCAACGGGGTCGTCATCCAAAATGGCGACGATAAGATCGACATCCGCCGGCACGACGATAAGTGGCGTCTGGAAATTCCAATTAAGGATCAGGCCGACGGTTCGGTAGTGAACAATTTGCTGCTCGATCTCGAGAACTGGCAGAAGGAAGCAGCCATTTCGGCAAAAGAGATGGAAGCAGACAAAAGCAAGCTGGCCGATTACGGCCTGGCCAACCCCAAGCTGCGTTTGAAACTACTGGGACCTGATACGCCACCGGAAATCCTTTTCGGCAAGGACGCGGCGCTCGAAGGCAAGATGTATGTCCGATTCGAGAATTCGAAAGAAACATTTCTCGCCGGTCAGTCGGTCAAAAAAGCAATCGACAAGAAACCGGAAGATTTTCGGGATCGTAAATTGACCGACTTGATCATGGCCCAAGTTGTCCGGGTCGTGCTCAAGACTTCGGCGGGCGAAATGGAGCTACAGAAGAGAGGCGATCACTGGGACATTGTGAAGCCGTTGCACACGCGTGCTGATGACCAGAAGGTCAGCGACTTGATCGCGCAAGTGACGACAGCGCGCATTCAACAGTTTGTGGCGGATGATCGCGGCGATCTGCATTCGTACGGATTGGCCGAGCCACGCGGCTCGCTCACGCTTTTTGCACAGGACGACAAACAGGGCCAGACACTTCAGATCGGGGGCGTTCCCGAAAAAGAAAAGGACCAGGTTTACGTGCGATTCTCTCCGCGCGGTTTTGTTTACACGCTGCCGAAAACAATTGACGAGACCCTGAACAATAAACCGAACGACCTGCGCGACCGTCATCTGGTTCGGATCGACACAAAAATTCTCGACCGGCTAACCATCGACGCGCCGGGTAAAGGCAAAACGGTTCTCGCCCGCAAAGATGAAAACTGGACAATCGCCAGCCGCAATAACGCGCCCGCAAATTCGAGTGAGGTGCGCCGACTCATCGACAGGCTGCAAAACGAGCAGGTCACAAGATTTGTCGAAGATGTCGCTTCGAATTTGCCGAAGTACGGCCTGGATAAGCCGCAACTGATTGTCACCTTCAGCTCGTTCGCTTCCGAGAACACAGCCGAGACCAAGGCGGGCGAACAGCCATTCGCTTCGGTGGCGTTTGGAAAGGTCGAAGGCGATAACGTTCATGCGCGCATCGGTGATGAGCCGTTCGTCGTTGCCGTGCACCGCAATTTGCTCGACCAGATTTTCGCGGATCCGTTGCAGTGGCAGGAATTATCGATCTTTAACTTTAAGCCGGAACAGATCCATAGCGTCAGTGTGATAGCAGACAAAGAATTTGCGTTGGTCCGCGCCGCGAACAATCAATGGAGTTGGGCAAAAGGAAGCGGCCCGATCAATCAAACGAACGTGCAATCCCTCCTCAACAGTTTGGCGACATTGCGTGCCGTGCGCTGGATTGGATCGACCACTCCAACTCACGGTTTCGATAAGCCGCAGGGCGTCGTGACTTTCACGACTTCACCAGATGATAAGGCGACGCATAAACTTACCGTTGGCGTTGCGACGCCAGACGGGATGTGGTTTGCAAAACTGGACGAGCGCGAAGGAACCTTCGCGATCAGCAATCCGGATTTGAATGCGCTGAAACTGCCGCTTGTTAGTCAGGAACCGCCTTCGCCATCTCCGTCTCCATCGCCGGCAGGATCGGTCTCGCGTTAATCGCCTTTCGTCGCGGTATAAATCGTAACGATTCCGCCGGTGAGCGGTTCCGCCACGGCGTCACGAAATCCGTTTGCGTCGATCAGCCGCAATAAATCTTCGCCGCCGGGAAATTGCTCGATCGAATCGCCCAAGTAATCGTAAGCGGTTTTCTTTCGGGTCAGAAAGGATCCGAAAATCGGAAGCAGGCGATGAAGGTAAAATCGGTAAACGGACCGCAAGATCGACATCGACGGGAGCGAAAACTCCATCACAAGCAAGTTACCGTTCGCGACCAAAATGCGCGCCATTTCGCGCAGCGCGGCGTTCCAATCTTTGATGTTCCGCAAACCAAACGCGATGGTCAGACAATCGAATGACCGATCGGCAAATGGAAGCGCGAGCGCATCGGCCGTAACAACTCGACAAACACCTTTCGCTTTCGCCACTGCCAGCATTTCCTCGGAAAAATCTGCGCCAATGATTTCCGATTTCGGCAACGCTTTTGCCAACGCCAGCGCCAAATCTCCGGTTCCGGTGGCAAGATCGACAATCGTGTTCGGATTCCAACCGGCCACAACCTCCGCCGCTCGTTTACGCCAGGTAAAATCGCATCCGCAGCTCAAGAAGTGGTTCGCCAGATCGTAGCGTCGCGCAATGCTACCAAACATCTCGCGGAGAGTGTCCGGATCACGCGAATGCGGTAGCTGATTTTGATTAAACAAGCTTGGATTCGAGTGTTTCAGATTGCGTTTTTGGAGACGATAACGCCAAACCGATCGCGAGCCACGCCGCCGGCATCAGGTGAAGAAAAAGACGTGGCAACGATGACGTCATATGTGCGGTATAACTTGTCCACGCGCTGAAGACGTAAGTCAGCGGGTAAAGGATAACCGGTCCAAGGACGGCGGTAGTGAGAAGTAAACGCGCGAACCTCCGGGCAGCAATGAGATAGATTACAGCCACAAGCGCAAGCAGCCAGAACGTGCTCCAAAGAGCGGTATCTGTAATCTCTACGATAGCTATGCGGCCTATTGTTATAACTCTACTAAGATGATCTCGTAGCAGATCAAGAGTGGGATGGGCAAAGTCTGAGGGCGTAACGACGTGCATCACTTTCAGATAGGCGCGCCAGCCCACGATCAAAAACAATCCGGGAAGGACCGCGGGGACGAACGCCCGAAGTCGATGTTGACGAAAACCAACCATCAAACCCATCACCGCAAGGAGCGACCAAAGAACTAAGCCTTCCGATTTGATCCATGGTATCAACGTTAGAGACGCGGCATAAGCTGTGAACGAAGAGGCTAAGTTGCGCTCCAACGAGCAAAGTAGGTAACCCAGCGCGGTAACATAATAAACGCTAAGCGGAATATCGGCATAACCGACGATCACTCCTCCCGGACTTGTTGTGACAAAGGGAACAAACGGAAGTAAAAGAGCGATTAACAGTCCGAGCCATCGCTTACCTGTTACCCGGGTTATAAACAGCGCGATAAAAAATGCACCAGCGATGTAAAAGAGCGGAAACATCGTCTTAACCCAGAATTGGTGGGGCGCACCCATCCAAACGTAGAGCCATAGTTCCGTAAAAGGGATACCGAGGGGGTACTCCGGGTGACTGAAAGCACGTCCAGCGCTTGAATAGTAGGATTCAGGAAGAACTCCGAAATTCAGAAATGCGTAACGAGCTTTTAGTTCCCAGTTAAACAATCCGTCCCAACCGAGAGTATGCTTCAAGCAGACAACAAATATGATAACCAGCTCGAGTAGAAGCGCTGTGGCCAGGATCCATTCGACTGTGCTCTTCGGTCGCGGAAGCGAAAAATGAGCTTGTCTCCTTTGTGCTGTTCGCCAGCCGACTATTCCTAGAACCAGACACAGCGCTGCTACCAAACACTGCAATGCGAGACCTGAGGTAAAGGTTCCGCCGAGCCACAATAGCAAAGAGACTACTCCCACTCCAAACAACCATGCCAGGCAGGCGCACTCGATAAGGTTGAGCCGAGTCGAAGCTCTTAAGATCAACAGCGACACTCCAGCGCCACCGACAAGCAAAGTGAAGTAGGCGCCTGCAAGGCCAAGCAACATCATGGATTCAAACCAAGGCCGACGTTTGGCACGAAAATAATTTCGGAGCCAAAATGAGTTCCGCCGGTCAATGAGGCTGGAGGTTTAACCGAACAAAAGAACAAACCTGCAATGGACGATGATTTTGCTCCCGCTGTTTCCCGCTCGAGAGTCGCTCCGCGGACATTAACGATGCGGACATCGTGCGGCCAGGAAAGATAAGCTACCAGCATCCCAAGGAATTGGCTCGGCGAGCTGTCTGCATCAACGAAAATGACGAAAGATTTTTCCGGCGGCACAGCTTCAATCAAGTTAGAGAACAGCTGCGACCCATTGCGCACGTGGATGAGGCCGCTCAGATAGGAATCAGTTGAATGGTTCGGATCAACCGGACCGATTTTGTTCTCGAGAACGGCGGGTCCGACAATCGGCATGCTTAGCGTCAGGAAAACGGTGAACAATGCGCACCAAAGTCCGATGTGAAGATAAAGCCGCGCGCTCATCCTGGTTAATTTGCCGCTGATGGTTACAACGCAAGCACGCGCAATGGTCGAGCAAATTGCTCACGAGAGGACTCGAACCTCCACGGGTTGCCCCATACGGTCCTGAGCCGTACGCGTCTGCCAATTCCGCCACGTGAGCTCGAAAATGGGCCGCTTAAATTGCCCGGCCAATTCGTGCACGCAAGCCGAAATGACAAGATGTCGATCCTGGCCTGCAAATTAACCGCGTCGCCGTTTGCGCGCCCGTGCTTCGAGCTGCTGCGCTTTTCGCGCTTTGCCTAACGAACGGAGTAAATCGGCGTAATTGGCGGCGACGATTTCGTAATCTTCCGGCGGCTGATCGGTCGCTTCTTCCCAGCTCTTGAGCGATGCGCGGTATAGCTCGGAGGCTTTCGGATAATCGCCGCGGGAATGATAAACCACCGCCAGATTGCATTTCGATTGCGCGATGTCGGGATGCGTCGGCGCCAGCACTTTTTCTCTAATTCCAAGCGCGCGCAGATGAGTTTTCTCAGCCTCGGCATAACGCTTCTCGTTGGTGTAAAAGACTGCAAGATTATTCAGAACAGACGCGACGTCGGCGTGCTGCGGCCCGAGCTGCTTCTCGTAAATCTGAAGCGCATGCAGGTAGTACGGCTCGGCCGCTTTTTGCCGGCCCGATTTCCGGAAAATGAGCGCGACGTTGTTGAGCATCGTCCCCAAATCCGAGTAGGACAGATCGTCCAGTTGCGTCCCGGCCGCGATCGCTTTCTCATAATAACGGATCGCTTCTTCCTGTTGGCCAAGATTATCGCACAAAAAAGCAAGCCGGCGCGCCGACCGGTAAAGCAAGCGTTGGTCGGGTGGCCTGGCTTTTTCCAGAACACCGTGCGCCTTTAGCAAGTAGGGCTTGGCTTTGACGCGGTCGCCGCTTTGGTCGAGAAGCTGCCCGAGCTTTTCGTAACTTATGGCCAGCGAGTTGTCATCATCGCCAAACGTGCGCTTGGCCAGCTCGAGTAAAGTTTCGGCGACGCGAATGGCCTCCGGCAAACGACTGCTCGCGCGGAGCGTCTCAAGTTTATCGTTAAGAATGCTCCAAAGTTTCTCTTCGCCTTTCATGCCACATCACCAGCCTTCGCTTAGCTGGGTGACAAGCCGGGTGGCCAATTCTTCGGTGGCCAAAGGCAGCGCCTGCCGCTCGTCGGTCGTGACATCGGTCCCGACGAAGAAGCTCGTGGTGCCGACCACTTCGCCGGACGGACCGAGCGGTTTACCGTCCGGGCCGACGAGTCTGTATTTAACCCGCATAGCGAGATTAAATTCGCTCGTCGCCAAAACGTTCCCCCGAACCGAGCGCGCCGGCGATCTGCTGATGCGAATGATTTCACCTTTGAGCGTTGCGTCCGCCGAATCGCCACCTCCGATTCGAAAAGTACCGTCCTGTTGAAATTGTTTGATTACGGTATCCGTCACCAGCACCTCCACGCGCGGAATAAGCGTTTTGTTAACGAAAGTCGGGATCGCAATCGTGTGAACGTCACGAAGATAATAGGGTTTGGCCGGTCCGATGTGGTAGCCGAGGCAACCACTCAAACAAAGGCAGGCTAACGCCGCGACAATTGAACTCTTCACGGCGTCGGCGAGGCCGTTGCTTCAGAAGAACCGGCATCCTCCGGCGGCGACGGTGTCGTGCTTTCGGCCGGCGTACTCGAAGGCTCGAGCCTCGGCGTGGTTGCCGGCTCCGATGAAGACCGAGGCGATGCGCTCGTGTCCGGGGATGTCGAAGCTGGCGGAGGAAGTGCGCTGTCCAAATCCGGCGGCAATATTGGGGCGGAATTCGGAGCGAGCGTGCTTTGCGCGGCGCTCTTCGCTTTCTCCTGCTCAGCGTTTTTCTTTTTGTCAGCTTCCTTTGTATCTTGCAAAGGTTGAAGCACCTTGTCCCCGAGTTTTGCCCGCAATTGATCGATCCGTTTCTTCGCCTTCTCGCTTTCGGGCGATCCCGGCTGCTGTCGAATCACCTCGTTGTAATAAATAACCGCCGCGCGGTAGGCCTTCATTTTGTCGTAATAGCGCGCTACGTCGAATGAGCTACTGGTCGATTTGTGTTCCAATTGTTGAAGGTTGGCGCGCGCTTGCGCTGCTTTTTCGCTGTTCGGGTAACGAAACAAAAAATCCTGGAACGCAGTTCGCGCATTGTTCGTCGCAGCGACGTCCTGGGTGCCAGAGCGTGAAGCCATGAACCAGATGTAACCAATTTGGTATTGCGCATCCGCCGCCACCGGATCATTTGGAAATTTATCGACCACGGCCGCATACGCCTGGAGAGCGGCGTCGTTTGCCCCCTGTCTTTCGCGCGCCAGGCCAATGTCGAATTGTGCCCGCGCGGTGTATTTTCCGTAGGGCGCAGTCCGAATCACGGCCGCAAAAATTTCTACCGCACGATCCATTGAGGTTGCAAGAGGAATACCGAGCAATTTCAGTTTTTTTCCGGCCAGATACATTTCTCCGATCCGGAATTGTCCTTCGATCGCTTCGTTAAAATGCGGGCTGGTTGGGTAATTTGTCACCACCGTTCGATACGTCCCCGCAGCTTCGATATAAGCGTGTATCTGTTCGTACAATACCGCCCCTCGAAAAGCGGCTCCAGCCGCCAGGGCATCACGCGAATACTTCCGGACAAGCGTCTTATACGCGCGAATGGCCCGCTTCGGGTTGCCTTCTTTTTCCGCCGTCTGACCGATTTCAAAAAGCTCCGCCGCGTTCCCGTTCAGTTCCTCTTCACCGGGCGCGACATATTTTGCTTTTTCCCCGGGCCGAAAGACGACCGCAGCATCGGTGGCCTGAATTAAAAACAGGCGCGGCGCGAGCAGGAAAAACAACGGGAGAACTCGGAATTTCATCGGGACTGGCAGGGTAATTGACTTATCCCCTCCGTCAAGTTTCCGCCCCCGAAAACGGGCGGTTGTTTGCGCTTTTCAAATAGCAAGATCGACATCTTCCCGCGCGTTGGAATTTAGCATAGATTTCCGCCTAATTTGAACCTCACCGATCAACAAAAAATTCGAATTGGGGCCTGCGCCTGGAGTTTTCCCGAGTGGCGCGGGAGCTTTTACCCTTCAGAGCTGCCCGATTCCGAATGGCTCGAATTTTATGCGCGCTATCTACGCGCAGTCGAAATCGATTCAACTTTTTATAGTGTGCCGGCGGAGAACGCGGTCCGGCGTTGGGTCGAACTGACTCCAGCTTCGTTTCGTTTCAGCTGCAAACTTCCGCGTGAAATCACCCACGTTTGCCGGTTGCGTGATTGCACCGCCGAATTGAATGCGTTTCTCCGCGCAATCGAGCCACTCGAGTCGAAGCTCCAGGTTGTCTTGATTCAACTCCCGCCATCTTTCACGCCCAAAGATGGCAGACAGACTTTGCGCAAATTTCTCGTCCAACTTCCGAAAGACTTCCGGTTTGCCATTGAATTTCGTCACGCCGGCTGGCACCGACCGCACATTATTCGCCTTCTGGAACAATGCCGCGTCTGTTGGGTTTGGGCCGACACCAGTCCGCTCAATGAACGCAACCTCGCGCCGTTCGAATTTTTGCCACGGACAACCGATTTTCTTTATTTGCGGCTGCTCGGCGATTACGCAACCAAATATGACGACGCCGGAAAATTCGTTCACCGTTACAACAAGCTGCTCTGGAAGCGTGAGGCTGCGTTAGAAAGCTGGTCGATGAAGATCGAGCGTCATCTCGACGAGGTCCGCAACGTTTGGGCGTTCGTCAGCAATCACTTCGAAGGGTTTGCTCCCGAAACAGCGCAGCGGCTCGCGCAACGACTCGGTTACGAATTGCTCTTGCCGTCAGAAATTGAAAAACAATCGGCTCTGCAAGACCGATCGCAGATGGATCTGTTCAAGGAACCGACAGCCTAGTCGAGAATCCCTCAGACGCTGCATGAAAGTCCGTATAAACCAGCTAGACGAACCGAATTGCACCACGAGTCAGCGACAAAGACGATCGCTCTGCGTCGCCGCTGCGATCGCCCTTGGTGGTTCGCTTCTTTTATTGCTGGGGGCTGGTTGGCTGCAGAATGGTGGTTCAAAGCTGGCCATTTCCGGGTTCGGTGCGCTGCTATTAAGTGGCGCGCTCGTCGGAATCTTTCGCACGCTCGATTTTTCGACGCCGCGATTAGTAAATGGAACTCCGCGACAACTGGCCTGGATTCGCATCGTGGTCTGCCTGACAGCGCTCATTTATACGCTGATGGAAGATTTGCCGGCCATTGCTTCGATACCGGCTGGAATGCGAAGCGATGATCAATTTTTTCATGTGCTTAATTCGCTGCCGGGCTACTCCACGCTTCTCTCGAGTCCATATTTGCTGGGGACGCTGCAATGGACGACAGCCGCGTTGCTGTTTCTCGGTCTGATCGGGTTCCTGATGCGGCCAACTCTGTTTCTCGGTGGCCTCGGGTTCTTTTTGATACAGGCGATCCTTCGACAGTACACATATTTTTTCCATTCGGGTGTCCTTGTGGTTTACCTGGCCCTGCTGCTTGCATGGACGCCTTGCGCGGCAACGTGGTCGGTCGATCAGTGGCTGAATCCGCAAAAGCGACGGCCTAGTGCGCAATCGATTGGTTTTAGCGTTTATGCCTGCTTCACCGTGATGGCAGTAATTTATCTCCTGTGCGGACTGAGCAAAATGCGCGACTCGGGCCTGGATTGGTTCCGAGGCGACAATATCGAGCACAAGCTCGTCCAGGACGCGTTGAGCCCGATCTTCTTCGATTATAAATGGAAAGCGACGATCTGGCTGGTGCAGCATCATGCCCCGGACTACGTCTTCGCCATCATTGGAGCCGTCGGCCTGATCGTCGAACTAGGCTATGTTACTGTTCTGTTCTCGCGGACTGCGCAAATCATCATGCCGATCGCCGCCCTGGGTGTTCATGTCGGCATTCTCGTGTTTCAGCACATCCTGTTTCCAGACCTGCTCCTGTTGCAGCTCATCTTTCTGAATGTTGATTGGTTCGCAGCTTTCTCGCGTCGTAATGTCCGAGCAAAAGATGAGGTTACGCGTGGGCAAAGCGACGATAATAAATCAGGTCCGCCGCTCTCGTACGTTCCCACTACGGCAATAGCGCTCGTGCTGGCAGTCTTTCTCGTAGCCTGGGTCTGGCGCGTTGAATATTACCCGCTCAGCGCGTGGCATATGTACTCCAATCCCGAACGGAAGGGTCCGTTCTGGTATTTTAAGATCGTCGCTACATTGGAAAATGGGAGCTCAATCGTTATTCCAACCCGTGATTTTTCTCCCGCGCTACTGCCAAATGCTCGCTATATTTTAGCGAGAGTGTTTCTCACAACACGACGCAATGAAATCTTCGAGCAGTTCCTCGCGTCCTACGTCCAGCGTCGTAATCGCAATCTCGCGTTCGGCTCCCCTATCTCAAGCATGGAGGTCCAACGCTGGCGATGGAATTATGTCGTCGACCCAAATGACCCGCGCTTCGGCTGGGTTACTGGCGTCTATCCTTACGATGTTCCTTCGAAACCTTCATCGTCCCGCTAGGAAAACGCCGAGGCAGCCGCCGTTTGGCTTTTCGCTATCTAATTTCATTCCGGCCAAAATACGGGTGCAGCTTTTCCGGAACTCTAACCGACCCGTCCGGTTGCTGAAAATTCTCGATCAGCGCGGCGAATAATCGCGGCAACGCCAACCCCGAGCCGTTGAGCGTGTGACAGAATTTGTTTTTCCCATCCGCGCCTTTGTAGCGAAGATTCATCCGGCGTGCCTGAAAATGTTCGCAGTTGGAGCAGCTCGAAACTTCCAAATACGCATTTTGACCGGGCGACCAAACTTCCAGATCGTACGTTTTGGCCGAACCGAAGCCGAGATCGCCGGTGCAAAGCTCGATTACGCGATAATGCAATTCGAGCATTTGCAAAACGCGCTCTGCGTCCGCAACCAGCGATTCGAGTTCTTCGTAAGATTTTTCCGCCGTGGTAATTTTCACCAGCTCGACTTTGTCGAACTGATGAACCCGAATCATTCCGCGCGTCTCGCGCCCGGCTGATCCGGCCTCGCGGCGAAAGCAGGGCGTGTAAGCGACGAATTTTTTTGGAAGATCGACAATCGCCAGAATTTCTTCCCGATGGAGATTCGTCACCGGCACTTCCCCAGTCGGCGCGAGAAATAAGTCTTCACCTGCGATCTTGTACATGTCCGCTTCAAGTTTGGGGAGCTGGCTGGTTCCGACCATGCATTCCTTTCTGACAAGAAATGGCGGACTGACTTCGGTGTAGCCATGCTCGCGCGTGTGCAGATCGAGCATGAAATTGATCAGCGCACGTTCTAATTTGGCGCCCGCTCCGGTAAAACAAATGAATCCGCTCCCGCTCAACTTCGTCGCCCGCTCAAGATCGAGAATTTTCAATTTCTCGCCGAGCGCGACGTGATCGAGCGCTTTGCTAGCGAGTTTCGGCTTATTGCGCCACTCTCGAACAAGTTTGTTCGCGCTTGGATCTTTACCGGGCGGAACGCTCTCGTGCGGCAAATTCGGAATTTCCAGAAGCAGACTTTTTTGCTGTTCATCAAGCTTTGCCGAGCGCTGCTCAAGATCGACAATCTTGTCGCCAATCTTTCGAACCTCGGCCTCCAGATCTTTTGTCGCTTCGCCACGGGATTTTTCCGCACCGATCTCCTTGCTCAACCGATTGCGCTCGGACTGCAATCCCTGCAGTTTGGTCTCAGCTTTTCGCCGCTCGGCATCGACTTTCAATAGCTCGTCGATCTTCGCGGCGTCGTCGCCGCCGCGGGTCGCGATCCGTTCGCGAACAAAATCCGGCTTTTCGCGGATCAGACGAATGTCGAGCATGGCGCGATTGTAGAGGTCGGCGTCGCGAACAGCAAATCTGTCGTGACAATCTTTCTACTTTTTGTCATTCCGAGCAGAGTCGTTTCCCTCAGAATGACAAACCAACCAAGTGCCGAACGCTACGCCGAACTTCTTGTGGCCACTCGGGTCCGCGAACGCGCGCTTTTCCTGCCGCTGCGCATGCCGAATGAACTCGAGCTCCAGGCGCGCTGGTTCGCCGGCGAATTTGGGAAAAATTTCGCCAGCGCGACCGGCGACAAGATCGACATCGTCCAGTTTGGCACTTGGAACCGTGAAGCCGGACCCGATTTTCGCGATGCCGCGGTTCGTGTGAATGGCAGCGAACCGTTGCGCGGCTGCATCGAAATCGATCTCGTCGATCGGAATTGGGATTCGCATGGTCACGCCATCAATCCCGCGTTCGAAGAAACTGTGCTTCACGTGTTCGTCGATAAAAGCGACCGCGAATTTTTCACGCGCACGAAATCGAACCGCAACGTTCCCCAGGTCCGCATCGATCCAGCGATTTTGCCGGAGGCGTTCAGCGCCAACATTCCGCTGGCGCGGCCGGGTCGTTGTCAGGCGCCGCTGGGAAATTTACCGGAAGATCGCGTTCGGAGCGTCCTCGATGCCGCCGCGCAATTTCGCTTGCAAAAAAAAGCGGCGCGCATCAGCGCAAAGATCGACAATCACGGCCGAGACGAAGCGCTCTTTCAAGAAATTGCGGCCGCGCTCGGTTACAAAGAGAACAAGCTGCCGCTCACACTCATTGCGCAAAGATTGTCACTGAAAACGCTGCGCAAGAATCTGGACGATGCCGAGGCCATCCTTTTTGGCCTCGCCGGTTTCCTGGAAACGCCGGACCTCGCGATCTACAAAAAGTCGGCAAAGAATTATGTGCGCGAATTGTGGGATGGTTGGTGGCCGCAGCGCGATCGATTGCAACGACTGATTTTGCCCGCAAAAATTTGGAAACTAAGCTCAACTCGCCCCGTAAATCATCCTCAGCGTCGTCTGGCGGCATTGGCAATCCTGGTTCATAAATGGCCGGCGTTTCGCCGCTCATTAGGCAAACGGACAGCCGCCGCCATGGAAAACTTCTTCCACACGCTCGATCATCCATTTTGGAAATTTCACTACACGATGACGGCCGACGCTTCGCCGGAACCGATGGCACTCGTTGGCGAATCGCGCGTCGCCGATATTTTGGCGAACGTCATTTTTCCGTTTTGGCGCGTGGAAGATGTCGATGTTTGGCCCAAATACGCGAAGCTGCCCGCCCGCTTGACCAACCGCCGGCTCGAAACCGCCGCCACGCGCTTGTTCGGGAATGATGCGCGGCGGCGCGACTTCACAAAAACGATCGCGCACCAACAGGCGCTTTTGCAGATTTACGAAGACTTTTGTTTGCAGGACAATTCCGATTGCGCGCACTGTCCCTTTCCCGAACAAATGGCCAACTGGAGATGAAGGAAATGGCGAAGTTCGAACGCCGAATGACGAAAGAAAAAGGGTTCACGCTGATCGAGTTGCTCGTCGTCATCGCAATCATCGCGGTACTACTTGGGCTCGTCTTCCCGGTATTTCAGGGAATCCTGGAACGAGCCAAGAAAGTGCAGGCGAAAAACGATCTCACCCAAGTTGTGACGGCAGTGAACGCGTTTTACACCGAATATGGAAGATATCCGACTTCTGCGACTACTGATGCGACGGCAACCTATGGCGCGGGAGCTTCCTCCAGCAAAGCGGTTCTCGATGAATTGCGAGGCAAGAGCACGACATTGAATACCCGGCAGATAGTTTTTATTTCGCCCGCCGAGGACACGAGTCAACCACGTCCGAAAGGAAAAATCGCAAGCGATGGACAATTTTATGATCCATGGGGGTCAGCTTATTTGATTGGAATTGACGCCGACTACGATAATCAGATCACGCCCAATCCATACGGCGCTAATAATGGCGCTGGAGCCAGCCCGATTCGGCAAGGAGTAATTGCGTGGTCACTTGGCAAAGATACAAAACTCGGAAACAACGGCGATGGAAAGTATACTAGCTCCGACGACGTGATTTCGTGGCAGTGAGTTGGTTTCGGTTGCAATCTAAAATCTAAAATCTAAAGTCCGAAGTTCTTCGGCGGGTGTAATTCAATGGTAGAATGGCAGCTTCCCAAGCTGCACACGAGGGTTCGATTCCCTTCACCCGCTGTTTTACCTATGGAAAGTTGACCCTAGATGGCGGTGAGTCATAACAAATCAACCGAGAAGTCATAACAAGTCCGCCAAAGTCCGTGCTTGTTTCGGACTCGCAAGATTATGCAGCCTTTTTGTTCCCGAGATTACGGTACAGAAGAAAAGCCGATCGATCGCTTATTTCTTTAGTTCGACGACCAGGTTGTGGATCTCCGTCTCCCCGGTATTCTCTACAGCAAGTGACTCCGCATCGCGCCACCACGCTTCGCCAGCCTTCCTCGTCATAGTAGTTGTCTTTCCGTCCGATCCGGTGAGCGTCGCAGTTCCGGGCGTGATCGAATAGACAACGCGATTTGGACGCGCCGCCATCGGGATTTTCTGCCCGGGTTTGAGAGTAAAATCCAGCACGCGTACGTGGGCATTATCTAGGAGGACCTTGTAATTTTCGGGCGCGACCTTCACAGGGTCTTGCGCCGCCGCGGTCGCCCAAGAGATGACGGTAAAGCAAACGATTGAGATAAGTGTTTTCATAATAACCGCGTTGTACTTACCATTACGGATCAAGCAAGCTTTTAAGATCCTCGGTGCGACTGGTTGGCCTGAAAATCTCTCTCTCTCGCGCGCGCGCGTAATTGTGAAGAAATTCTTCGTCCAATGCACTACTACGAAATTCGTCCGCGTCCTGATCGTCGCGGTTTTGATTTAATCTCTAACATAGCTTCTCCTCGCGAAGCTTATCGCGCAATCGCACGGCCTTCAGCGCGCTTTGACGCCGTGGCCAATTCTCCTGCGTGTTTTGCGATCGCTAATTACAAATGTGTTGTTTTCTCCGAGCGTCGACCACGGCCCGCGCGATACTTCGCTAAACTCCACGAAGCGCCAGTCGGTCACATCCGTCCCGTTTAATCCGAGATAGTCGCGCACAGCGGGAGAGACATCGAGACCCGCGCCTTTGTTCAGATTGGGTTTCGGATGTTCGTTGCCAAAGACATATTGCCAGTAATCGGTGCGGAAAGGTCCTGCATCTTCCCATTGCGCATAAACCGTTCGATTCCCTTTGCGAATCGCGACCCATCGATCCTTGCAGGTGGAAATGCCGGGGCCTTGGTACGCTTCCTTGAACCACGGAACGACGCCGGGCGCTTCCGGCCGGTGACCAGTGGCTGCCTTGTCGTTGTATGGGAGGGCGCAATAAAACGGGTTCTGTCGAGGCGTGAACTTTACCGGAATGTAATTGCTCCGATGCGCGGGATTTGGATCGTCAAATCCGCCGTAACTTCTGCTCCAATTTTTGTCCCATGCGCTTATGCGATTGGGCACCAGATTGTTTCCGTTCGGCTGCTCGCCAATCCAAAAGACGGTTGTCACAATATTTTTCTTCCACGGATAGCGCTTTCCTGTGGCTGAGGCACTGTGCTCAGTGTTTAAACAGCCCGCGATGATCGCTCCCAACGCACCGATCGACCGGATCGATATAGCCTTCATCATATGCTTCCTTATTCATAGGAAGCGGGTGTTTATTGAGTTAAGCGCTATCCGAAGCAAATCGCAACCAAGAGCCTCGCGTCTTGGCAGGAAAGTTCTCCGCGAATAACCTAATCGGTGGAAAGCCGATGGATCATAACGCCGGCGGAAGAGTTGTTTTCGGTAATTTACAGTATTGCCTGCCCGCCGCACGTGCTCGCTCTTCCGCCTGCCTCCGAACCGTGACCGAGCAAACTGGTCACGAAAATCACGGAAACTTTAGCACTTTCGGTATTGCTTACGAAAGCTCTTCGCGACCGTGCCTCCGAGTAAGATTGACAATCGGCCCGAGAGCAGATTGTCCGGCTGTTTACAAAAGTTTACTACTCAGCACGCGCGCGTATTTGTGAAGAAACTTTATCTCGCCAACGGGCCGTTGGCTTCAATCGGTTGGTTAGACTGCATCGAGTCGACAATTATGTGGAGCGAGGAGTGTCCTAATTTAAGGCTATCTATTTTTGCTGCCCACTGATCACGTTAAAAGATGGACCAAGTATGTTCGCTTCTGTGATTGAGCTTCGAAAATGGCTTGAGAGCATATGAAACGTCAGTATTCCGCTGGCTAGCGAGAGCAAGGCGTCACGCCCTAGCCTTGAACGAAGGCGCGCGAAATTCGCGGCCGGTTCCAAACTCATTTGCCGCCGAAGAATTTCTTGAAGGACTGGAAGAGTTTGTTCGGCATGTCGGCGGCTTTTTTCCCAAAGTCGTTCAGTTTCTGGGCGAACTGCATTTGTTCGCCGCCGTGGATTTCGCAAGCGGCCGAAGGAACTTTATCCGCCGGAAGATCGAGTTCGTAGGCGGCGCCGGCCGCTTCACAACCGGTGGTTGCGAGATGATTTGAAAGCGAGCAGACCAGCGCGTGCTGCATCGGCATGGTCGGCTGCAAATCTTGCGGCGGATAAATTGTGGCGGCTTTGTTCATCACTTGCACCCAAACGGGCAACGCGAGCGCGGCGCCGTAACCGTGCGGAATAATTGTGACCGGTTGATCGAATCCGACCCAAACTCCGCAGGTCACGGTCGAAGTGTAACCGACGAACCATGCGTCTTTGTAATCGTTGGTCGTTCCGGTTTTTCCGGCGGCTGGCAATTTGAAGCCTAACGAACGCGCCGCCGCGGCCGTTCCGCGCGTGAGAACTTCCTCCATTAATTGCGAAGCCATCCACGCGGCGCTCGGATCGAGCGCAGGCGCGGCGATGTGCGATGCACGATAAATCGGCTGATGCTCGGCATCGTCGATCCGCTCGATGACGTAAGCCTGCTTACGCACCCCGGCATTCGGAAAAACCGTGTACGCGGTAGTAAGATCTTTCAGATTGGTTTCAAAGGCACCGATGTAAATGGCCGGACCCCGCGGAGCGTTGTCGCTGAGATTCAAGGTGGTCGCGACTTTTTGCACGGCATCGAGTCCCGCGAA
>DATNKD010000154.1:0-6903 GCA_035603575.1 Chthoniobacterales bacterium
CGTTGCGGGGACCAGTCTCTTTCGAGGGGCTAGTCCGGTGTCTTAGGCAATCTTTTAGGTCGGAGTTAATTTTCTCACAGTTGGCACGGGACTGTCCAGAACTTATTGCGTTTATTGGGGCTTTAATGGAGCTCATTCGCCCGTAGTATCGATTTTATATGACATATATTGTCTGAAGTTATGGAGCTAGGAGGGCCAGCGCCCCTGGCGTCGCTGTTTGAACCTCTTTTTGGTCTCACACCGAACCGTCTTCCCGAAATCGTCCCGACGGCGCCAAATTTCGTTCGACTGGCGCAGGGTTCCATTCTTCCCAGCATTCGTTTACCGATTTGCACGACTAATTATCTATAAGTCGCTGTTATTAAGTAATGACAGTGACTTGTTACGCGTGGCCGGTGCAAACGTTCGTTTAAACTCGTAACCGTCTGAATTAGCCCCGTCACCTTGACGCGAATCGCACAACTGCTAGCCTCTGGCCGAAGTTTGATTGTCATGGTTTTCAATCGTCTGGGATTTGCCGCCGCTGTTCTGATTTCGTTTCTCGTCATCGGTCGTTTGTGGTCGCAGGAAGCCGTCGCGCCCAAACCGGCTGAGGAAACCATCCCCGAGCCGTCAACGACCCCGGAGAAGAGCACTAAGAAGGAAACCACCTCTGAAAAACCTGTCAGGGGCGTCGAGGAAACGATGAGACCGGAGGAGTTCAAGGCCGCGGGCCTGGATAAATTGAGCGAGGATGAGCTGCAGCATCTGGACGCGTGGCTGCAAGGCTATCGCCAAAGCACCCAGAAGAAAGCGACCGAGCAAGCGCAAGCCAAAGCGAGCGACGAAATCAAAAAAGCGACTGAGAAAGTTGAGAAAGCCGAGAAAGCCACCGAAGAAGCTAACCGAAACGCGGCGAGCGCGAGGACCAAGCTCGACTCACTCGTTAGTCGTGTTGATGGCAACATTGACGGCGTCAAGGGCCACACCGTGATCCGGCTTGAAGATGGCACTGTTTGGAAACAAGTGAACGCCGACGACCGATATCGCGCGCAGATCACCGATCACCCGGCTGCAGTCGTGCTTCATTCGACTTTTGGTTACAAGATGCGGATCGAAGGAATGCCTGAGTTTTATGTCGATCCAGTCGTGAGACCTTAGCAGTTCACGAATTTATCCAAGCGGGTGCATCGCGGCCGAGGCGGGCGCGAACGAAGCCAGGCCGAACTCGGCATGAGTCAGTTGCGCGGCGCGTTCGACCTCGGCTTCATCAATCACGACGGCAAGCTTGATTTCGGAAGTGGAGATCAACTGAATATTGATCCCGGCTTTCCCGAGACAATCGAAGAGCCGGGCAGCTACGCCGGAATGCGACCGCATCCCAATTCCAACCACACTCAACTTGGCCACGCCTTTTTTGGCGATAAGGCCGGCTGCCTTAACTTCCTTGACCACCGGGTCGAGTAATTTTCTGGCGGCATCGAGATCGTTTTCGTGAATCGTGAACGAAAGATCGGTCGTTCCATATTCGGAAACGCTCTGCACGATCATGTCGACGACAATGTTCGCGGCCGCAATCGTGGAGAAAATCCGGCCGGCCACTCCGGGCTCATCGCGCACGTCGTCCACAGTTAGCTTCGCCTGTTTGCGGTCGATGCTGACACCGCGAACAACGACGTCTTCCATGTTCGCGGTTTCTTCTTTCGCAATTGTCCCCTCGTCGCGCTTCAAGCTCGAGCGCACTTCAAATTCTACCCCGAATTTTTTTGCGAACTCGACCGCACGGGACTGCATCACTTTCGAACCGGCGCCGGCCATCTCGAGCAATTCGTCATACGCGATCTCATCGAGCTTTTTTGCGTCCATGACAACGCGCGGATCGCAGGTAAAAACACCATCGACATCGGTGAAGATCTGGCAGGCGTCCGCGTTGAGCGCGCCGGCAAGCGCGATCGCGGTCAAATCCGAGCCGCCCCGGCCGAGCGTTGTCGTTTCGCCCTCGGCGCTCTGGCCCTGGAACCCCGCAACAATGACAATGTAATCGTCAGCCAACAGCTCCTGGATCTGTTTTGGACTGATGTTCGCGATCCGCGCCTTGGTGTGAATCCGGTCGGTGAGAATGCCCGCTTCGGCGCCGGTCAACGAAATCGCTCGGGCGCCGAGCGCGTTTACCGCCATGGCCGTCAGCGCGCTGGCCGCATTTTCTCCGGTCGCGAGCAGAACATCCAGTTCGCGTTTGTCCGGCTCCGGCGACATTTCCTGCGCGAGCTTGATTAGTTCGTCGGTCACGCCGGCCATCGCCGAAATGATCGCGACTACGCGACAATCCTCGCGCTGAGTTTCAACGATCCGTTTGGCGACGTTCCGGATGCGTTCGGGATTCGCAACCGACGTGCCGCCGTACTTCTGGACGATCAGACGCATGACAAACGGCGGGACTCTAAACTAAAATCCGATCGCGCGCCGCACATTGTCGATCTTCGCCGGGACCGGCTCAAGGTTGGCAATTCTATTCTGAATTACATCAGGGTCTTTCAATCCGTGACCGGTGACGGTACAAACAATTTGGCGACCTTCAGGAAGTTTTTGCAACCAACTAAACAATCCCGCGATTGGCGCGGCGCTCGCCGGTTCGACAAAAATTCCTTCGTTTTGTGCGAGCCAGCTTTGCGCAGCCAGAATTTCCTGGTCGCTGACAACATCGATGTCTCCCTTCGATTCATCGAGCGCGGCACGCGCTTGTTTCCAGCTCGCTGGATTGCCGATCCGGATCGCGGACGCGATCGTCTCCGGTTTTGCGATAATTTTGTCGTGAAAAACCGGCGCAGCGCCCGCGGCCTGAAAACCAATCATCGCAGGAAGTTTTGTCGATCTCCCGCGTGCCTTGTATTCCTGATAACCGGCCCAATTGGCCGTGATGTTTCCGGCATTGCCAACCGGGAGCAGATGAAAATCCGGCGCGGCGCCGAGATCGTCGATTATTTCAAAGGCGGCTGTCTTCTGGCCAGCGATGCGGTCAGGGTTAATCGAATTGACGATGCAAAATTCATTCTGTTCGCCGAGTTCGCGCACAATTCGCAGCGCGTCATCGAAGTTTCCGTCGATCGCGACAATCTTCGCTCCGTGCGCGAAGGCTTGGATTAATTTTCCGCTGGCGATTTTTCCCGCAGGCAACACGACTGCGCACGGAATGCCAGCCCGCGCTGCGTAAGCTGCCGCCGATGCCGATGTGTTGCCGGTCGAGGCGCAAATTAACGCGCGCGCGCCGCGATCGATTGCTCTTGAAACGGCAACCGTCATGCCGCGGTCCTTGAACGATCCAGTCGGATTGAGTCCTTCGTTTTTGATGAACACTTTGCAGCCGCGCCCGACACGCGCGCTCAGCTTCGGCGAGAACACCAACGGCGTGTTCCCCTCGCCCAGGGAAATAACGGCGCGGCACGGCGGCAGAAATTCTCGGAACCGTTCGATCACTCCCCTGCCCTCCTTCATTTTCACCTCTTCCATCGACAATCTTTCATTCGAAATCAATTCGAGCGATTGTCGAGCCGCAACTGCAGTTGTAAGATCGACAGCGTATGCCGGAGCTGAGTAAAAAAGATAAGCTGCGCCTTCTCACGATCATGCTCGAAAGCCGGCATGCCGATTTGCGCGAGCAAAACCTGAATCGGCAGGGCAAAGGCCACTTCCACGTGTCCGGCATGGGACACGAAGCGCTCGCCGCCATTTCCGTTCAAATGGAACCCGACGATTACATCGTTCCTTTTTATCGCGACCGCGGCCTTGTCCTCGGCCGCGGAATGACGACGCAACAGCTCGCGCTCGAATATTTTGCCAAGCGCAAGACCGGCAGCGGCGGACGAATGATGCCGTCGCATTACAGCGATCTGGATCTTCACATTTGGAGCGTGCCGACACCGACCGGTTCACAGCTTCTTCCAGGTTGCGGAATGGCGTGGGGCATCCAGTTGGACGGCAAAAAAAATGTCGTCGTGACGACCGTGGGCGATGCGGCCACGCGCCAGGGCGATTTCTTCGAAGCGGTTTGTTTCGCCAAAGAAAAAAAACTGCCGGTCCTGTTCATTGTCGAAGACAACGGCTACGGCATCAGCAGTCCGACGCGGGAAATTAATCCGCTGGCGCTTGGCGTTCTCGAGCCTGACGAATGGCGGGAGCTAGCCGGCGAAGACGTCCAACAGATTTACGATGCTGCGGCAAATGCGCTCGAAAAAATGCGCGCTGGCGGCGGCCCACATTTTTGGTGGGTGAAAATGGAGCGGCTCTCCAGCCACACCAGTTCGGACGATCAAAAACTTTATCGCAGTCCCGAAGAGCTCGCTGCGCTCGAAAAATGCGACCCGCTCAAGTGCTGGAAGGACCAACTGATCGCAGACGGCGCGCTCACGGTCGAAGAGCTTGCGAAGATCGACAACGAAATCAAAGAGCGGGTCCGCAGCGAATACGCCGAAGCTGAAAAAGCGGAAGACCCGTCGTCCGACGAGCTCGAAGCGAACGTCACCGGTGCATTGCCAAGGATCGACAAGGATATTCTACCGCCGGGCAAATATCGGATTGGCGACACGGTGAACAAGACCTTGCGTCTCGGACTGGAAGAAGATCCGCGCCGCGTGATTTTCGGCGAGGACATTGAAGATCCGAAAGGCGGGGTCTTTCGGCTCACCCAAAAACTTTCTACCGAATTTCCGAAACAGGTTTTTAATTCGCCGTTGGCGGAGTCGACAATTCTCGGTGTCGCTTGCGGCCTGGCTGCTTACGGCCGGCGACCGGTCTTCGAACTCCAATTCATCGATTTTATTTATCCAGGATTCAATCAGCTCGTCACCAACATCTCTAATTTGCGATGGCGTTCGTTTGGAAACTGGAAGTGTCCGGCCGTGATTTATGCGCCTTACGGTGCCTATCTGCCCGGCGGAAGTTTATGGCACAGCCAGGCGAACGAATCCGTGTTCGCGCATTATCCGGGACTGAGTGTCGTCATCCCGAGCACGCCGGAAGACGCGGCCGGTTTGCTTTGGACGGCGATGCACGGCGAAGATCCAGTGCTCTTTCTAATTCCGAAACACATGTTTTGGGCGGAACGCGAATCAAAAGAACCGGTCCGCGCCGTTCCGTTCGGTCAGGCCCGCAAATTCCGCGACGGATCCGACGTTACGTTGGTTGCATGGGGCAACACGGTTGAGAAATCACTCGAAGCGTTGGCGAAGATCGACAATGAAATCAGCGTCGAGCTTTTCGATCTGCGATCGATCATGCCGTGGGACAAGGAATCGATTGCGGCCTCGGTTCACAAAACCGGCCGGCTCGTGGTCGTGCAAGAGGACACCGAAAATTGCAGCGTCGGTCAGATGATTATCTCACACGTCACTGCCCAGCCCGATCTCTGGAGCGAGATGGTCAGTCCGCCGATTCTCGTCAGCAAAGCGAACGTAATGATTGGTTATAATCCAATCTATGAATACGCCGCGCTTCCCGACGTTGAGCGAATCGTTGCCGCGATCAGGCGTTCTGCCTCAATTCAAACTTCCCGCAGTGAAGCGCCGATGTTGCGCGACCGCAAACCAGCGGCGATAGAATCGGCGAAGGCGACGCCGAAGAAAGTCGAAATGCCGAAAGATCATGTCCAAAAGATCACCGTGCCGATAATGGGCGAAGGCATTCGCAATGCGAAAATCGTTTCACTTTTGAAGAAGCCGGGCGACCCGATCGCGTTGGATGACGATCTTTGTGAAGTCGAAACGGACAAAGCCGTTTATCCGATCCAATCCTCATTCGCCGGCACGATGGGCGAATGGAAAACGAAAGTCGGCGACACTGTCGATATCGGCCAGGAGCTCGGGACGATCCTGACAGGCGAAACTTCAGCTGACGGCGCTGTAGAGGCGGGTCCGAGCCGGACGAGCGTAGTCCCCGGCCGCAAAGAACCGGAACCCGCGCGTGAAGAAACGCGTCGTCATAGAGGGATCGAACCCGCGCTCTCACCGACCATCACCCGCAAACTTTCTCGTGTTATCCCCGCCAATCTTCAAATCGATGCGCGTTGGGACGCAGTCCGCAAAGCGCGCGACGTCGCGAAAAAGAAAAATGGCAGGAACGCCCCTTCACCTTCTGTGATGATTGCATGGGCGGTGGTGCGGGCGATGGAAAAGCATGCGCCGTTCCGGCGTTTGATTCTGGAAGACGAAAGCATTATCGAAAACGAAAACTTCGATCTCGGGATCGCGGTCGCGCTTGAAAACGATCGGCTCGCGACCGCGGTGGTTGTCGATGCAAACAAAAAGAGCTGGCCCGAGTTCGTGAAAATTTACGACGAAACGATCGAAGCGACGCGCGGCGGCCGCGTCGACGCGATGAATGCACCGGTCGTCATCACCAGTCTCGGAGCATTTGGAGTCAAAGCGGGCGCGCCGATTGTTGTTCCGCCGTCAGTCGGCACTCTGTTTGTGGGCACCGCTCACCACGAAATCATTTCGAATGGAAAGAAGAACGAAACGGCGGAAGTAATTACCCTATCGCTCACGTTCGACCACCGCGTCCTGAACGGTGCCGCCGCGGCAAGCTTCGTTCACGAAATCAAACAACACATCGAGTCGTTCAAGATTCCGAGCGGAAAAGCAGGCGTTGCCGCCTAAGTTACTACCGTTTCGACTTACAAACGTCCTGATAAAGCGCTGTCGTTCTCTTCGCGATCGCGCTCCAGCTGAAATTTTCCTCGGCGCGTTTGCGGCCGGCTTTGCCGAATTTCTCGCGGAGTTGTCGATCTTTCATCAGCTGATTTATTCGCGCGGCGAGGTCGCGTGAAAATTTTTCGGGATTGAGCGGCTCGAACGGACTCTCTTTCATTTGCTCGACTGGAACGAGAAAACCAGTCTCGCCATCGACCACGACTTCTTTGATCCCGCCGAC
>DATNKD010000155.1:0-7462 GCA_035603575.1 Chthoniobacterales bacterium
ATCATCAGCGCGATCAGAAGAGCGTCAACAATCGTCCAGATCCACATCGGTTCCATCATCATGATTTTGTCACCGACTCGTAGCCTCGGAGCCTACGGGGCTCGAACCCGCAACCTCCGCCGTGACAGGGCGGCGCTCTAACCAATTGAGCTAAGGCTCCTCGCGAGACGCAGACTTTAGCGCGCCTGTCCCCAGCCGCAAGCAACCTGACCTGTTCAACTGCCGCTTGCGTCAATTTTTCTCGCAACCGCAACCTCAAGGCGCTGGTTGAACATTTTGTGGTCGGGCGGCGTCGAACGTTGCGAAGATTTGACGAGAAAGTTATAATCGCATTCGATTCGGGCATAGACTGGGTTTTACGATGAGCGAAGAGCGCAGCAGAGAGTTCGAGAGCTTTGACGAGCCCGCGTCGAATCTTCCTTTGCTCGACAGGCTCGACCGCGTGATCGCTTCACTTCCGCCGGGCGATCCCGCCCGTCGCGATTTGCTCGATCTGCGTCCACACGTGTCAGATCAGTCCCAGATGATCGGCGAAGCGCGGCAGATGATCGAGAAACTCGAAGAGGTGATCAAAAAGGTCACTTCACCGGCGAACCGCATCGGCACATTTCTCGGCGCGACCTCCAAAGATACCGCCCACATCGTGGTCGGCGGGGCCGATTATTATTGCAACGTCGATCCGCGTATTCCGCTGGCGAAGTTGAAAAAAGGCACGCGCGTTTTGGTGAACGAAGCTTTTGTTATCGTTGGCGATCTCGGTTTTGAAATGGCCGGACCGGTCACGAAAATCACCGAGGTGATCGGCAAAGATCGATTGCGGGTCGGTTCCGAGCACGGAACACAATCGATCGTCTTGCAACGCTCGGCCGATCTTGCATCATCGACCTTGAAATCGGGCGACGAAGTGCGCGTCGATTCGAATTACCGGATGGCGCTCGAGATGCTTTCGAGCACGAAATCGCACGAACATTATCTCGATGTCGTTCCCGAGTTGCCCTGGGAAAAAGTCGGTGGCCAGGAAGAAGCGCTTCAAGCGATCAAGGACGCGATCGAGCTTCCCTTGTTGCATGTCGATCTTTTCAAAAAATTTCAGCACGCCACGCCCAAGGGATTCTTGCTCTACGGCCCGCCTGGTTGCGGCAAGACCCTCATCGGCAGGGCGACCGCTTACAATCTGACCAAACAGCTCGGCGAAAAGACCGGCGCGCAGATGAAGGAATACTTCATGCACGTCAAAGGGCCGGAGATTTTGAATATGTGGGTGGGCGAATCCGAACGGATGGTTCGCGAAATTTTCGCGACCGCGCGCGAGAAACGCCGCGACGGATTCATGCCGTTTCTGTTTATCGACGAAGCGGAATCGATTCTCGGGACGCGCCTCGCCTCGCGCTATTCGAACATCCTTTCCACGCTCGTGCCGATGTTTTGCTCGGAGATGGACGGCATCGATTCGTTGAACGATGTCGTGATCATCCTCGCGTCCAATCGCGCCGACTTGATCGATCCCGCAATTCTGCGGCCCGGTCGCATCGATCGTAAAATTAAAGTGAATCGGCCGAATCGCGACGGCGCCCGGGAGATTTATCGGATTTATCTTACGCCTGATCTTCCGTATGACGGCACGCTCGCCAAAGAAGCCGAGCACATCGGCGCGGCAGTTGATAAACTGATCGAGCGCTTCGTCGATTGGCAATTTGCCCGGCGCGACGAAAATAAATTTCTCGAAGTCACGCTCCGCAGCGGCCGCAAAGAAATTCTGTACCGGAGCGATCTCATCAGCGGCGCGATCATCGCCTCGATTGTGGAGCGCGCGAAGGCGATGGCGATCAAGCGCGCCATCGCGACGCAGCAGGAGGAGGGGATTCGCGAAATGGATTTGCACCTGGCCTTCGACGCCGAATACACCGAGAACGATATCTTTCCGACGACCGACATCACCGAAGATTGGCTTAAACTGATCGATTATGATCCGGAAAACGTGGTCAAGATTGCGCCGGTCAGGCCAGTTGCGGATTCGGCGGATCGCCCGGGTTCCGGTGTCATCTAATCTTTGGCGCGACACATGAACCGCGTCTTTGGTCTCGAGACGGAATACGGCATCACCGTCAATGGTGCGGAGACTGTCGATGTTGTCGCCGAATCGATCGAGCTCGTTCGGCGCTACACCGATCACGGCGCGCATATGAAATGGGATTACGAGCTTGAGGACCCACATCTGGATGCGCGCGGCTTTCGCGCCAAGGCCCTGATGCAGGACACTGACGAGTCGGCTTACTACGAGATCGACAAAAATCGTCCGCTCAGCTTCGAGGAAATCAAAAGCGATCTCGTGCTTTCGAACGGCGCGCGTTTTTATAACGATCACGCCCACCCCGAATATTCGACGCCGGAATGCACAACGCTTCGCCAGATCGTCACTCAGGACAAGGCCGGTGAGCGCATCCTTGCCGAATGTGCGCGTCGTAGAAATCTGAAATTGCCGAGCGGCCAGGAAGTTCGGCTCTACAAGAACAACACCGACTTCTTCGGTCACAGCTACGGCTGCCACGATAATTATCTCATGCAGCGCGACGTCCCGTGGGACCGGATCGTCAGCTCGATTCTGCCGTTCTTGATCACCCGCCAGATCTTCGCGGGCGCCGGCAAAATGGGCGTGGAAGGCGAGAGCACTTCGGGCCAGCCGGGACTTTATCAAATTTCGCAGCGCGCGGATTTTTTCAGTGTCGTGGTCAGCATCGACACCATGAATCGGCGTCCGCTCATCAACACCCGCGACGAGCCGCACGTAGACGCGAGCCGTTATCGCCGGTTTCACGTCATTCTGGGCGATTCGAACATGAGTGAATGGGCGACCGCGCTCAAAGTCGGCACGACCGCGCTCGTACTCGACTTGATTGAGCGTGGACAAGCGCCACAGCTTGAGATTGCGCAGCCGGTTGATGCGAACAAATCGATCAGTCGCGATCAAACTTACGATTGGATCATCGAGTTGAAGGATGGTCGCAAGATTTCCGCGATCGAAGTGCAACGTATTTATCTGCGGGCGGCTTCGAAGGTTGAGGGCGAATCAGCCAACGAAGATCGACAATGGATTTTGCGGGAATGGGAAAACGTTCTCAATGATCTGGAGCGCGATGTCATGACCACGCGCGACCGGGTCGATTGGGTAGCGAAGAAGTTTTTGCTCAATGCTTTGCAGGAAGAAGAAAAACTTTCCTGGAGCGATCCGTGGCTGCAATCGATCGATCTCGAATATCACAATGTCGATCTTGAATCCGGTTTGTATTACGAGTTGGCCCGTCAAGGATCGATTCGACGCCTCGCCAAAGAGGAGGAGATCAAGACCGCGATCTTTACGCCCCCCGAAACAACCCGCGCATTTTTCCGTGGACGATCGGTCGCGCGTTTCAATGATCAGATCGCTTCAATTCAATGGGACGAACTTGTGTTTGCCAATGGCGCACTCTCGCAGCGCGTCGCTTTGCCCGAAGCTTTCGGGGATGCGCGGCTCGATGCTCTCAATCACGCCGCACGCAACGGCAAAGATTTTTCCGAATTCATGCGCACCGTCAGCGCGATCGATTAGAAATTAACACCGCGCCTTCAGGCCGGTGTTGTCAAAGCGCAAAAGGGGCAAGCCGTTTAAACGGCTTCTGATCGCTCGCTGCCTGGAGATCACCGGTCTGAAGACCGGTGATAATCAAAAGAAGCCTCACGACCACGCAATCAAACGCAGCTCGTGGGCTTGCATCAGATTCGGATGAGTCGGGACAACGCGGACGCTGAATCCGTAAGCGCCGCTTTCTGACGCCGGAACCGATCCCTGGTAAAGATAACTGCCGTCGCCGTTGCGCCCGCTTGCGTTGAGAACGCTAACGGACGGGTTTTTGATTCCGCCGTTATCGGCTTCGCCGTGATACGCTTCGACGCGAACGTGATTTGGATCGACATCTCCGAGATAGACATGCGCGCTGACCTCGAGCGATTCGCCGACCAAAATGTTTTGTCGATCTTTGTTGCCGACCTGCACGTCGTGGATCCGAACTTGCGGCCAATCCTTGCGCATGCGCGATTTCCATTGGCTCAACTGCGTTGCCGGTTCGCAACCGTTCTGGGCAAAGTTTTCGTGTGAGCGCGCGGCCGGAATGTAAAGGCGCTCGGTGTATTCTTTGACCATCCGGTGCGTGTTGAAGACCGGCGTCACGCTGCGGATCGATTCGCGCATCAACTGCAGCCACGCCAGCGGAAGTTTGCCATCGGGCTTAGCGTAATAGAGCGGAATGATTTGGTTCTCGAGCAATTGATAGAGACTGTTCGCGTCCACTGCGCTTTGGAACTCGACGGTGCCATCGTTAATTTCAGCGGCTATCGCCCAGCCGTTGTTCCCATTGAAACCTTCGTGCCACCAGCCGTCGAGCACGCTGAGATTGATTCCGCCGTTCGGCGCGCATTTCATTCCACTGGTGCCGCTCGCTTCCATCGGCCGCAGCGGATTGTTCAACCAAAGATCGACACCCTGAACGAGCCGGCGTGCGATGTAGCTGTCATAATCTTCGAGAAACACGACCCGATTTTCGAATCCGGCTTCGCGGCTGAATCTGTAAACTTCCTGAATCAACCCGCGGCCACCTTCATCGCGCGGATGCGCTTTGCCGGCGAAAATAAATTGCACCGGCCGCGTCGTATCGTTGAGCAGTCGCCTCAATCTTTCTTTATCATTAAACAAAAGCGCGCCGCGTTTGTAGGTCGCGAATCGCCGCGCAAAGCCGATCGTCAAAACTTCGGGATCGAGGATTCGATTCACATCCCGAATCGCTTCAGGTGAATCGCCGATGCGTTCCCGGCGAATGCGCACACGCTCGCGGACGAACTCGACCAGTCGCCGTTTTAATTGTTGATGTGTGTCCCAAAGTTCGACATCGGGAATGTCCATGACTCGGCGCCAGAAATCCGGCTCGGTAATGTGTTCCTCCCAATCGCCGAAATGTTTTTGGTAAAGCGCGGAAAACTCCGGCGCCATCCAGGTTTTGGTGTGAATGCCATTGGTCACGCTCGTGATCGGCACTTCGTGCGCCGGCACACCGGACCAGACATCTTTCCAAAGCGAACGGCTCACTTCGCCGTGCAATTTGCTCACTCCATTTGAATGACGGCTCATTCGAAGCGCGAGAATTGTCATGCTGAACGGATCCGAGCGGTCGACCCGGGTTTGGCCAAACGAGAAAAGTTCGTCGAACGGAATCCCGAGCTCTTTGGCAAAATCGCCGAAATATTTGCGCATCATGTCCCGCGGGAACGAATCGTTGCCGGCGGGCACAGGCGTATGCGTAGTGAAAACGTTCGCCGAGGCCACGATTTGGAGGGCCGAATAGAACTCAAGTTTTTTCTCCACCACTTTTCGGCGAATCCGCTCCAACGCGAGAAAGGCCGAGTGGCCTTCGTTCATGTGAAAAACTTCCGGATCGATCCCGAGCGCGTTGAGCGCTTTGACTCCGCCAATGCCGAGCATGATTTCCTGGCGCATCCGCATTTCCTGATCGCCGCCGTAAAGCTCCGCGGTGATTAAACGATCTTCGGCGTTGTTTTCAGGAATGTCGGTGTCGAGGAGGAAAAGATTGATCCGACCGACTTGCAGCTGCCAAACCTTGGCGAAAACCTCGCGGTCCAAAAGGCGGACGGAAATGAGAAGATTCGCGCCGTCGCGTTGCACTTCGCGAATCGGGAGATGATGAAAATTCTGGTTGAGGCTGATCGCGCGCTGCGCGCCGTCCTTGTCGATCTCCTGCCGGAAATAGCCGTGTCGATAAAGCAAACCGACGGCGACGAAGTTTAGATCGAGATCGCTGGCTGACTTGCAATGATCGCCGGCGAGAATGCCAAGGCCGCCGGAATAATTGGGGATCGATTCGTGAAATCCAAACTCGGCCGAGAAATACGCGACCGGTCTTTTGATCGCAGCGCCCGCTCCCATTTTTCCGTAGGTATCCTGGCGGGCGAGATAATTTCGGAAAGCATCGTGGACCTGCTTCAACTCCCGAAGAAAGGCTTTGTCCTGTGCGAGTTCTTCCAGTCGCGCCTGGCGCGAGAGCTGCAGCATGCGCACCGGATTGTGATTGGTCCGGTTCCACAAATCGGGATCGAGATGACGGAAGAGCCGGCGGGCCGACGGCTCCCAAGTCCACCAGAGATTGAAGGTCATCTCCCGAAGCGGTTCCAACGACGCGGGAAGGGTCGGGATTACGTTATAAATCTGAAACGTCGGCATTAGCGGCACCGAAAATGGGAAGTTGGCGAAAAATTCTTGAGCGGCAAGTTTCTCAATGCGCTAGCTGCATAACGCGCGCCAAATTTTCCCCTTAAAACGTCTGTCAAAACGACGTCCTTTTTGGGGCGACGACCAGGCCAATGGCAAAACCGGTCGCGAGACCGCAGAGATGGGCTGACGTACTGACTTGCGGCGTCGAAATGTCGAACAGGATTTGGATGACGATGATGAGGAGGATATTGAGAAGTCGTTGCTTTGCCTGCCAAACGTGGCGATGGCGAACAAGAAATCCGGCCCAAGCACCGACAATTCCCATCACGCAACCGGACGCGCCAACAAGCTCGGCTGGCCGAACAATCTTTAACAACGTCAACGCTACGACGCCGCCAGTGGACCCAACTCCGGCAATCAAATAGCACGCGGCGAATCGCACTGCGCCGATGGTTCGCTCCAGCGGCGGACCGAGCACATAGAGAGCGAAAAGATTAAAAGCAAGATGGAGCAGGTTGTAATGGAGAAAGAGCGCGGTAAAGAGCCGCCAAAATTCGCCTTTGCTGATGACCGCAAAAAAATCGAGCGCGCCGAGCCGATGCAACGTCGTCGGATTGGTCAATGCTCCCCTCCAGAGTTCGATGCAAAAAACGGCGATGTTGAGCAGGATGAAAATAGCCACGACAGGAGCATTGCGTAATCGCCCATGTCGATCTTGCGGGGCGTTCTCGGTCCTGATTTCGTCGCCCGCGCCTCCGTGCAATTCCAATCTTCGAAAAAGTTGAAGCTGATCTCGTAACTGCCCAGTCGGATGCAAGAATTGGAGCGCCGCCGTGAGCCGTGCGGCCGATTCGTAACGGCCCTGGGCGGCGAGTTGCGATGCTTTTCGCAGACCGACCGCCGGCAAAAATAGAAGCGCGAACCAGGCCCCACCGCCCACGTAACCGGCATGTTCACGAAAAAACAGCCAGGCAATGCCGGTGATGGCGAGCACGATAATCGCGGCGATTCGCCAGCCGCGAAAAATTCCGCCCGGCCGCCACGCACGCGCCAGCACGAGAAGTGGCGAGATGACCGCGATAAACAAAAAGATGTGATTTAAATCCAATGTACCGATTTAACCGCCGCTGCCGTTGAGCGTTGAAAGTTGAATGTTGAGCGTTGAGCGTTGAACTTAATTGGCAGCAAACGTCCAACGTCCAACGC
>DATNKD010000156.1:0-2587 GCA_035603575.1 Chthoniobacterales bacterium
GTTCTCCAGTGAGTGCCGACCCGATCGCAAAGTTCAAGGAAGCGCAAAAGCAGGGATGGGCGCACTTCGCCCCACTGGAATCAGCGACTACGCCGACGGCGGCGCGTTTGGTGAAGTTTGCCGGCGTTCGGCCGGGGCTACGCGTGCTCGATGTCGGCTGCGGGACGGGGGTTGTCGCCATCACCGCGACCCGACTCGGCGCAACTGTCTGCGGCATTGATCTCACTCCGGAACTGCTGGAGCGGGCACGTGACAATTCGCGGATCGCCGAACTCGACATCGATTGGCGTGAAGGCGACGTCGAAGCGCTGCCATTCGAGGACGGCGGGTTCGATATCGTTCTCAGCCAATTCGGGCACATGTTTGCTCCGCGCCCGGAAGTGGCCATCGCGCAAATGTTGCGGGTGCTCAAGCCGGGCGGCACGATCGCATTCTCCACGTGGCCGCCGGAATTGCTCATCGGCCGGAGTTTTAGTTTGGTCGGCAGCTACATGCCACCGCCACCGCCTGGCGTTTCCCCGTCGCCGCAATGGGGCGACCCGGCAATTGTGCGCGAGCGGCTGGGCAGCGCGGTTTCCGACGTGGTTTTCGACCGCGACCGCATGCAATTTCCGGCGTTAAGCCTGAAAAATTATCGCACGGCAATCGAGCGCACGGCCGGGCCGATGCTCAAGCTGGCCGAGATGTTGAGCGCCAGCGATCCAGGGCGATTGGCCCAGTTTCGCCGTGAATATGAAGCGCTGGCTGCCCCTTATTTCGAGGACAACGTCCTGCGGCAGGATTATCTGTTGACGCGCGCTCTCAAACGCTGACTCTGGTTGCCGCGAACAGCGTCACCATTCTTCGCCGCTCATGTGCAAAAAGTCGCGTTTATCAGTAGATTCGATAATCGATTACGCGCCATCCGATTGGTTGTTTGATCAGGATGACGCGCTCGGCGGTTGGTTTCTTATGTTCAAAAGCGGTTTTGAAAAGGACACTTTCGTAATTGCCTTCCGGCGCGCCCACGAATTTTTCCACATGCGCCGCACCGATAAAATTCCGTGAAAGCGCATTCCCGAACGGCGCCCGGCGCGCCTGCATCAGCCGCACGAACTGGTTTTGTGTCCGATACATCCGAAAATCCTGCGCTTCGAATTCAAATGCTTCTTCGTAATCGCCATCGTCGAGAAGCTGTAGCCAATGGAGCGCCGCTGCTCGCGCCTCATTTTCATTCGCGCGCTTTTCCGCGCGCGTGGCTGAATGCGTCGCGCAGCTACTCAGCGAGATCGACAACGCAAATGAGAGGACGGCGACGTCGGGCCGCGTACACACACGCTTTAGCGAGCACGAGATGAGAGAGCAATTCGAAATTCCGCCGCCGCTGCGGTGGAAAACTGCCAGTCCGGCTCGGTTCGGTTATTTCCCGATCAGAATAAAAACGCCGGCGGCCAATGCCACGATGTAGAGCAGAAAGATGAACGGTCCGAAGTTTACGCCGAACCCTAAAAGGCCATCGACGATTAGATAAACTGCCAGCAGGAGCATGCCGATATTTTTGGTGAGCTTCATATGGGTGATCTTGGTATCGACGACATTGCGATAACAATCCCAAAACCGGGGGTCCAAAGCCGACAAATCGTCCGACTTTCGTCGGCTGCGATTTATCGAGCGGCGTTGGAGATATCAATCCGAATCAAAGAAGTTGCCTTGGTCGCGCTATCGACAGGCCAAAGCATTTCCAGTTTTGCGGCATTCTGCTTGTTCCAAATAAGCTTGTAGTATTCGGCGCGATTCCAAACTAGCCGCTCACCATTGAAGCTCGGCCACGCGAGATAACTACGCTGCCTCGTTAACAACGCGGTATCGCTACTCTCGACGTCGGCTGCGAGTGGCTCTGATAAACGGAGTGGACCGAATGCAAAAACTTTGCCTGCACTCGCCAGCGCCAATTCATTCTCCTTCGTCGATCCGACGTGTGGATTGAGCGGAACCAAAGCCAATCGGTGGTCGTCGATTATGAGCGTGCCGCCGTCGCCCGTTCCCTCGTACGAGATCGAGTGAATCGCGGTCGATTCGATTTTGGCCATTTTGAACCGATCGACGAACGACGAAATCTGTCGCCCGGCGAAGACCCAGAGGATCGACATCGTCACGATGACGATCAGCAGAATGATCAGAATTTTTCGCATACCCTTCCTATCCGTTTGATCCGCGTCATCCGCGGTCACGCCTTCTTCTTCTGAATGTAATCGTTGACCTGTTCCTCGAGAATCTCGAGCGGGAGGGAGCCGTTCTTCAACACGGTTTCGTGAAATTCGCGCTGGTCGAATTTGGCTCCGAGCTCCTGTTGTGCGCGCGAACGCAATTCCTGGATCTTCAACATTCCAACCTTGTAAGCGCAGGCCTGGCCAGGATTAACGATGTAACGTTCGATCTCCGACTTCACTTCTTTTTCGCCCATCCCGGTTTTGTCGCGCATGTAACCGATCGCTTGGTCGCGCGGCCAATGTTTCGCGTGAATCCCAGTGTCGACCACCAACCGCACCGCGCGGAAAAGTTCGTCGCGCAAACGTCCGAGATCGCCGAACGGGTCCTTGTCGTACCA
>DATNKD010000157.1:0-4916 GCA_035603575.1 Chthoniobacterales bacterium
TTGGTTTCACAGCGACATGGTCCTCGTTCCGGACGCGCACCTTAGCTATTTCATTTCCTACAATAGCGCTGGAAAAAACATCGGTGGTGGCCGGGGTGAAGTGCAACGCGCTTTTGTGAATCGCTATTTTCCAAATCCGAGCGAGCCGAAGGTCGATCTCGATCCAAACACCGCGAAAGCGGACGGGCGCGCCGTCAGCGGCGTTTACGACGGGACGCGCCGTGGAGAAACAACGCTCCTAAGACTACTTGCGTTGCTCGGTCAGTTCAGCGTGAGCAGCGATAAGGACGGCATTCTGACGATCGAAGGAGTGAAAAATCAGCGCGGCGAGTTGAAGAAATGGCGGGAGATCGCTCCGCTGGTTTACAGCGAGATCGACGGGCCGGACAAAATCGCATTCCGTCGCGATGGGGCCGGTGTTGTGCGGGAAATGCTCCCCTTTCCCGCGATCTACGAAGGTCAGCGCGTCGCGTGGTATGCGAACAAGCGTTTTATTAATTCGATCGTTGGCGGAAATCTGGCGCTGGCGCTTTTGACCGTTTTGCTTTGGCCGGTCGCCGTCATTGTTCGCAAACGATATCAGCGTCCGTTGTTCACCGCGAAAAGCGACCGCGTTTTATATTTTCTGTCGCGAATCGTCTGCCTTTGCGAACTGATCTTTATCCTGGTTCCGGCGATTGCATTCACCCGCGGACTGGAACATGTCGTGATCTTCGGCGATGCCATCAATCCATGGTTGCAAGCTCTTCACATCTTTGGCTGGGTGACGATGGCTGGCATCGTTCTATTGATAATTGCCGCCGTTCGCTTTGCCAGACTTCCCGGGCATGGACTTTGGTTTCGCGCTCATGCGATTCTGCTCGCTGTTGGCGGAATCGCCTTCGGATTATTTTGCTGGCAATATCATTTGCTGGACGCGTCGTTGAAATTTTAATCGGCGCGCCACAATCATGAGTTCAATCCGCCGCGAACTTTTAATTGCGATTAGCATCGCCACGGTTCGCACAACGCTTTTCGCCTATGGGCCGACCGGGCACGAAATTGTCGGTGGAATTGCGGACAAGTTAATCGCGAACACGCCAGCAGGCGGAAAGATCTCGGCGCTAATCGACGGGATCACACTCGAAAAGGCCGCGTTTATTCCGGACGAGATCAAGGCTTGGGATAAAAACGGCGTCGACGACCCAAAAGCGTTCCCGCATTACCACGACCACGCGAAGATCGACAAACAGCTCCGGGATTTCTGGCGGGCAAATCCGCCAACGCAGGATACGAAGTCGCCGATTCCATCGCACCATTGGTTTCACTACACCGACGTGCCGGTTCTCAACGTTCACCGGTACTCGGACGGCACGACGGGCCGCACTCAATGGGACATCGTCCACATGATTTCCTATTGTGTCGAGGTTTTGCGCGGTGAAGTCCCGGAAAATAATCCGCGCAAAATCACCAAACCGGCCGCGGTAATTTTGCTCGCGCATTATGTCGGTGACATTCACCAGCCGCTCCATGTCGGGGCCGAATATTTTAATCAGGCTGGGCACGCAGTTGATCCCGACAATAATCAGCCGGGCGTCGAAGATGAAGGGGGCAACACCCTCATGCTGCAGCTGATCCGCGGCACGCCGGAGGAAATGGCGCATCGCGGATTAAAACTGCACGGCTTTTGGGATTACGACGCTGTCATGGCCAATCTCCCTCCCTTATCACCCACTCTCTCGAAAGAAAAACGCTACCAGAAGATCGACCAAGCGAAGCGCAACCTGATCGATCGCCTCGTGAAAGAACAACCGCAGAACTGGCGCGCGCCCCCCAATATCGCTTTGAAAAATTACGGTGAATTCTGGGCCGACGATATTTTGCCGGTGGCGCGGGAGGCGCATGAACGGCTCCAATTCATCAATGTGCATCAAACGCTCGATCAGGACCGCACCGTCATGGCCGGCGACGCGCGAGAGAAAAACGTGCGCGATAACGTCGGCTACGCAGATTGGTCGGCCAAAATTGTCCGCGAAGAATTACATAAAGCCGGCTGGCGTCTCGCCGATCTTCTAACCGAAGCCGTAACATCGACATCCACCACGTCAGCAGCGCCAGTCGTTTCAGAGTCGGTTCAATCAGGGCCGAACAAGGCGGAGCCGAGCACTACACCAACAGCCGCGCTAGCGGCATTTGCCACTGCTGCCTCGCAGTTCGGCGAATATCCGGCGAATTACAAAGAGATCGTAAGCGCCTGGATGAAGGCGAACAGGCTCGACGCTTCACGCATCGACTGGCAAGGCGATCCAAAACCTTCCGAACTCGCGGCGGAAAACGGACGACGCCTTGCCGGTTATCTCGTGATCTTCAACACGCCGGATCGCGCCGGGGCCAAAACGCGCAGTGTCCTCATTCGCGACGGCGCGGTCGTCAACAACTCCGGTTTCTAAGCGAAAATCATTTTCGCTGCGGCCTCTGTCATGTCGAGCGAAGTCGAGACATCTCTAGATATTTCTGAAAAGATGCCGCTACTTTAGACTGAAAAAGTAAGAGATTTCTCCACTTCGCTTCGCTGCGGTCGAAATGACAAAAGTGGGCAAAAGAGAAATCGCGTTCGCCGTGAAGCGAACGCGATTTTCGTCAAACAAACTCTGCCGGACGATTAAGTCTCCGTCTTTGCTTTGTCCTTCTCGCCTTTGCACTCCGCCTTGAACTTGGCGAATTGCTCTTTCGTCAGGATGCTTTTCGCTTCCTGCATGTACTTGGCTTCGGTCGCTTCCGAGCAACCTGCTTTCTGATGTTCGGCCATCGCCGCGTCCATCTTCGTCTTTTGATCAGGCGTCAGGTTGAGACTCGCCAGTGAAACCGTGCAGGCCGGTTTCGCTGTGTTTCCGACTTTCTTGGTGCACTCGCCGTGCTCTCCCGCGAACAGCGTGCCCGCTGCAAACATTCCTGCCACTACCAACGCAATGAATTTGGTCATAGTGCAACGTCAGACACTGGCTTAGGCCGTGTCGTTCAAAGATTTACGAATGCGAAAATGCACCCTCACCTCAATCCTCTCCCTGGCTAGGGAGAGGAAGGCGCAAAACGGCAGGTGAGGGTCGATTCTGTAAAATGCCAGTCCGGCTCGGACTTAGGCTTCGGTTTTCTTCACCGATTTATTGCACTCGGCCTTCAACTTCGCGTATTGATCCGCTGACAGAATGCCTTGCGCTTTTTTCAGAAACGCTTGCCGGCTTTCTTTCGTGCAACCTGCTTTCATGCATTCCGACTGCCACGCTTCGATCTTGCTTTTCTGATCCGCGCTCAGATTCAGACTCGCCAGATTCGCGCACGACTTCTCATTCGACGCGTTCTTAGCGCAACACGCCATGTCGCCTGATTTGTCTTTCGCAAACGCGGGCGACGCCATCAGCATCGCGGTCGCAACTACTGCTGTTCCGATAATTCTAACCATGGTGCCTGATCAGACAGGCGCCGTCTTGGAATTGTTCAATCGTTATCGCCACGGATGCTGCGCTCGGCCGAATACTCGATCGGGTTTTGGTTAAAATAGCGCTGCAGTTCCGCGTAGAGTCTTGGATGATGAGAACGCAGCGCGGCTGGCCGCTCAAAAAATGCTTCGACTGACACGGCGAAAAACTCAGCCGGATTTGTCGCCCCGTAGGTGTCGAGCAGGGTCGGAATTCCGGTATCATCAGCCGCACGAAGCGACGCGAACCCAGTCCTCATCACTTCGCGCCATGACTTTTGTTGTTCGCGTGTTACCAGCTCCGGCGCGCCGTCGGCGGCCAAATTCTCGTAGTCCAGTTGGTGAGCAAATTCATGCAGGACAACATTTTTGCCGTCGGAAGGATCGGCCGCGCCCCACTTCACCGCATCCCAGGCGAGCACCATTGATCCCATCGTGCGACCAGTCTCGCCTAGTCGAAACATTTTTCCTTCCTCCCAAACCGGGCCTTCGACAGGACGTTGTTCGTCTACCAAATATGTCGAAGGATAAACGAGAATGGTGAGCAGCCGCGGAAAATAATCCGTTTTTCGATGTAGCAGAAGAAGGCAAGCCTGCGTTGCGATCGTCACCAAAATTTCGTCGGTGATTTCAAGCCCGGCACAACCTTCGAAACGTTTCTCGGCGAGAAACACCTGAGTGTGATCGAGAAGTTCAGTTTGGTCCGTAGCCGACAATCGGACAAAGAACGCAACGTTCCTTTTAACTATCTTCAGCCACTCGTTCGGGAACGGCCGCGCTCTAAGCCGGTTTCGGTGTCGTTCTTTCAGGAACCCAAAGATCACGGCGGTAAATCTAGCGCGCGATCAGAATCCAAGCCACAGATCGACACAGATTTTCACAGATTGAGAACCAAACTCTTCCAATGCCTGCAGGAAATCTGTGTTTCATCTGTGTTAATCGGTGGCTGAAAATGCAGAACGCTAGCAAAAGTGGCGTTTTTAGGCTCGCGTCTCAGCATCATTCACGTTAAGACTTCGTCCGGAGGTATCGCTATGAACACACTCTCAATCTCTCGTCGTAAATTTGCGCATTTGTTAGGCGTCGGCGCCGCGGCCGCGATCGTTCGGCCGCAGTTTACGATTGCCGCCGAGCAACCGCCAAAATCGACATCGACCGGCATCGTGCGTTTGAGCGCGAACGAAAATCCGTACGGACCATCGCCGCAGGCCCACGCCGCGATGAAAAATGTGGTCGACGTCTGCTGCCGTTATCCCGATGAAGCAAACGACGTCCTGATCGAAAAGATCGCAAAGATCAACGGCGTCAATCGCGAGCAGGTCGTGATCGGCGACGGTTCTAGCGAAATTTTGAAATTGTGCGCCGAGACTTTCACCGGGCCGACACAAGGGAAACTGATCGCGCCTGATCCGACATTCGAAGCGATTCTTGAATATTCCAAAGCGAACGGCGCCGACGTCGT
>DATNKD010000158.1:0-8582 GCA_035603575.1 Chthoniobacterales bacterium
CGTGCTCGAATCCTTTGTTGCGCGCGATCTCGCCGTAAAGGTCGAACTGTTCAGGCCTGACGAATTCGACGACCGGCAAATGATTCGGCGTCGGACGCAGATATTGGCCCATCGTCAAAACCTGACACCCGACCTCGCGCAAATCGTCCATCGTTTGGAAGATTTCCGGCTCGGCTTCGCCAAGACCAAGCATGATTCCGCTTTTTGTAACGACTTTCGGCGAAAGTTCTTTCGCGCGGCGCAGCACGCGCAAGGAGGTCCGGTACTTTGCGCGCGATCGTACGAGCGGCGTGAGCCGTTCCACCGTCTCCATGTTGTGGTTGTAAATGTCGGGGCGAGCATCCAGCACAGCCTGGATACATGAATCTTCCGCGTGAAAATCAGGCACGAGCACTTCGATGATAATCGACGAATCCATTTTTTGGATCGCAGCGATCACGTGCGCGAAATGGTTCGCCCCGCCGTCTTTCAAATCGTCGCGGGCGACGGCGGTGATCACGACATGTTTCAATTTCATTCGCATGACCGCTTCGGCAACGCGTTGCGGCTCGTCTTCCTCCAGTGCAAACGGTTTCGCTGTTGTCACCGCGCAAAATCCACACGCGCGCGTGCAACGATCACCGGCGATCATGAACGTCGCCGTCCCCTGGCTCCAGCATTCCCAGCGATTCGGACATTGCGCGCTTTCACAAACCGTGTGCAGCCGCAGATCGGAAATGAGCGCTTTGGTGGAAAAGAAAACTGGATTCGACGGCAAACGCACTTTGATCCAAGACGGCTTATGCGCCTGGTGCCGCGCCGGATCGATTTTCGCGCAGGACATGTTCGCAGAAACTAACGCAATGTTAGGCCGTTGAAAAGTTAAGGCTTTGCTTTCCTCTCCTCCTTTTTAATTTCTTGCCCATGCCTCAAGCTGAATGCGCCCTCACTATTCTCCGCGAATGGGTCCAATCGGAAAGTTTGCGAAAGCATTGTTACGCAGTCGCCGATTCGATGAAGCACTTCGCCCAATTGCGCGGAGAAGATGCCGATCTTTGGGAAGCGATCGGATTGCTTCACGACATGGATTATGAACGGCATCCGAACTTGGAGCGCAGCTCGACCGAAGGCCATCCGTTTGTTGGCGTGAAATGGCTGCGCGAGAACGGCTGGAGCGAAGAAGTTTGCCGCGCGATTCTTTCCCACGCTGATTACTCAGACATTTCGCCGGAGACGGCACTGGAAAAAACGCTCCGAGCGGTGGATGAACTGAGCAGTTTTGTCGTCGCCGTCGCGCTCGTTAGGCCAACTAAGAGCATTCACGATGTCGATCTGGCCGCGGTGAAAAAGAAAATGAAGGACAAGGCCTTCGCCCGCGCGGTCAATCGCGAAGAAATCATCCACGGCGCAGAACAACTCGGCATCCCGCTCGACGAAGTCATCAGCAACGTCATCGCCGCGCTCAAACCCGACGCGTACCGTCTCGGGCTTGCAGGAGCGGTGCCGTAAACTTTCCAAGCCGGCGCAAGGTGTTCGGCACAAACTAATCTGTTTAACGCCCGGTGACTGGCCGGTGCTGCTTGAACATCGCGAGATGCTCTTGCAGCGTCTTACTCATCGAACCGGCGTCGTAGGCCTGCATCGCTTGCTGCTCGTAACGCACTGCTGAATCGAAATCTCCAGCCCCGGCGTACGTGACTGCCAACGTGTCGATTGGATCGGCCTCCTTCCACTGCGTGATCGCGCATGCTTTCTTGGCGTCTTCGATCGCGCCTTGCGGATTTCGGAACGACGGATCCGGACAGCTCGCTCGAAACAGAGCACGACCGTTGTATGCCATCGCATAGAACTGTGGCCGCGGCTGTATCGCAATCACATGATCAAATTCACTGCGCGCAGCGGCGCAGTGGCCGATATGCGCATTGATTTGCGCACGCAAAAGAGCTGCCGGAACAAAGGCCGAGTAGCGATGAAGGACTTCATTGCAATCCCGGAGGGCGAGGTCCCATTTTGCCTCCATCACGTACAATCTGGCGCGCGAGTAAAAAGCGGGCCAGTAGCTAGGTCCGCGCCGCAATGCTTCGTCAATGTTGCGTCGCGCCGCCGCCAAATCCCGCTTTTGTAAGTCCTTCTGCGCTTCTTCATCGAATTTTACCGCGCCCCAGTCCCAGCGGCTTGATACGACTGTGATTAGCTCGCTCGCGAGAACTGTGGAGGCACTGAACAGAAACAGAATAAGGGGAAGCGTTCGCATGTCGACCTGTAGCACTCCTCCCGCCCGTTCTGCAACATCGAGAAGCGCCGGTCGAGGTTTGATTTAGCCGCGCAACGCTTGGGTAAAGCGAATCAGCTCATCCGCGGCCTGCTCGATCCGGGTGGCGACTTTTTTGTCGACAATCTCGTCGTCTTTGAAGGCGTCGCTAGTCGCATAAACGAATCGCGGAATAATCACCGTCCGAAAATCGAGCATGAGGCTGTTGGCGTAGGCCATCACCGCCATGTAGCTACTGTTTCCGCCGGCGGCGCACAAAAATCCAACCACTTTTTCTTCCCACGAGCTGCCCGTCAGCTCGATCATATTTTTAGCGGCCGCGGCGACGTCGTAATTGTAAACCGGCGCCGCAATGAGAATGCCGTCGGCGGTTTCGACCGCCTTATTCAACTTCTGCGCCGCCGGAGTGCTGTAACATTTGTCTGCGTCACACAGCGGAAGATCCATCTCGCTGATATCGATCCATGTGCAATCGACTTTCCGCTTTTGTAAGTGCGCGAACGCCACCCGGCCCATGCGACGACTGTTGCTGTCGGGATTTCCACTGGTGCTAACGACAAGATACTTCGGCATGAATTGCCACCGAGCTTACGCCGTCGCGCAAAATTTCCAACACTGTCTCCGGCGTATCCTTCGAACTTCGAGCTCCCAGCTACCAGCTCCGAGCTTTAGGGCGTCAGAAAAATTTTCCCGCTGTAAGGATCTTTCACCGGTGTGCCGGGAGCAAAACCGCGAACATCGATGTAACCGCCGTTGGGCGAATATGGGCTGATCACCAAACCTTCCTTGCCGGGCACCGGAGTTCCATAACGCAAATCGCTCCCCTTCTTTCCAGATACCCGTGTCGCGCTGCGCGTGTTGTGCTCATTCGGCGGTGCACTGGGCCCGCCACCTGTGGAGCTGGTGGGCTTCGATACCTCATTCGCGGAATTTTTTGTTTCGTCGGTCTGTTTGCGACTGGTTCGACGCGCTGACTTATGCTCAGGCTCGCTCAACGCGCGCCTCAATTTATGGAAGAAATTTTCGAACGGCCCGGATTGGGCCAGCGCGCTGCCCGTGCCGATCACGACGATCGACATCATTAAAACGAACCATTTTACGCTAAGTTGTTTGAGGCTCTTCATATCTCAAATTCCAATTCCAATTCCTCTTATCAGAGGACTATTTTGCCCAGCTGTTACTCAATAACTCTACTGTTTCTTGGACGGCGACGCGCCAGATTTTCATCATCTCTTCGTCGTTTCGTTGATAGACGCCGCCCCAGTTTCCATCTTTCAAATACGTCCGCAGCGCTTTCGGATCGAGCTGACGAAGATGGTTCATATCGACCTCCGGTTTTTGTTCCGATGGCATTTTGACTTTTTCCAGACGCGTCCACGGAAAATTCTCCATCCAGGAAGCGTGGGACGCGACCGGGTCGATCGCCTGCACCTGCGCCCAGGTTTTCGGCGCGTTCCACCAATTGTGAAATTTTACCCAGACGCCGGGGTGGTCTGCAATCCATTCGCCAACCAATCCCTGCGCCGGCGTATTTCCCCCGTGACCGTTCACGACCAGAATGCGCTTGAACCCGTGCTCCGCCAGCGCGTCAAGAATGTCGCGGACGATCGACAGGTAGGTTTGCACCCGCAGCGTGATCGTCCCCGGAAAGGCGCGGAAATAGGGCGTAATCCCGTAAGCGACCACGGGAAACACCGGGACGCCTGCCTGCTCGGCAACTTCGGTCGCGAGCCGTTCCGCTAAAATGCTATCCACGCTCAAACTTAAATAAGCGTGCTGTTCGGTGCTCCCAAGCGGCAGCACGCAACGGTCGTCACGTTTCAGGTACTCCTCCACCATCATCCAATTCATCTCGCTGATGCGCATAATTGAATGATGAGCCGCAGTCGGTGCGGATTCACGCAGATTTATTTCGCCGCTAGGAAATTTCAGGATTGGAAATTCGCTGCCCTCAATACACCATTGTTTCGTCATGAAAATCGCCACCATCAGCGCCCGTGTTCTTCTTGGATTAATCTTCGTTGTCTTCGGTTCGAACATTCTCTTCCCGTTCATCCCGATGCCACAGCAACAGCCGCCGCCGCTGGCCGCGGATTTCGCCAAGGCGCTCATGCAAAGCCATTACATGACCGTAGTCGGCGTGTTACAACTCGTCGGAGGATTGCTTCTGCTCATCGGGCGGTTCGTCCCGCTCGGTCTCACCATTCTTGGCACGATCATCGTGAACATATTGCTCTTTCACATTCTGATGTCGCCGGAAGGTTTTCCGCCGGCGGCCGTTGTCACGGTGCTCGAGCTGTTCTTGATTTGGCAATATCGCAGCTCCTTCGCCCCGATATTGAAACCGTAAGCGTCAATTACTCCGGGCGAGCAAAGGAAACGATCGTGTCTTTCTCGCGATAATTCGTCCAAAAATGCTCGCCATCGAATGTGAGCGAGCGACATGCGAACGGGACGACTGCGAGATCTTTGATCTCGGGAATTTCTCGGCTTGGATCGAGTCGCGCGATCCGCCAATCCTCATTTGGTTTTTGCGCGCCACGCAGGACATAAATCATTCCATCGACAAATGTGTGCCCGCAGATTTCCGCGCCGATGTCGATCTTGCGGACGATATTGCCGTCGTCATCGAACTTCAGGATCCGCTGTTTGTGCCACTGGCTCAGAAAGAGATTGCCCCCGTCGAAGCTGAGGTACGATCCGGTAAATTCCGGACACGCGAATAGCTTCGAAAATCCGCTGTCGCCCGCATAGCGATAAACGTAACGATCATCATCCGCTCCTTCGCCGATCGTAAAACGCAGCGAGCCGTTCGTTGCCACCGCCGCCCACGGAATTCCGGGAGCGTCGAATTCTTCGCGCACTTTCCATTTGTCGACGTCGATCTTGTAAATCCGGCGCAGATCGCGCGAGCCCATCCAAAGCGCGCTCCCATCCCACGCCAGCGCCTGCGGCGTGACCGCTGGCGAAGGAAAACGTTTTCGCTCTTTGATCGGTGGGAGTTTCAAGTTCTCACCGAACAATGTCGGCCGTTTGTGGTCGTTTTTCTACTTCTTCCTTTCTAATTTCTAATTTCTAACTTCTACTTTGCTCCGTGCACAATCCTGAGGACCGCAGTTTCATCGGGCATCCGCGCGGGCTCGGTTACATCGCCTTCGCCGAGGCTTGGGAACGTTTTTCCTATTACGGAATGCAGGCCCTGCTTGTTCTCTACATGGTCAATCGGCTATTGCATCCCGGGCACATCGAACACATAGTCGGTTTCGGCCCGTTTCGCCACCTGATCGAGAATTTTCGCGGGCCGCTTTCAGTGCAGGCGCTCGCCTCGACGATTTTCGGTCTCTACACCGGTCTTGTTTATCTTACGCCGATCGCCGGTGGTTTGATCGCCGACCGCTGGCTCGGCCGCACCTTCACAATCACCATTGGCGCCTCGCTCATGGCAGTCGGCCATTTTCTGATGGCGTTCGACTTCAGTTTCCTACTCGCGCTGACCTGTCTCCTCACCGGAGTCGGTTGTTTCAAGGGCAACCTCGCCAGCCAGGTCGGCGGGCTCTACGCCACCGGCGACAACCGTCGCGCGGACGCGTTCCAGATTTATTACATCTTCATCAATGGTGGCGTCATCGCGGCCCCGCTGATTGCCGGCACGCTCGGCGAGAAAGTTGGATGGCATTGGGGCTTCGGCGCCGCCGGCGTCGGCATGCTGATTGGCCTGACCATCTACTTGTCTGGCCGGAAATATTTGCCACCCGACTCGCCAGTTGTCGAAGAAAAGCAAGCGAGCGCGAATCACACCGCCAAAAGCAAGCTGACGCGTCGCGATAAAATGGCGATCGTCGTGCTGATTGTGCTTTTGCCATTCCTGACAATTGCGATCATTCCGAACCAACAAATCTTCAACGCTTACTTGGTCTGGGCCCAGGACCACGCCGATCTCATCTTCTTCGGAAAGAAAATGCCGACGACGTGGTTGATCACGCTCGATTCGATCGTCTCGGTTAGTTTTCTTTTCATCGCAGTCATATTCTGGCGAATTTGGTCTAAAAAATTTCGTGAGCCAGCCGAGATCACCAAGATCGCAATTGGCAGTCTCATCGCTGTCACCGGTATGCTTTCGCTCATGATCGGGGCGGCAACCGCGGGTCCCGAAGGAAAAGTGTCGATAGGGTGGCTCATCGCATTCCATGTCTTGAACAGCGCCGGATTCGCAAATGTCTTTCCGGTTTCGCTCGCACTTTACGCGCGGGTCGCTCCCGCTGCGTTGTCGGCCACTATTATCGGCATTTATTATTTGGCCTTCTTCGCCGGCAACAATCTCGTCGGGTGGATCGGCGGATTTCTCGAAAAGATGCCCGCGACACAATTCTGGCTTTTGCACGCGGCGTTGGCCGGAATTGCCGGCGTTATTTTCCTCGTCGCCGGCCGCCTCTTCGGTCATCTCCTCGCTCCGGATGACAATTCAACGGCCTAATCTCTGAAGATCTCGATGTTATGAATGGAGTTATTGTAATTGTCGCTTACCGACCTAAGCCTGGAAAGGAAACGGAGCTGCTCGAAGTAGTGCGAAGCCGCGTGCCGACGTTGCGCAAAGAAGGACTCGCGACCGATCGCGTCCCGACGATCATGCACTCGCGCGACGGCACCATCATCGAGGTCTCGGAATGGAAATCGCGGGAAGCGATCGACGCCGCGCACAAAAATCCCAACGTCCTCGCGATGTGGAATAAATTCTTCGCAATTTGCGACTGCATCCCACTCAACACATTGGCCGAAGCGAAAGAGATGTTCGCAGGTTTTGAACCGGTCGCCGATTGAAACTTAGGCGGAGCGACCGTCGGATGTCTCGGTTATTTTGCGTCTGTGACCGGCTCGAGGATCCCAAACACATTTCTCGCGGGATCTTGTGCGTAAGCTAGCCAACCCACGCCCGAAATCGCCATTTTCGGCACGCAAATATTTCCACCAGCCCGCTCGACTTTCTTTATCGCTTGATCGAGCGACGAAACAGCAACCGTGTTTAATGTTCCCGAGCTCTGGCCTTCGCGTGGTCGGGCGAGTCCGCCGTTAATTCCCGGCTCTTTGTCATCACCGGTTGTGACCAGCCAGTATTCCACCGGTCCACCGCTGAACTTCTCGAACTTCCAGCCGAAAACATCCTGATAAAACGGGCGGACCGCGTCGGGGTCATCTGTGTAAATTTCAAAGTGAACAACGCGGTTCAGGTTCAACGTTTTGATGCCTCTTTAAGATTTCGATCCTCCTCAATTTAATGCGCGGATTTTTCTTACCCACCCGTCGCCGATTTCAATTTCGTGCGTGCACTTAGTTCTTCCAGTTTGCATTGAAAAAGCGATCATCATGAAAAACTATTGCGAATTTTCTTGCTGACCCTCTTTGCGATGATCGCATTCGCGAGCAACTCGCTTCTCTGTCGAGCGGCGTTGAAGGAAACCAGTATCGACGCCGCCAGTTTCACGTTCATCCGCATTTTCTCGGGCGCGGCCGCGCTCTGGCTCATCATGACGATGCGAAGATCGACATTTCACAACGCCGGCAATTGGCTCTCCGCGTTCGCACTCTTTGCCTACGCCGCGGCGTTTTCGTTCGCCTACAATACACTCTCGGCCGGAACGGGTGCGCTGCTTCTGTTTGGCGCGGTCCAGGCGACAATGATTCTCTGGGGCTTTCGCAAAGGCGAACGACTCCGCTTAATCCAGGTTGCCGGTCTGGTAGTGGCCATTGCTGGACTTATCGTGCTCGTGCTTCCAGGGCTCTCTGCCCCGCCGTTGATCGGCTCGATCCTGATGCTGAGTGCCGGCTTCGCCTGGGGCGTTTATTCCCTTCGTGGGAAAACGGCCGGCGACGCAATCGCCGCGACCGCGGGAAATTTCCTGCGCGCCGTTCCATTCGCGGCGCTAGTGAGTATCGTCATGATTCGGCAGGTGCGTTTTGACTCGTTGGGCCTGGTTTACGGACTCATTTCCGGAGCGATCACTTCCGGCGTCGGCTATGTGATTTGGTATTTGGCCTTGTCCGGGCTCAAAGCCAGTAGCGCTGCCACTGTTCAACTCAGCGTGCCCGTTCTCGCGGCAACTGGTGGAATTCTCTTACTCAGCGAACCGATTACGGTGCGTTACGTGATCGTTTCTGTCGCAGTTCTCGGCGGAATTGCGCTCGTTGTTCTGGAAAAGAATTGCCCGCGCTCAGATTCTCTGAATTCGAGATTGGACGTTGGGCGTTGAGCGTTGGACGTTTTCTTCCGTTGCACTTCGCTCTTCCTACTTCTCTGGCCTGCTGCTAAGCCGAAATAGTGAATCGACTGCGGTGG
>DATNKD010000159.1:0-7622 GCA_035603575.1 Chthoniobacterales bacterium
TCAACGTTGAACCCCGAACGTTCAATGCTCAATTCCCACCGCCCAGCCGCCTTCGGCAACGCTCTCTATATATTAAGAGCTTGACGGCGGGGCGCGCCGTTTCATGTTACCGCGTTTCAGCCGATTAGAATCGCGCTGCGCGGCGCACGGATTGCTGCGAAGATCGAGAATGGCGTTTCCGAACGGGTGGAAAGATAAATTCATGTTCAACGGACTTTTCGGCTTTTTATCCAACGACATCGGGATCGATCTCGGGACGGCCAACACGCTGGTTTACGTCAAGGATCAGGGGATCGTGTTGCGCGAACCGTCAGTTGTCGCCGTCCAAGCCGGCACCAACAAAGTGCTCGCGGTCGGCGACGAGGCGAAGCGCATGCTCGGCCGAACGCCTTCGAACATCGTCGCAGTGCGTCCGTTGAAAGACGGCGTGATCGCGGACTTCGAAGTAACCGAAGCAATGTTGCGTCATTTCATTTCGAAAGTGCACAACCGGCGCGTGCGCGCGAGACCGCGTGTTGTGATTGCGGTCCCGTCTGGAATTACGGAAGTCGAGAAGCGCGCGGTGCGCGAATCGGCGACGCATGCCGGCGCGCGTGAAGTCTATTTGATCGAGGAGCCGATGGCGGCAGCGATCGGCGTTGGACTTCCGGTGCAGGATCCAGCCGGCAACATGATCATCGACATCGGCGGCGGCACGACCGAAGTCGCGTTGATTTCACTTTCGGGAATCGTTTTCAGTCGAAGCGTGCGCGTGGCCGGCGACGAATTGGACGAGGCGATCGTTCAATACATGAAGCGGGCTTACAATTTGATGGTGGGCGAGCGCACGGCCGAAGAAATTAAAATCAAAATCGGCTCGGCCTATCCGAGTGAAAAGGAAACGAGCGTGGAAGTAAAAGGGCGCGATCTGGTGGCGGGATTGCCGAAGACGTTGATGATCACCTCACAGGAAGTGCGGGAAGCGTTGCTGGAACCGATCTCGACCATCGTCGATTCAGTCCGCATCACGCTCGAGCGTTGTCCACCCGAGCTTTCGGCTGATTTGGTGGATCGCGGTTTGGTTTTGGCAGGCGGTGGCGCGCTCTTGCGCGGGTTCGATAAACTTTTGAGCGAGGAGACTGGTTTGCCTGTCCATGTTGCGGAAGATCCGCTCAGCGCCGTGGCCGAAGGAACGGGCAAATGTCTGAATGAACTTAAATTTTTGCGTCAAGTGGCTGCGGCAGATCGCCAATGGCGGTAACGCGCGCGACGTAAGATCGACAATCGTTAAATCGCGATGAGTCGCACGAGCATCATCGCGTTGCTGATCTTCGGGGCCATTCTTGGTTACTTCCTAAGTTTCGGCGCGGACACGACGCGCAAATTTCAGGCAAGCATTTATCAAATGCTGGCGCCGTTTTTTACAACCGGTTCCGGTTTGCAAAAGCAAATCACGTCGGTCAGGACCGGATTGAAGTCGCTGGAAGAATTGGAGCGCGAGAACGCTACGCTGCGAGTCGACAATCGCCAGCTACGCGCGACCAATTCAGCGCTGCGCGATGTCGAACATGAAGTGAACCGTTTGCGGCACGCGCTCAATTATCGCGAGCGTTCGGTCTTCAAGTTGATCCCGGCCGAAATCGTGACGCGGGACGCATCGACATGGTGGCACACCGTGACGATCAATCGCGGCAAGGAAGATCATATCGAGACCGACATGCCGGTGGTGACAGACGAAGGGTTGGTCGGCAAAACAACCACTGTCAGCAACACGATCTCAGTCGTGCTTTTGGTCACCGACGAAAATTGTAAAGTGGCGTCGTCGGTCGAAGGCACACGCGAGCAGGGAATTGTTTTAGGCGAACGTGTCTCTGGCGGATTGGCGCCGTTGCTCGACCTGAATTTTTTGACGAAACAAGCGAACCTCCAGCCCGGACAGAAAGCTTATACGTCCGGTGTCGGCGGAGTCTTTCCGTCCGGTTTGTTCATTGGGACGGTGAAAAGTTTTCGTGCTCGCGAACTGGATGGTCAGGCAAAACTGGCGCCGGCAGTGGATTTGTCCCACCTGGAGGACGTGTTCGTGGTCACGGGACGAAAATGATCTTCTTTTTCATATTACTTCTCCTGGTGGTCGTGGCCCAAATCGCGGAGTTCTTTATTCCGCCGCTCGACTGGATGTATCACGCCCACATTTATATCGCGCCGGTGTTGGTATTTTACGGAGCGATGGCGCTGCCGTTCCCGTTGATGCTGGCGCTGGCGTTCGTTGCAGGAATTTTACTGGACGCGCTGACTGTTCAGGTGATCGGGTCGAAAGTTGAAATCTCGCTCGGGTGGTCGATACTCCTCTACGCGGTTCTAGCGGGAATTATGCATGGCTTAAGGCCTTTGTTCATTCGCGGCCGCTGGGAAGTTCATTGTGTGCTGACCGGCATCTGCACCTCGGCAATTATTTTGGCGCAATATCTCATGATCACATTCCGGCGCGGTTCGCTTTTCTTTACGCGCGAAGTCTGGTGGCAAATCGGCGGGCCGGGTTTGATGGCGATGCTGATGGCGCCGGTTATTTTCTGGATCTTGAACTGGGTCGCGCGGGTCACGCGTTATCCGTATTTAACCGATAGGAGTTTCGAATGAACCGGCGTCGACTCAGTCCGCGATTACGAATTCAATTCATCGGCTTGTTGATGCTGATGGGCATGGCCGCGCTCGGACTGCGGCTGTGGTGGATCCAGGTCGCACACGGCGCGGAATGGACAGCGCAAATCCGCGGCAGCTCGCAAGCAACGGTGAGGATCCCGTCAGTGCGCGGTGAAATTAAAGACCGCAACGGCCTGACGTTGGTGCAAAACCGCGCGAGCTACGAAGTGGATTTTTATCTTCCGGAGATGGTGAAGGGCTACCGCGAACGCTTCGGCCCACCGCCATTGGCCGAACATCGAGCCATCATCAGCGGCATGCCGAAGGACGTGAAGGAGCCGGACATTATCAGGATCGTGAATGATGGAATCGTGCCGCGTTTGAACGATCTCGATCTCGCGCGCGACTACAACGCCGGCCAGTTGCAACGCCATTATCGCAACGACACTGAAGTTCCGTATTCCTACATCAAGGACATTGATTTCCCGACGATGGCGAAGTTTTCCGAACACGATGTCGGACTTCCGGGAGTGGACATCGCAATCAAACCGGTGCGCTCCTACGTTTACGGCGCACTGGCGGCGCACTTGCTCGGCTACGTCGGCGCTCCCGACGACACGAACAAGGAAGAAGCGCGGAAGTTCACATTCTATCAAGGCGACGTGGATGGGAAATCAAACATCGAGAAAGTGATGGACGATTATCTGCGCGGCAAACCAGGCGTGCGTTATCTGCGCCGGAATGCGAAAGGCACGATCGACGGCGTGCTGCGCGAAAATCCGCCGCAACAAGGGGCTAACGTTTTTCTAACGATCGACGCGCGGATTCAAGCGATCACGGACGAAGCATTGCGGGCGGTAAGCCGCGCGGGAGCGGTAGTTGTCGATCCAAACAACGGAAACATTCTGGCGATGGCGTCAGTACCGTCATTCGATCCCAACACTTTCATCCCGAGCATCAAAGCAAAAGATTGGCAGGCGTTGCGCAAAGATGAAGGCGATCCGCTGGTGAACCGGGCAGTGAGCGCGCTGCCGCCAGGATCGACATTCAAGCTCATCACCTCGCTGGCGGGGCTACGAAAGAATCTTACGAACGCGAAGTACAGTTGCGGAGGCGGTGTCAGTTATGGCGAGCACTTTTTTCAATGCTGGGTGAACGAAAAGCATTACACCCACGGCACAATCGGTTTGGTCGAGGCGATCAAAGTGTCGTGCGATTCATTTTTCTATCAGTTTGGAAACGCTGGCGGCATTCAGTCGATTGATGCGGTCGGAAAAATGTTGGGGATAGGTGAAGAATCGGGTTTGCAGTTGACCGGCGAACAGGTCGGCAACATGCCGGGGCCGGAATGGATGCAGGTCCATCATCCGCAGGAGAGATGGTCGCAAGCGCAGACCGCGAACGTTTCGATTGGGCAGGGTTACACGCTTGTATCGCCGCTGCAGTTGGCCATGGCCTACGTGGCGATCGCTAATGGCGGCACCTGTTATTATCCGCGCCTGGTCGATAAAGTTTTGAATCAGGACGGTTCGCCGGTGCTGGACGAGCATGGCAAACCGGCAGTGCCGCAAACGCCGCGAATGCGCTCGGATTTACGAAGAGAAGTTACGCCCGACCAGATCGAGTTGGTCCGCAAAGGACTGTGGAAAGTTGTAAATGAAGACGGCGGCACCGGCGGACGTGCGCGGCTGAAAAACGTGCAGGTCGCTGGGAAGACCGGAACTGCGCAGGCGACCGATCGTGGCCATAAAGATACGGTGGCCTGGTTCGCCTGCTTTGCGCCGTTCGACCATCCGAAGTACGTGATCGCGGTGATGGTGCAGGGCGGCGAACACGGCGGCAGTGTGGCCGGGCCGATAGCGACGCGAATTCTCGAACGAACGTTGGCGATGGACGAAGGTAATTTCGACATGCAGGTGGCGTGGACGGCGCCGGCACATCACGCGAATCCATTTGTGATGTTCAAAGATGTAAGTTATGCGGGCGGCAATCTTGGCGCTGGCGATGAAGAAAGCGCCGATGCTTCCAGTGCCGATGTGCAAATGGCCAGCGATAACGCGTCGCCCGATGTGGAACCTGAAGCAGATGCGCAAGGACAAGTGAAGCGCGCTGTTCGAGTCGTACGCGCTGCTCCCGCGCCTGCTCCTCGGCAACCCAACTTTTTTGAACGTCTGTTTGGAGGCAAACGGCCGGCACCCCAGCCCGCACCGACTCCGGTCCGCCGTCGTTTCTAACAACCAATGTCGATCCAACGAGCAATGAACAGTTCTGTAACTCTGCGTCAGCTCGCGATCGCGCAACCTTTCGAAATTTATGTTAGACAGAGTGAAGAAAATTTTAGGTCTTACGTCACGCAAGACCGGCAACAAATTGGTAGTCAGTGTGGAGAAACTCGAGCGCCGCGTGGCGCTGCTCGAGAATGGCCGACTGGAAGAATACAGCGTCGAGCGTAGCGGCTCGCGCCAGATAGTCGGCAGCGTTTACAAAGGCCGCGTCAAGAACATCGAGATGGGTTTGAAGGCGATGTTCGTCGACATCGGCCTCGACAAAAATGCGTTTCTCCATTTTTGGGACGCACTGCCGGCCGCGCTCGACAGCGGAATTGAAGAAGTCGATCGCCCATCAAAGAAACAGCGCAAAAGAATAACCGCGAAAGATATCCCAAATATCTATCCGGTGGGTTCGGAGGTCATCGTTCAAGTCACGAAAGGCCCGATCGGAACAAAGGGCCCGCGTGTGACCACGAATTTGAGTTTTGCCGGACGTTATCTCGTTCTCATGCCGTTCAGCGATCGCAGCGGAATCTCGCGCAAGATCGAGGACCCGAAGGAGCGCAACCGTCTGCGGAAAATTTTGCGCGATCTCGATATTCCGGACGGGATTGGCGTGATTATTCGCACAGTGGGGGAAGGCCAGCGCGCACGTTATTTCGTACGCGATTTGCGATTCCTGCTCGACCAGTGGGCCGAAGTTGAGCGGCTGATTCGCGACAAGCCTGCGCCGTGTCGCGTCTTTGAAGAACCGGACCTGGTCGAGCGAACGGTCCGCGATTTTCTGACCGAAGAAATCGACGAGGTCCTCTGTGACGATCAGGAAGCGTTGGAGCGGATGAACCAGCTGGTCGAAAAAATTTCGCGACGAGCACGGAACCGTTTGAAATTCTACGACGGCGCGACACCGATTTTCGAGTCGCTCGGTATTCAGAAACAGATCGACGATGCGTTTCATCGCCAGGTTTGGTTGCGGTGCGGCGGTTACATCGTCATCGACGAGACCGAAGCATTGGTGGCGGTGGACGTAAACACCGGCCGAAACAAAGGTGGCCGCGATGTCGACAAAACGATCTTGCAAACCAATCTGGAGGCCGCGGACGAAATCGCGCGGCAATTGCGCCTGCGCAACATTGGCGGCCTGATCATTGCCGATTTCATCGACATGAAGGGCCGCAAAGATCAGCAGGCCGTTTTCAATTTGATGAAAGAACGGCTCAGACGCGATAAAGCCAAAACGCACGTGTTGCCGATTTCGCAGCTCGGTTTGATGGAAATGACGCGGCAACGCGCGCAGGAAAGTCTGAGCGATACGATCTACGAAAATTGTCCCTACTGCGGCGGTCGCGGCGTCGTAAAAACTTCGATGACCACGAGCGTGGAACTTCATCGCACCCTCAACACAATGATGCGAAAATATCAGGACAGCGTGCACGATTTTCGCGTCATCTTGAATCCGGACGTGCTGAAGCGATTAAAAGAAGAAGACGAGGAATTGTTGATCGAGCTGGAACGGCGTTACGCCGGCCGATTGATGTTCCGCGGCGATCCGACTTATCACCACGAAAAATTCATCGTCACGGACGCGAACACGGGCGCTGAACTAAAATCGTAACCTCTCGATCGGCGCGGCAAACAAGCACGCTTCTGGCCGTCAAATGGGAATGGGGCGCGGCGCGCTTGGCGACTCCGTAGCAAGCGAAGTCGGAAGGTTGATATCCCACAGGGGCAGAGAACCCGCGTTTTGGGAGCGGCATTTCCGAGGTTGACCCGATCTTGCCGTTTTGTTAGAACCTCGGCCTTGGGGAAATTGGGCTAAAATTCGGTGCTCGACGCTAGGCGTCAGTTTCGTGTTTAAAAGCACGGGTCCATTGAAATTCAGCTTCGATTTAGCTCTAAAACAGCCTTTAAAAAACAATTTATTTTTATTGACGAACTTCTGAAGAAACCCTAAACGCGTAGCCAGGTTTATGAAAAAACTGACCTTAACCTTTTGTGCATTGTTCGCACTCGTCTTAGTAGCCTTAGTAGCGCCGGCTCTTTACGCCGATGGTCCGGAAAAATATTCCGGCAAAGAAAAAGAAGTGATGCAGCCGGCCCCGCCCGTGTGTGACTTCTATCGCGCTCATGAATGGGATCTCAGCATTTGGGGCGCCTACGCCTTTGCGGCCGACACCGGCCGATTCGACGTCCCGAACGATGATCCGTTCACGCCTGATGTCGATCCTGGTACGTACGGCGTTGCCGTAGCCACCATTTCCCAGCCGGCGTCCCAAAACCCCAACGAACGCGTCAATATTGGGCAGGTCAGCAAGAACGAGTTATTCGCCAGAGATGACACGTTTGGCGGCGGTGTCGACGTGAAATATTTCTGGAACAGATACTTTGGCGTCGGCCTTGAAGGCGTTGGTCTTGCTGCAAAAACGAATTTTGCCGGAGGCGGCTTGGTGACATTGACCGGACGCTTCCCATTCGGCCGCTTTGCTCCGTATGTCACCGGCGGCATTGGCTTCATTGACGGTGGAGCCACCCTCTACAAGTTCTTCAACGAGAAGCAGCCGCTGGGCCCTAGCAAGGAGGAAGAGTTCTTCACGGTCGATCCTGTTGCTAACCACCACCTAAGGGCGCTGGGTCAGATCGGTGCGGGCTTGGAGTTCCGGATCACCTGCCACATCGGCTTGATGGCGGACTTCACCTGGAACTTCGTCTTTGGTCAGGAAAACCATCCGGATA
>DATNKD010000160.1:0-3295 GCA_035603575.1 Chthoniobacterales bacterium
GCGCTGAACTCGACCTTCGTAATCTTACCGTCGCTCGTCCAGGCTGCGCCATGAACGCGCACGTTTGAACTTGCCGAAACAGTTTCGCCTTCACTCGGCCCGGCGATCTCGGCTTTGATTCGCATTTCTGAAAGCGGAACCAGCTCGGCCGTCTCTCCTCGCCTTTTCCAGAACGCGTAGTCGAGCGTTTGATAGTAACCGTTGAAAGTTTTGTCCGTCACAACGATGCGCTGCAACCATTTGATCGACGCCATTGCGTACCAGCCGGGCACAATCGCGCGCACCGGAAAACCGTGTTCCGCCGGAAGATCGACATCGTTCATTTTGTAAGCGAGCAAAACATCGCGCGCCTTTTCCAACGGAATGCTCCGCGCGAAGTTCAAGTCGCCTGACGGACCTTTCGGATCTTCGAGTTTGCCGCGATCCGCGCCTTCCAAAATTATTTCACGCGCGCTTGGTTTAACTCCGGCGCGATCGAGCAGGATCGACAATGGGACGCCGGTCCATTCTGCGTTCCCAACTGCGCCCAATCCCCACTGCACGCCTTTGACTTTCGGCTCGAGAAAATCTCGATTATTGCCGGCGCACTCGAGCGTGACCGGAACCTTCTTCGATTCAAGCTTGGTTAGTGCGTCGTAATTGATTTCGAACGGTCTTTCGACTTCGCCTTCAACCTGCAGCCGCCATTTGTTCCGATCGATTTTCGGAATTGGAAAATGTGTCCGGACGTAAAAGGATTTCGTCGGCGTAATGAAACCGTCGAGGTTCTCAAACGGCATCTCGAGGTTCAGAGGATCCTCGCTGCGGACAATTTTTCCGCCGTGAAACTTGGCCTTATTTTCGCTCATCATGTTCCGACAAGATTTGTGGAGCCTAGGGGATTCGAACCCCTGACCTCCTCAATGCCATTGAGGCGCTCTACCAACTGAGCTAAGACCCCGAAACGAAGTCAGACTTTAGATTTTCGATCGCCGATTGCAACTAGCGAGCCACGATCGAAATGTTCGCGCGCCTGGCAAGATCGACAATCGCGTTGCGTTCCAGCAACAACGTCTTTCCCGATTCAACAGCGATCACGCGGAGCTTTGCTTCGGCTGCGATTTTGATTGTCTCAACGCCGATTACAGGAACGTCAAAGCGCATGTCCTGATTCGGCTTCGCGACTTTGATCATGACCGCGCCTTCGCGAGCGAGCGCGCCGCCGCGTTTGATTGCGTCGTTGGTTCCTTCGAACGCTTCCACCGCGAGCACAGTTCCGTTTTTGACGATAATGGTCTGGCCGATATCGAGCCGCGCAATTTCTTTGGCGACGTTCCAGCCAAGATCGACATCTTCGTCTTCGGTGCGCGACAACTTCGCACCCGTGATCAAACCTTTGACAGCTAGTTCATCTTCTAGAAAAGTTGTCGCCGACAAAAGATCAACATCCGCTTTTTTCAACTCATCGGCGATCGCGGTGAAGATCGATTCGGCATTGCGCTGTTTGAGTTTCGCGAGCACAACCAGCGCTTTCATATCCGGCCGCAATTCGAAAAGGTTCTTCGGCGCAATTTGTCCGGCCATGATTGCCTGGCGAACTTTGTGTTCGCGAAAAAATTTCAGCAACCGACTCAATTGGCCGACGCGAAGCCATTCCACAACATCGACATGTTTGTCGATCGAAGGATCGGTTTCGTCAGTGAACGCGACAGCGACAATTTTCTTCACGCCGGCCTTGCGCGCAGCGTCGGCCAGAATCCTTGGGTAAACGCCGTTACCCGCGATGATTCCGAGAAGTTGTAGCGGTGCTTGTGCCAAGCTTTTAATCTAGCATATGCAGGCGGTCGCCGCGGCGACCGCCTCTACAATCTCTTAGCCGTGATGACGGCGGCGCTTCACGTGCAATTGCGCGAGCGCTTTCTGTAACGAAGCCTGAATCGCGGCGACTTCTTCGGCGGTGTGGTCCTCTTTCATCGCTGCCTGCGCACGTTCGACCGCCTTTTCCGCGGCGGCGATGTCGATCTTTTCAGGCTCGAGCGCCATATCGGTCAAAACCGAAACGCCGTCAGCTTTGATCTCAACGAAGCCTTCACCGACGGCCATGGCCGTTTCGCGTCCATCTTTCAGGACGCGCAGTTCGCCCGGTTTCAACGTCGTTAACACCGGCACGTGTTTCGGATAAACACCAAGCTCGCCTTCCGCTCCCGGCAATGTGACCATGTCCACGTCCTCGGAATAAATTTTTTCTTCCGGGGTAACGATCTCGAGTTTCAGCGTCATGGATTTTCGGTTTTCGATTTTCGATTTTCGAATGGCCTCTGGCGCGCAACTGCTGTCTTGCGGCTAGCGACAAAAATGGCTGTAAGTTCGTTAGCCTTCTTAAACAACGGCTGAACCCGGCGGGGCGCAAGTAACCCGGGGTCAATGAGCAATTCAAGCCAGAAACAACTCTCGTCAGCTTCTTCCTTTACAATGCTAGTCTTATTAACGAAATCAGCGCGCGATTTTGCCCGACATAGAGCGCGATAATTTGCAGCCACGGAGGTGCCACTCCTGACTATTTGTCCGGCAATCACATTTCCGCTACGTGTTCGTGGAAGCGCGTCGGCTAAATCAAGGATTCTCAAGGCGAACGTCTTCGTCCGCTGTTTCATTTCCTGTTCGTTCATCGCATCAATCGAAATTCGAAAATCGCCAATCGAAATTATTCTTTGATCATGTCGATGTTGCCCTTCATGTAAAAGTTCGTTTCCGGAACTTCGTCATGTTTGCCATCGAGAATTTCTTTGAACCCCTGCACAGTCTCCTGGATCGAGACGTATTGACCTTTGCTACCGGTGAAAACTTCGGCGACGTGAAACGGTTGACTTAAAAATCTTTGAATCTTCCGCGCGCGATAAACGGTCAGTTTGTCCTCCGGACTCAGTTCGTCCATTCCAAGAATGGCGATGATGTCCTGCAAATCTTTGTAGCGTTGCAGAACGCGCTGCACGCCGCGGGCGACGTTGTAATGCTCTTCGCCGACAATTTCCGGCGCGAGCGATTTGGATGTTGAGGCCAATGGATCGACCGCGGGATAAATTCCAAGCTCGGCGATGGAACGTTCGAGCACGATCGTCGAATCCAAATGGGCAAACGTGTTTGCCGGCGCTGGATCGGTCAGATCGTCCGCCGGAACGTAAACCGCCTGGAAGGAAGTGATCGAGCCTTTCTTGGTCGATGTGATTCGTTCCTGCAAATCGCCCATTTCCGCCGAAAGCGTCGGTTGATAACCAACCGCGCTCGGCGTCCGGCCTAACAAAGCCGAAACTTCCGA
>DATNKD010000161.1:0-4049 GCA_035603575.1 Chthoniobacterales bacterium
TTTCGCGCGTGACACGATATTGGTCCGGTTTCAGGCGCGAGCGAAGTATGGCGTCGCTCGGCACTGATCGGTTAGGATCAAACCCGGTCATCTCCTTACTCATGGCATGCCCAGCGAGCGTAAAATAAAGGACAACGCCAATGAGAAGAACGGCGACGCCGAGCCCGACGCACATGCTGACTCGCGAGGTGTCGTCGCCGGTGATTCGAGTGCTGTTCATCTGGTCGCCTCGCCTCACCAGTGAAACAAAAAAGAGGGACTTAAGTCACTCTTTTTCTTCGAACGGGCGGAGATATTCGGTGTAACCCTCGGATTCCATTTTATCAGTTGGAACGAAGCGCAAGGCCGCGGAGTTCACGGCATAACGTTCGCCGGTTGGCGACGTGGCGTCTTTGAAGAGATGGCCGAGGTGAGAATTACTGAGCTTGGCGCGGACTTCCGTCCGTTGCATATCATGAGAAGTGTCGGCTTGCTGCAAAACGGAATCGGGTGAAATCGGTTTGGTGAAGGTGGGACGGCCGGTGCCGGCGTCAATTTTGTCGAGCGAACTAAAGAGCGGATCGTTCGTGATGACGTCGACGTAGATCCCGGGACGGTTGTTGTCCCAATATTCATTTCGGAAGGCCGTCTCCGTCGCGTTCTGACGTGCGACGCGATATTGGTCATCGGTTAATTTCGATTTCAGAACCGAATCACTTGGGACTGCTTTGAGATAATTGTAATTACCGGACTTCTTTTTCTCCGCCTGGATGCTGCTGTAATGAACGAATCCGGCCATGACCCCAACGGCTGCGAGCAGGCCGAGCCATAAGGTCAAATGCGATGAGCGCTTCGAAGGATGACGGATCCGGTGCATGCTGAAATTTTGGCTGATTCGATTGGGAGTCCCTTTGATTTGACGAGCCGTAACCCGGCAATCATCAAAGTTTCGTAAGTGAATCGCAGCCGAACCGAAAGATGGTCTGACCGAAATAGCCAACCGCAGCGATTATTTTTTGTTTTCGAAGAGCGGCAAATATTGGCCGTAGCCTTCTTCTTTTAGTTTTTCGACCGGAACGAAGCGCAACGCGGCTGAGTTAATGCAATAGCGCTGGCCGGTCGGGGCAGGGCCGTCGTCAAAAACGTGGCCGAGATGCGAATCGCTTTTGCTACTGCGCACTTCAGTCCGTTCCATTCCAAGGGTGCGATCTGATTTTTCGGCGACGTTTTTGTTGTCGATTGGTTTGGTGAAACTGGGCCACCCGCTGCCGCTATCGAATTTATCCAAAGAAGTGAAGAGCGGCTCCCCGCTGACAATATCGACATAGATACCGGCGCGATGATTGTCCCAGTACTCATTTCGAAACGGCGGCTCGGTGCCGCATTGCTGGGTGACGTGATATTGTTCCGGCGTCAGTTTTTTCTTTAACTCTTCCGAAGACGACTTGGTCGAAGTTTGATTAGTGGATGATGGAGTTGTCATAGAGTTTGATTGGGGAGCAGCGTCATTTGGTTTTTGAGCGCGGGCGCGATTGAGGAAAATTAGCACCCCGAGTAAAGCCACAAATACAACCGCGCAGAAAATCAACATTCCCCGCGATGAGGGTGGCGGCCGCTTGGGCAATTGAATCACGCCAAAATTTACGCCGTTTAATCCTGCCGTCCAGCTTCGGGGACCTGGATGTAACGTCGGAAGAGGAGCAATCCGATTGGCGCAACCGAAGCGGCGAGCGCGAAGATCAACCACAGGCTTCCCGCATGACATTCGCCATGCTCAGGGCAGAACTTCGCAAGGACCCATCCACTTGTTCCGATCAGGAGTTTGCCGACGAGAAACGGAATGTAAGCGAGCGCGCCGTAGGAAGCCTCCTGACCAGGCGGTGCGATCGCCGCCGCGTATTCATAGACGCGCGGCGAATAGAAAGCTTCGCCGACGGAAAAGATCGTTAGGTAGAGCGCCGACATGATGTAGTACGGATGAACCGGGCCCGTGAGTTGCAAATAAACGTGGCCGAGCGCGTGTCCGAACGCGCTGTCTGCCACCGGGACGAACCAATCCGTCGGCAAAGCCATGATGAAAACTCCTCCCGCGCAAATGATGCTGCCGATAATGACTATGCGATACGACGCGACGCGCTGGGTGAGGGCACCGATTACCGGAGCGAGCACAATAATAAGGATGGCGTTGATCCCGGCCAGTTTTCCTACTGGCGCGTGTAGTCCCATCTCGCGATCGCCGAACTTCGGGAAGACGTAATCCATTTGCAGAAAAATGGCTTTCAGGAATCCGATGAAGAGGAAGAACACCAGCAGGCGGTAAAATCCGGATTGCCCGATCAGGCGACGAAAAAGCGCGAGCGTGTCGTTCGAGCCTTTTTGGACGGTTCGCGCAATTCCTGTCCAAAAGCCGGAGCGAGGGGCGTCCATTTTCGTCACGGCCTTGTCGCCCTGCGCGTCGCGTCGGAGAAAATAAATCGTTGGGAAGAGCAAGATCTCGAGTGCGAGACTCACGCCGAAGAGTTGTTCGTGCGGTGTCGGCTGAAACCCTGAGATGCTAATGTGGAGATCGAGCGAGCGAATGAAATCGAAAACATAACCGGCGACGAAGTAACCGACGTTCATCAGCGCGTAGATGATCGAGAACGCGATCGAACGTTGCGCGGTCGTGGAATAGATTCGCGTCGCCGCGAGCAAAACCGGCGTGCCGAGCGCTTCGCCAATCGCCAGCGGCAGCAAGCCGCAGACCAGCGCCAGCGTTGGACCCGTGGTCAAAATCATGACGCTGCGCGCAAATGTGCAAATCGCGACGCCGAGGAAAAATGTTCGGCGCAGACCAATCGCGTCCGTGAGCGACCCAGCGAGCAAAGTAAAAACCGTCATTGCCGGCGCCCAAACCCAGCCCACCAACGCGCCGGCCGCTTGATCGCTGAAACCGAGATCTTTCGACAGCCACAGCACCATCGTTTTGTTCGTAACGGAGTAGGCGGTGTAGATGAGGAACTTGATTAGAAACGTGAGCCACAGCTCGCGTTGCGCGCCTTTGAGCACGGTGAACTTCGCGAGAAATCCGTGCAGTCCTGTCGGTGCGACTGGAGGGACGTTGTCCTCCGGAACGAACGTCTCTTTGATTCCTTCTCCCACGGCTTTGAACTTCAGCTACAACATCTTCGCGACAAATTCGCCCGCGTCGAATCGCGCGAAGTTGTCGATCTTCTCGCCGGTGCCGATGAAGCGCGTGGGAATTTTCAACTCATCCTGGATCGCAACGACGATTCCGCCTTTGCCGCTCCCGTCGAGTTTGGTCACGATCAAACCGGTAAGTCCGAGCGCTTGATGAAATTCGCGCGCCTGACTGAGCGCGTTGCCGCCGGTGGTTGCATCGACAACGAGGAGAGTTTCGTGAGGCGCAGTCGGATCGTTTTTGGCCAGAGCGCGTTTCACTTTTTGAAGCTCAGCCATGAGATTCGTTTTGGTGTGTAAGCGACCGGCGGTGTCGCAGAGCAAGAAATCAACCTTGTTGTTCGCCGCTTTCTGATACGCATCGTAACAAAGCGCAGCTGGATCCGCGCCGTATTGACCTTTCACCATTTCAACGCCGAGGCGATCCGCCCAAACTCCAAGCTGTTCAATGGCGGCGGCCCGGAACGTATCGGCGGCGGTGAGCAGCACGGTATTTCGATCTTTTTTCAAATAATGCGCCAATTTCGCGACCGAAGTTGTTTTGCCGGTTCCATTGACGCCGACAATGAGAATCACATTTGGTTTTCCTGAAATCGGCCGCACAGGTTTCGCTTCTGCCGGCAGGATTTTCGAGATTTCTTCGCGCGCAACTTTAATCACATCCTGGATTCCAAGCAGCGACCAGGCTTCGCGTTCCTGAAGCTTGCCAATAATTCGCGTCGTTAACGGGACGCCCAGGTCCGCGCGAATCAATCCATGCTCCAATTCGTCCCAATCGATCGGTTTACCGGCGAACTGTTGCGCGAGCGCTTCGAAGAATTTCATGTTCCTGTCATTCCGGCCGAAGTGGAGGAATCTCTTACTATTTCTGAAATATCTAGAGATGTCTC
>DATNKD010000162.1:0-14378 GCA_035603575.1 Chthoniobacterales bacterium
CTAAACGGACGCGTGATCGATGGCAAAACGCTCAAGACCGCAGGCGCAGAGATCAGCGAGATCAAGATGTCGGCATCGGAGCGCGTCTTTCAAAGACTCTGGCGGCCTGAGGTTATGTTCATTCTCATGCTCATCGCCATCTACGGAATCATTGGTGAAATGACGACGCCCGGCGCGATCCTGCCCGGGGTCGTGGGCGCGATTGCATTGGTCCTTGCCCTTTATCTGGCGGCGGTTCTGCCGGTTAATGTGACCGGACTCGCCTTGATCGCGCTCGCACTCATGCTTTTCATCTTTGATGTCTATGCGCCCACCCACGGTGTGCTGACTGTGGGCGGGATCATTTCGTTTCTGATCGGCTCGCTCATGCTCTTTAACCGCGCCGATCCGCTCTTTCGTTTATCGCTCAGCTTCATCATTCCGGCGACGCTGGTTACCGCGGCATTCTTTGTTTTCGTTATCGGAAAAGGTTTGCGGGCACAACTCTTGCCGGTGAAGGCTGGAGCGGAAACAATGGTTGGAAAAACAGTGACCACATTAACGCCAATCGACTCGCGCGGCGGCAGGATTTTCGTTGAAGGTGAGTATTGGAATGCGGTCAGCGATACACTTATCGAGAAAGACGAATTGGTTGAGATCGCAGCGGTGCAAGGATTAACTGCAAAAGTGAAACACAAAGGAGACTAAAACCATGCCATTAATCGAAGGACTCTTTAAGTTAGCTGGTTGGATGGCCCCACTCATCATCCTAGCGGTGATCTTTTTGCCGCAGGCAATCCGCATCCTGCGCGAATACGAGCGAGGAGTGATCTTTCGCCTCGGAAAATTACTCGGCGCGAAAGGGCCGGGACTGATCTTCCTCATCCCGATCGTCGATCGAATGGTGCGCATGGATTTGCGCGTCGTCACCATCAGTGTCGAGCGGCAAGAGGTGATGACGCGCGACAACGTGCCGGTAACGGTCGACGCGGTTGTTTATTTCCGCGTGGTCGATCCGGAAGCCGCCGTCGTGAAAGTGGTGAACTTTCTCCAAGCCACCTCGCTCATCGCCCAGACTACGCTGCGCAGCGTACTCGGTCAGGCCCCCTTGGATGACCTGCTTTCGCAGCGCGAGTCAATCAACCTGAAGTTGCAGGAGATCATCGACCGGCAAACCGAACCGTGGGGCGTCAAAGTCACGGCGGTCGAGGTTAAGGACGTAGCGCTGCCCGACACCATGAAACGCGCGATGGCCAAGCAGGCCGAAGCCGAGCGCGAGCGCCGCGCCAAGATCGTCAACGCCGAGGGCGAATTTCAAGCGGCGGAAAAAATGGTGCAGGCCGCCGCGATGATGAGCAAGGAACCGATTGCGCTGCAACTACGCTTCCTCCAAACCATGCGCGAGATTTCCAGTGAGCACAACACGACCACGTTTCTGCCAGTGCCGATCGATCTCTTCACGCCCTTCATGAACAAGGGCGGACCACCTAAGAAGTAGGTTTCTTCGACCACGCTGCTTCCATTGGATGTTGGACGTTCAGCGTTGGACGTTTTCTTCTGGCTCAGCCGGGTTGCTTCCCTGCTTGTCGATCTTTCCGCGTGCGATTGTCGATATCACTCGGCAAATGCGAAATCTTCGGCCGATTCGCGCCCACGTTACGCTCGTTCGGCTTTGCGTACGGGTCCATGACAGCGAATATAGCATCGCCAAATATGTCACTCGATCTCGAACGCATTCGCGTGGCTCATGAACGGATCCGGCCGTACATCAAGCGGACGCCGGTGCTGACGAGTTCGCACTTGGATGAGGCGAGTGGCGCTTCGCTGTGTTTTAAATGCGAAAATTTCCAGAAGATCGGCGCGTTCAAGGCGCGCGGCGCGACCAACGCCGTTTTCGCGCTCGATGATGCGACTGCGAAGCGCGGCGTAGCGACGCATTCATCAGGAAATCATGGAACGGCGCTGGCGCGTGCGGCAAAACTTCGCGGCATTCCGGTGCACATCGTGATGCCGAAGAACTCGACGAAAGTAAAAGTGCGCGCGGTGGAAGGCTACGGCGCCCACGTCGTGTTCTGCGAGCCGACGCAACACGCGCGCGAAGCGGCGTGCGCGGAGGTGATTGCGAAAACGGGCGCGACATTGATTCATTCTTTCGAGAACGAAGACGTGATGGCGGGACAGGGGACGGCGGTAATTGAGTTACTCGAAGATGTAGATGTCGATCTTGTGATGTGTCCAATCGGCGGCGGCGGTTTGCTTTGTGGCACAGCGGTCGCGGCCAAGTCGATGCGGCCGAAAATTAAAATAATCGCGGCTGAGCCAGCCAATGCCGATGACGCCGCGCAATCGTTCCAGGCGAAGAAAAGAATTGTGACCGAAAAGAAATTCACGATCGCTGATGGATTACGGACAAATGTCGGGGAGCGAAATTTTCCGATCATTCAACGTTACGTAGATGACATCTTGACGGTTACCGAAGAATCCATTGTCGGAGCGATGCGCACGATTTGGGAGACGATGAAAATTATCATCGAACCGTCGGCCGCAGTTCCTTACGCCGCGATTGTTGAATCCCAGCCTTCGTCCGACTACGGCTTGGCAAGCAAGATCAACATCGTGGGCAAACGCGTCGGCATCATCCTCACCGGCGGCAATGTCGATCTCGACGCCCTTCCCTGGAAGTAAATGCTGACAAACAAGTATCGCGCATTTAGTGCGTTCGAGTTCTTGTTGGGAGCGTTCATTATCATCGGCCACAACGTCTTTCGCATATTGCCTAACGAAGTGCCGATTCTTTTCGTGCTCGGCTTGCTTTCAATTCGTCTCCGCGACGGTCGCTGGTCGGCCATCGGTTTCAAACGGCCGGACTCGTGGATGCGCGTAGTTTTCATCGCACTGGTTGCTGCCGCGTTAAGAATTTGCCTTGGCGACTTCGTGATTGAGCCTTTAACCGGGAAATTCTGGCCCGCGCCGGTGGCGCCCGCCCTGGCAAACGAAATCACCGGCAATCCTAAAGTTGCCGCGCTCGCTTTGCTGATCGTTTGGACATTCGCCGCGTTCGGTGAAGAAATCAGTTATCGCGGATATCTGCTCAAACGCGGCGCCGATGTTGGCGGAGGATCAGCTGTCGCCAGCTGGATCGCGATGTTGCTGGTCTCGATCTTGTTCGGTTATGGCCATTACTACAAAGGAGCGTCGGGAATCGTCGATTCCGGAGTCGCTGGATTGATTTTAGGAAGCGCGTATTTGTTGAGCGGTCGAAACCTGTGGGTCCCGATTCTCGCCCACGGATTAATTGACACGTTTGGCGTGATCGCCGCGTTTTTCGGACTCGATGTCTGATCTGTGATTACTTGAGCGTGATCTCGCGCATCGTTTTGGTGCCGAGAATTTCGCGGACGTCGAGACGTTTGACCGCCATTTGCGTGCGCTGCTCTTCCGATCCCATCACTTTTGCAACGACTGGATCCATTTTCTCGCGCAAGGTGTCGAACGCCGCCCAGTTCGGGTATTCCACGAGGATAAGAATGTTGAAGTCATGCGGGTTGGAGGCCTCGCCGTTCAGGATTTTGTAATCGAGGATCGTTTTCTGTTTTTTCTCTTCATCATAAACCGGCTTCACCGTGCCGGTGATTTGCTTGATATACTCATCGGCCAGTCCGGTCTTGGTCTTGATCATGGTTAAAGTCCAAACTGGACCTTCGTTGTAAGGAGCGCTGCTGCCTCCACTGCTTGCGGGCGTAGTCGCAGTCGTTGGCGAGCTTTGCGCCAGACAAAAACCGGACAGACCGCAAGTTAATGCGACAATAGCAAGGGATCTTGTTTTCATGGCTGCGGAGCTTGAAGAATTCTCGACAGAATGAACAGGATTTATTTGAGTCTCAGGAGTTTAGATTTTCCAAGATTATGAAAAAGAACTTCTTTCCTATTGCTGCTCTGATTCTTTCCGCTTTCGTGATCAACGCTGTCGTTGCGCAAACAAACAAGCCGATGATGAAAGCCATCGTGATTCACGAGTACGGCGGTCCGGAGGCCTTGAGGTACGAAAACGCGCCGCGGCCGGAGCCGAAGGATAACCAGGTCCTGGTAAAAGTGATCGCCGCCGCCGTCAATCCCGTCGACGCGATGATTCGTTCCGGCAAATATGCGAAAGTTTTTGGAACAACCTTGCCGCTCGTTCCTGGATATGACATCGCGGGCATTGTGGAGAAAGCAGGCGCGAAAGTGACGCGGTTCAAACCGGGCGATGCGATTTACGCGTATCCAATGTGGGGTGGCGGCTACGCGGAGTACGATGTGGTCGATGAAGCCGAAACGGCGTTGAAGCCGAAGTCGATCAATTTTGTGGAGGCGGCGGGCGTGCCGTTGGCGGCGTTGACCGCCTGGCAGGCGCTAATTGACGCGGCGAAACTGAGCGCCGGGCAAACCGTTTTGGTCCATGGCGGTTCCGGTGGCGTGGGAAGTTTCGCGATCCAACTCGCAAAAACGCGCGGCGCGAAAGTGATTGCGACCGCATCGACTCCCAATCAGGACTTGCTCAAACAGCTCGGCGCCGACGTGGCAGTCGATTACACGAAACAAAAATTCGAGGACGTGGCCAGGGACGTCGATGTTGTCCTGGACTCTGTCGGCAAAGACACGTTGGCGCGCTCGTATGGCGTCGTGAAAAAAGGTGGATTCATCGCCACACTGGTGGCGCGCCTCGATCAAGCTGAGCTCGATAAACATGGGATCCGCGGCGCATCTATTTCAGTCAAGCCGAACGGAGCGCAGCTGGTGGAAATCGCCAAGCTGATCGACGAGAAAAAGATCAAGTCGATCGTCTCACAAGTCTTGCCACTCACGGACGCGGTCAAAGCCCAGGAACAGGCGGCGACGCATCACACCCGCGGCAAAATCATTCTGAAGGTGGCGGAAGAACCAAAGTAATGAATTGGGAAGCGATTAACGCCGTTGCGCAACTCATCAGCTCAATTGGCGTGGTCGCGTCACTTTGGTATCTCGCGGTTCAAGTGCATCGCAGCACGCGAATCGCCAAGCTTTCCGCCCAGGATGCCGCGACGACGGCGCTGCGTGAGGTCACGCGGCCGTTCGCAGAAAATCCGGAAGTCGGCCGAATCTGGCGAATTGGCCTAGAAAATCTCGATGCCCTGTCGCCGGAAGAGAAAGCGAGATTTTTTCACGTCGCATTTCAATTCCTCAAGGCGATGGAGACAATCCATTTCCATTATGTTTACGGTTTGATGGAGGAACCGGTCTGGCGCGGTTGGCGCAATCTTTACGAACATTATCTCGCCTCGCCCGGTCTGGAATTTTACTACAATCTCCGGCACAATCTTTTTTCGGAACAGTTCCAGGAATTTGTTGCCGGACTTGATCGACCGGCGCAACGCCTGACGGTTGCGAATTTGCTCGGTCAGGAAAAGATCGAGAAATAGCAGCGCGCTAGTGCGCGAAACCAGGCAAACGCTTGGTGCTTGGTTTCGGTCCTGACGGTTTCCGCGATTTGAGAAAACCGGAGCCACGGATCGCGCTCGCTGGAATTGCAGCGACACGAACGCTCACGCACGAATCGGCTGGATCTTTGCCGCCAAACAAACGTTGCCAATCGGCTCGGGCTGCCTCGCACAAACGGCGATATCGAAAGTCCAAAGCGTGTCGCAAACCGGCAAGGATTTCCACCCTGGCCAACTCCCTTTGAAATAGCGCCTCTGCTCCGTTTTCCCTGCTCATTGGCCAATTTTGAGCAGGAAGCAGGCCGAGATCAGCGATCAGAGGTCGGAATTCAGAGGTCGTCGAAGCAAGTGCTTGGTCGCGAAATCGATGTTTTTCTCGGTGCGCGGTAGTAGTAACCGATTTTATCAACCGCGTTTAAAGTATAGACACCGGCCGGGAAATGGAGCGTCGCGACGTGCAACTCGGAATAGATCTCCAGATAACGCGGCGAGAGCGGCCCTTCACTTGGAGTTACAAGCCGCGGACGACTGCTGCCAACGCATGAGAAAAGTAGAAAGTAGAAATTAGAAAAATCTGAATCGACTTGATCGCGCGCTACTTTCTAACTCTCGTCACTTTCTTGGCGCGCCGGAGCCGTGCGAAGGCGGCTCACTCATCGCTTTTTTAATCGATGAATCGTCGTCGAGCAGGATCCATTCGATGATTGAAACAGGCAGGCTTCCATTCTTAATCAGATCATCATGAAATTGGCCGAGCCGGAAATTGTCGCCGTGTCGATCTTTGTAGCGGCCGAGCAGACTCAGGATCTGCCATTTGCCAATGATGTAGCTGATCTTTTGATGCGGATTTGACGCAGCGCCCGCGGCTTCGCCTTCGGCCGCTTCGCGATCGAGCCCGCCCGCATCCATGAAATATTTCACCGCTTGCTCGAAGGTCCATTTCCCGGTGTGCAAATTTACATCGACGCCGATTCGCGCGCCGCGGTAACGCGACAACCGCAAAATTTGTCCCTGCGCCGGCGAGTTATTCGGATACAAACCAGTCCGCATCAACATTTCTTCGCCGTAAAGCGCCCACCCTTCCACGAACACGCCATCTTGGTGCTGCCGGCGAATTTCATCGCTCAAATGATTCGCGATTGATAACTGCATGAAGTGCCCGGGAATTCCCTCGTGGCCCAGAATCGGACGCGGATCTTCGATCGCCGCGCGAATGTAAAAGTTCTTCGACTTCGGATTGTAAGTTGGAATGAAAAAGAAACCGCTCGGGTCCTTGTCGTAAACGCCCGGTGGATTCATGAAACCGCCGGGACTGGTTGGCTTGAAGGCTTCGGGCAACTGCCGAATCTCAAATCGACCGAGATAAGCTGGGATGGTGACGAGTTTGTGCTCCTTCAGGAAATTGATCATTTCGGTCTCGCGGCTCTCGTACGCTTTTAGAAACGACGCTTGATCGGGAGGGATATTTGCCGCGCGCGCTGGATCGGGATCAGCTAATTTTGGATCGGACAGAAGCGCTTCGAGCGCACGGTAACGTCCATTTTCCACGCGGCCGATCGTTTCCACTTCGCGGGCGTCGAGCGGCAGAAGCAAAACGTGTTTGAGGTAGTAATTGTAATTCGCTTCGCCCATCGGAGCGAAGTCGACCATCTTCGGCATCCGTTTCTCGAGCTCGTCAGCGAAACTGTGCGCGGCGGTGAGGGCAGCGTCACGCGCCTTGATCAATTCTTCATGCTCGTTCGGCGCAAGATCGACATCCAACGCCATCAAGCTGTCTTTTAGAAGCGGGTCGATCGACCGCGCGGAATCGATCGCCAGCTTGGCGTATAGTTTTACCGGATTCTGTAAATTCGCCAGGCCCCGCTTCAGCAATGTCGGCATCGCTTTCAACCGCGCCGTGGCCGAGCGCGCGCGTTTTCGCGGTGTGTCGTATTCCTTTTTCAGCAGCGAAAAAATGGAACTAACGCATTCACCGATATAAGTCTGCGGATTCGTCCGCTCGAATTTGAGAACGCGATTTCCAAAATCGACGTTCTCCAGTTGCGAGCGAAACAAGATCGTATCAATCTGTTCGTCCTTCGGCCAGGTATCGATCTTCATCGCGCGGACTTTGTTGAGCAGGGCACGCACATGCTGCGCGCGTTCGCTGATTTTTGCGGGCGAAAAATCCGCCAACCGATCGTCCCAGGTGTGAAGGCCGGCGTTACTGCTCGAGACCGGGTCGGTCTCGTTGCGCCAGTTGTAGTAATCGTTCGCGAGCTTCTGCAACGCGGCTGCGCCCATCAGGTGGTCCTGGTTCGCATTCGTGATTAATGTTTTGTTGGAGACATCCGGTTGTCCACGTGGCGTCGGTTGAGCATCCGCGGCGACCGCTGCGCTAAGAATCGTTGCGCTGAGGAAAATTACTTTCGCTTTCACGAATCTCGATCTTAATAAACGCCATTGAATGAGAAAGCCTAATCCACTGACATGAAGACCCTTGGTATGATTGGCGGCGTCGGACCGGAGAGCACGATCGACTATTATAAGAACATCATCGCGCTCTATCGCGAACGGAAGCGCGACGGAAGCTATCCGCAGTTCGTCATCAATAGCATTGATCTGACGAAGGGAATCGATTTCATGAACGCGAATGATCTGGCCGGCATGGCTGGATTTCTTCTCGAAGAAATCGTGAAACTTCCGCGGGCGGGCGCCGACTTCGGTCTCATCGCCGCTAACACGCCGCACATTGTTTTCGATGAAGTGGCGGCAAAGTCACCGCTTCCACTCATCAGTATTGTCGAAGCAACTTGCGCACACGCCAAAGCGCGGAAACTGAAACACCTTGCTTTGTTTGGAACGCGCTACACGATGCAAGCGGACTTTTACCCGAAAGTTTTCTCGCGGGAAGGAATCGACCTCGTTGTGCCTGATCCAAAAGATCAGGACTACATTCACGAGAAATATTTCAACGAACTCGTTCCCGGAAATTTTTTGCCTGACACGCGTGCTGGATTACTCGCGATCGTCGATCGATTGAAAGCTAAGATCGACATCGACGGAGTTATTTTAGCTGGAACTGAGTTGCCGCTAATTCTGCGCGGCGAAAGTCACAACGGGGTCGCTTTGCTGGACACTGGAAAAATTCATTGCCAGGCCGCTGTCGACGAGATGTTCTCTTAACGTGAGAACCTTTCTCGTTTATCTTTTACTTCTGTCGAATTCCCTTATGGCCCAAACTAAGACCGGTAACGACCGAGTTCGCTATGCTGTGATCGGCGATTCGTATTCGTGCGGCGAAGGCGCGTCACCGAAGGAATCGTGGCCGGCGTTATTATCGCAGCATTTGAATGCCCAGGGGTTGCATGTCGATCTTGTCTCGAATCCTTCGGTCACAGGTTGGACAACGAAAGACGCGATCGATCGCGAATTACCTAAGTTCATAAGCTCGAATCCTAGCTTTGCGACGTTACTGATCGGCGTGAACGATTGGGTGCAAGGAGTGGATGAGGCGACGTTTCGAAAACGCTTCACTTATCTGCTCGAACAGATGCTACAGCCTTTGCCTAACAAGAAACGCTTAGTTGTGGTAACGATTCCAGATTTCGGAGTAACGCCCACTGGTCCTACCTACGCGCACGGCCGAAACATTTCAGAAGGACTAAGTCGTTTTAATGAGATTGTTACCGAAGAAGCAAAGAAACGACGCTTACCGGTCGTCGATGTTTTCCCGCTAAGTAAAAAAATGGGTGAAGATCGATCGCTTGTAGCCAAAGATGGTTTGCATCCATCGGCCAAAGCATATGCCGAATGGGAGAAGATTATTTTCCCGGTTGCCCTGGAGTTGCTGAAGAAATGAGTTGGCCCTACAGGCGCTTTTTGAGAAAGGCGCGGCCAGAGGCAGACTTTAAATAATGTTCGAAAGCTTTGGCCTGCACTCTGTCCGAAAATGCAATGTAGGTTTTGACTCGCCAGGGTTTCCATTTGGAGGTGTGCGGCGCTTCACCGTTATTATGACGAGCGAGTCTGTTGCGAAGATCGAATGTGCAACCAGTGTAGAACCGTCTTGAGTCGGTCTCGCTTTGTAAAACATAAACGTATGTGAAAGTTTTCATTTCTGATTGGCAAGCCGAGTCGAAGCTCGCTGCGTTGACGTTGCAAGGTGAAAAAGGTCCGCCTTCGCTAACGCTACGGGCGCGATAGTCCACGCTCTCCACTACGCTGCGAGCGTAGACTGGGCGGTGAGGGTTTCGAACCCCCGACCCTCTCGGTATAAACGAGACGCTCTACCACTGAGCTAACCGCCCGCCTTCGCCAAGGCTACGGCGTGGCAGGCCCGGGGTTAGGGAGCATGTCGCGTGACGAGCAATGGCGCGGTATTTTACACATTGCTGAAACCGGAGCAATGCGGCAAAAGAAATAATCCCCAATGAGCCAGCGTTATTTCGAAGATGTCAAAGCCGGCGAGCGGTTCAAGTCGGCTACGTACCAGGTTAGCGAAGAACAAATTATTTCATTCGCGCGCGAGTTTGATCCGCAACCGTTTCATTTGGATAAAGCCGTCGCTCGCCAGACAATGTTTGAGAGCCTGATCGCGAGCGGCTGGCACACCGCGGCAATTACGATGCGTCTCTTTGTGCAAACATTGAACTTTGCCGAAGGCGCAATCGGTCTCGGGGTCGATGAGTTGCGCTGGCCGAATGCAGTACGGCCGGGCGATGTCTTGCAAGTGGAAACCGAGATTGTCGATCTTCGCGTATCGCGCTCAAAACCAACTCATGGAATTGTTCGTCTGCGTAATGTCACTACAAATCAGCGTGGAGAAATTGTTCAGACGATGGCAGCTTCAGCCTTAGTGTTGCGGCGAAGCGATAGGATTACACGGTGATAGTGGAACTAGTCTGACCTGCGCTCGCAAACTACTCTTAACTATCTCTTGCATTAGCTAAAACTTTACTCTATCGGAAACGCCTATGGACTTATCAACGCGAAACTTGACGCAGGCTTTGTCGATTCGTCGCCAGATTGATGCTTTGGAGAGGCGACTCAGGGGGTTAGTTGGTGGAGCGGGAGGCGGCGGCGCAACGGCCGTTCCGCGTCGCGGGGGAAGGCGCCGAATGTCAGCGGCAGCTAGGGCGAAAATTGCCGCGGCAGCGCGCGCGCGTTGGGCGCGCGTAAGGGCACGCGGAGGCGGCAAAGCTAAAGCAGCAAAGAAAGGTGGACGCCGCAAAGGCGGAATTACCGCGGCTGGTCGCAGACGACTTTCGCAGTTAATGAAGGCACGCTGGGCGGCGAGAAGAAAAGCGAAGCGCAAGTAAGCACTTCTAATTTCCTCTCAGCGAAAAAGTAAGTCCCGAGTAGAAGGAAAATACTTTGGCGACTACGATCGCTTAAGTAGTTTCATCATTGCTTCAGGATAGCGCGAGCCGGCGAAGGCGTCCTTTGGCGCGACTTCATCGATTCGCTCGAGATCATTGCTTGTAAGATCTACATCGAGCGCACCGATGTTCTCCTGCAAATACTTTCGCCGTTTCGTTCCGGGAATCGGAACGATGTCTTCTCCTTGGGCCAGGACCCACCCAAGCGCGAGTTGTGCCGGTGTGCAGCGTTTTTCCCGCGCGATTTCTTCCACCCGTTTTACCAGATCGAGATTGCGCTGAAAATTGTCGCCCTGAAATCGCGGCGTCGTTTTTCGGTAATCGTCGTCCGCCAAATCTTCCGGCTTTTGAATCTTACCGGTTAGAAAACCGCGACCGAGGGGACTGTACGGGACAAAACCGATTCCAAGTTCGCGGCAAACGCTTAGAATTTCCGCTTCCGGATCGCGTGTCCAAAGCGAATACTCCGATTGCAGCGCTGTGATCGGGTGCACGGCATGCGCGCGGCGAATTGTGTCGGCGCCAGCTTCGGACAATCCAAGAAAGCGCACTTTGCCTTCGCGAACTAACTCCGCCATCGCGGCAACCGTCTCTTCGATCGGCGTGTCCGGATCGACGCGATGCTGATAATACAAGTCGATGCAATCCATCTGCAGCCGGCGCAGACTTCCTTCGCATGCCCGTTTCACATAATCCGGTTTGCCGTTGAAGCCCCGGAACTCCGGCTTGTCCGGATCCCGCAGGATGCCAAACTTGGTTGCGATCACGACCTGTTCGCGATGCCCCTTCAATGCGCGCCCGACCAACTCCTCGTTCGTGTGCGGCCCATAGATGTCGGCGGTGTCAAAGAAAGTGACGCCGAGCTCAAGCGCGCGATGAATTGTAGCGATCGATTCCTCATCATCGCGACCACCGTAAAAATCGGACATGCCCATGCAACCGAGACCAATCGCCGAAACGCATGGTCCGCCCCGCCCAAGTTTTCGTTGTTTCATATTTGTCCGATCCAGGTTCGCGGCGCGCATTCCTCCCAGCGCTCACGAATTTTGCGAAACGTTGGCTCGTCGAGCGGACCTTCTTCCAGCAATTTTGCGTTTTGCTCCCAACGTTCCGGCTTCTTTGTACCGACAATCGCGGTGTGCACGCCGGGAACGCTCAGGGTGAAGCGCAACGCGATCGAAATGCTTTTCTCCAAATCGTCGTGGAGAAAATCGTAATTTAATTTTCGCAATCGCTGCCAATACTCGTGATGGTAAGAATCAATCGGACGATGTCCCGTTTTCCAGGCCGCGTTTGCGATCGGCCGCTTCGCGATCACGCCCATTTGTTTTTCGCGCGCCAACGGCACGGTCAAATCTATCGCTTCCTGGTCGGCAATGCTGATGGAGGTTTGCAGGGTGTCGAACGCGCCGGTTTCCACCGCGAACCGAGCGGCATGACTGTCCCCGCTGTAACCGAGGTAGCGGATGTAGCCGCGATCGCGCGCTGTTTGTAGCGCCTCGATCGCTTCGCCCTTCCGCAACTCCGTTTCCGAGCAGCTATGCAATTGCACGATGTCGATCTTATCCGTCTTCAGCCGCCGCAAACTGCGTTCGATGCTTTCCAAAATTGAACTTTTCGACCAATCCGCGCGTTCGCCAAAGCCGTGTGGGTGGCCGCACTTTGTGAAAAGATAAAATTCCTTTCGTCGATGGCTCACCGCCTCTCCGATCAACTCCTCGCTGTTGTAATAACACTCGGCGGTGTCGATCACGTTAAGGCCGGCATTGAGACCGCTGTTCAGCAGCTCAGCGACAGTTTCAGGCGAAGCGCGCTCGTAGCCGATCTCGGATCCCCCAAATCCGAGGACCGAGACGTTCATGTCGGTCTTTCCAAGGCGGCGCTTTTTCATTGCAGTTCGATCAACCGTGGATTACGCGGATGTAAACGGATAAATGCAAAAAGAATCCGTGCAATCCGCGAGATTCAGCTAATCCACACGCTGTCATTCCGAGCGGAGCGAGTGGGACGAGCGACATGGACAGTGAAGCAGCGAGGGTAGCTGCGAGAGAGTCGGGAGGCGAACGAGTTCAATCTCACAATCGAAGCGAAGACACGCTGATTACGTTGTGTGACGCTCGAGCTTTTGGGAGATCCTTCGCGCTTGGTCAGGATGACAGAATTGTTTTGCCGCTGCCGCGTTCGATCCGGCCGATTCGCTTCGCCCGCAAGATCGACATTGTGCGTTTCGCATTCGCTTCCGAAACAATCGCGACCATGCCGATTCCCATGTTGAAGACCTGATACATCTCGGCCGAGCTCACGCGGCCGTTTTGTTGCATAATTTTGAAAATGCGCGGCACCCGCCACGATTTCGTTTCAATGACCGCGTCGCAATTCTTTGGCAGAACGCGCGGCAAGTTATCGATCAAACCGCCGCCGGTGATGTGAGCCAGTCCTTTGATGACTCCGTCCGGGACTTTCGCCAGCTGCGGTTGATAATTCTTGTGCACGCGAAGGAGTTCCTCGCCGACCGCGATTGTCGATCCCGGTAAACGCGATCCCGGCCTCAGTTTCATTTTGTCGAACAAAATTTTGCGAGCGAGCGAATAGCCGTTGGTATGCAAACCGTTTGATGCGAGTCCGAGAATCACATCGCCGGCTTTGATTTTGTGGCCGTCGATAATCTTCGAACGCTCGACGACGCCGACAATGCAGCCGGCCAGATCGTATTCGTCTTTGCGATACATTCCCGGCAGTTGCGCAGTCTCGCCGCCGATCAATGCACAGCCGGCCGCGCGACAGGCGCGCGAAAATCCGCGTAGTAGTTGATCGAACACGCGCGGCTGAAGTTTTTCGCAGCCGATGTAATCGAGAAAGAACAGCGGCCGCGCGCCGACGACCGCGATGTCGTTCACGCAATGGTTCACCATATCGGCGCCGACGGTGTCATGCCGATCTAACGCGAAAGCGATTTTCAATTTGGTCCCGACGCTATCGATGCTCGAAACCAGGATCGGTTCGCGCATGCCGCGAAAGTTTACTCGAAATAAACCACCGAAGCCGCCGATCTTGCCGAGCACGTTCGGCCCGTGCGTTTGCCTGACGAGTGATTGAATGCGCCGCTTGAGCTTGTTGCCAAGATCGACATCTACCCCGGCGCGCGCGTAGGCCTTTTGCTTTCTTGTCATGTCGAGCGCAGTCGAGACATCTCTTACTATTTCTGAAACATCGATTGAACTCGTTCGTCTCCCGACTCTCTCGCCGCTGCCCTCGCGGCGCAACCGTCCATGTCGCTCGTCCCACTCGCTCCATTCCTCGACTTTGCTCGGAATGACAGAATAAAAATCCGTCGGTTGCGCTATTTCAGATCCGCGAACAGCGTTGGATGCCGTTCCTGGTCGATGAGCGCCTTCGCTCTCGCCTCGCGCTTTTCCATGATGAATTTGTCGAGCGCGGGATCGACGGGAAGGGGATAGTCGCCGGTGAAACAGGCCAGACAAAATTCGTTTACCGGTCTTCCGGTCGCGCGCACCATTCCTTCAACGTCAAGATAACCGAGACTATCGACGCCGAGATATTTCCGGATTTCTTCCATCGACAT
>DATNKD010000163.1:0-3137 GCA_035603575.1 Chthoniobacterales bacterium
GTTTTGATGGTTGTGTTTGGCGGTGGACTCACTTGGGCCAGCACGGTAATCGAATGGTAAGTCAACGTCGTCTCACCGCCATCCTCGCCGCTGACATGGTCGGTTATAGTCGGCAGATGGAGGCGGATGAAGCGGGCACCCTCGCTGCGCTGAAGAGTTTGCGGACAGATTTGATCGACAACAAAATCGCCGACAATCACGGCCGGATTGTGAAACTAACGGGCGACGGAATGCTGGTGGAATTTTCCAGCGTGGTGAACGCGGTGGCCTGTGCAGTCGCAATTCAACGCGCCATCCGCGAGCGCAACTCAGAAAAACCTCCAGGCAGCTGCATCGAATTCCGGATCGGTATCAACCTTGGCGACGTGATTGTCGAAGGCGAAGATATTTTTGGCGACGGCGTCAATGTGGCAGTGCGACTCGAGCGTATCGCGCAGCCGGGCGGAATTGCGATTTCAAGTTCGGTTCGCGATCACGTAGGCAATCGCCTCGACATCGCATTCGAAGACCTGGGCGAACAGGAATTGAAAAACATCGCGCAGCCGGTTCGCGTTTACAGTGTCGCGGTGGAAAAGCCGAACGCTTCTATGCACAAGGAGGCTGATGAAATCGACAACCGCCCGTCGATCGTCGTCCTGCCGTTTACCAACATGAGCGGCGACCCGGAACAAGAATATTTCAGTGACGGCATCACCGAAGACATCATTACCGATTTGTCCAAAATCTCCGGCCTCTTTGTCGTCGCCCGTCACACCGCGTTCACCCACAAAGGCAAACCGGTAAAGGTGCAACAGGTCGGCCAAGAACTGCGAGTCGGTTTTGTTTTGGAAGGAAGCGTGAGAAAAGCCGGCGCACGCGTTCGCGTGACAGCACAACTGATCGACAGCAAAGATGGCGGCCATGTTTGGGCAGAGCGATTTGATCGCGACCTGACCGATATTTTCGCAATCCAAGACGAAATCACGCATGCCATCGTCGAGCAATTGAAGATCAAGCTGCTGCCGCAGGAAAAGAAGTCCATCGAACAGTCGCCGACAGACAATGTCGAGGCTTACACCTACTATTTGCGTGGCCGGGACTTCGTGCACCGCCGCTCCAAACACTATTGGCAGATGGCGCGGCGGATGTTTGAAAAAGCCGTCGAACTGGACCCTAACTACGCGCGCGCTTACGCCGGTATAGCCGACTGCGATAGGTTTCTCTACACGCACTATCGCATCAATGTGCCGATAGATACCCTGTTGGCCACAACGGAGAAGGCCCTCAGTTTGGACGACACGCTCGCCGAAGCTCACGCCTCGCGCGGTCTGGCGCTCTCAGCTGGACAACGCTACGAAGAAGCCAAGACGGAATTCGAGAAAGCGATTGCGCTCGACCCCAATTCATTTGAGGCGCACTACTTTTATGCGCGCACCATGGTCGCTCAAGGCCAGCTCGCGCTGGCCGCGAAACTTTTCGAGCGCGCTTCCGAGATCAGGCCAGACGATTACCAGACTCCGTGTCTGCTCATTGCAATCTATCGATCACTTGGCCGGCTCGACGATAGCAAAGCTGCCGCGCGCGCAGGCAGCAAGCTGGCCGAGCGTGAACTTGCGCTCCATCCCGAGGATCCGCGGCCCGCCCATCTTGGCGCGGGCGCACTCATTGCGATGGGCGAGACCGAGCGAGCGCGGGACTGGCTTGCGCGCGCATTGGCAATCGATCCCGACGATCCCCTTACGCAATACAACGTGGCGTGTGGTTATAGCAATCTCGGCGACCTCGAAGCAGCCTTAGACACAATTGAGCACGCAATCCCGCGATGGGGTCTGGAGCTGGTCAACTGGGCGAGGCATGATTCCGATTTCGATCCACTGCGAAATTATCCGCGTTTCCAAAAACTTCTCGACGCCGCTGGTTAGCGGCGATGCGTTCGGAATTCTAAAAATGTTAATCGAAACTCACGCGCATCTCGATTATCCGGATTTCGCGAATGATTTCGACGATGTGCTTCAGCGCGCGACTGAGGCCGGCGTTACCCGCATCATCGCCATTGGCACCTCGGTCGAGAGCAGTCAGCGGGCAGTCGAGCTTGCCGAAAAATATCCGAACATCTTCGCAGTGATCGGAGTTCATCCGACTTACGCACTCGAAGCCGAGGAAGATGTGGTCACGCCTCTGCGCGAGCTCGCGAAAAATCCGCGCGTGGTCGGAATTGGCGAAATCGGTCTCGATTACCATCGGTTGCCAAGCGTGGAAGCGGCGAAACAGAAACACGTTCAAGTCTTCAATGCGCTTCAAAGCGAAACCGAAGAACAAGTTGAAGCGCGCATTGAAGACGGCGCCTACAAAGCAAAGCAGGCCGAATTATTCGAGCTGCTGCTCGATCTCGCGGTCGAGTTAAGACTCAATGTCGTAATTCATCAACGCGACGCCTGGGATGATACTTTCGAGATTTTGAAAGGTTATGGCCGGCAGGTCAGCGGCGTCTTTCACTGCTTTGGCGGAACATTGGATCAAGCGAATGACGTTCTCGATCTCGGCCATCTCGTTTCCTTTACCGGAATCGTCACCTTCAAAAACGGCAAACAAGTGCGCGAAGTCGCTGCCAAAGTGCCGCTCCATAAATTCATGGTCGAAACGGATTGTCCTTATCTGGCGCCGGTCCCGTTCCGCGGAAAACGGTGCGAACCGGCGCACACGCGGTTGGTCGCGGAAGAAATTGCGAAAGCTCGCGGTCTTTCATTGGAAGAAATCGCTGGCGCGACAACCGCAACTGCGGAAGAATTCTTCCGATTTGAGCGCGGGTAAGATCGACATGGGCAAACTCAAGATCGTCGGACGGCATGTGTTCGTGTTCGGCGCCGCGCTAATTCTCGCTTCGTGCGCTGCACCGCGCGACACCGAGCACCACATCGTTGTCAGTGTGCACGATCAAAAGCTCGCGCTGCTACAAAAAGGCAACCTCGTTGCTACGTATCCGATTTCGACTTCCAAATTTGGATTGGGCGATCGGCCAGGCAGTTTCGGCACGCCGCTCGGTGAATTGGAAATCGCGGACAAAATCGGCGACGGCGCTGCGGCCGGCACCGTTTTCAAGGATCGACGCCGGACCGGCAAAGTAATTCCGGTGGACGCGCCGGGGCGCGACCCGATTG
>DATNKD010000164.1:0-7652 GCA_035603575.1 Chthoniobacterales bacterium
AATTCTCGATCCGATTCTTCAGGAGCACTGACCTCCGGTCGCAGCTTTAGATCGACAGCCGGTTGCGTGGGCGTCGCAGTTGGCGCCCGAAATTTCTCCTGCCAATCGGCGCGACCGCCCCCAAGCGTTTCCTGAATACAACGCGCGACCGCTTCGCGAACTCCATTCGGATCGCGGAAACGAACTTCGCGTTTGGCCGGATGCACGTTTACGTCCACCGCGCCCGGATCGAGTTCGAGAAAAAGGAAAGTGACCGGATATTGTCCTTTCATCAGCGCGGTGTGATAACCTTCGCGCACAGCGGTGGTGATGAGCGGACTTTCAATCGCGCGCCCATTCACAAAGATGAGCTGCTGCGCGCGCGTTTGCCGGCTCAATCCAGCTTGCCCAATCAATCCGCTGATCCGGATTTGCGACGAACCTGAACCATCGAGCCGGATCAACTGTTGCCACAATTCGTTTCCATAAAGATCGCGAATTCGATCGGTCAGCGTAGTAGTCGCCGGGAGCTGAAACACGACACGGTCGTCTCGCGCGAATGTGAAAGCGATTTGAGCGTGACCGATCGCCTGCAAATGGAGTTGATGCTCGATGTTGCGACTCTCGGTATTTTCCGCGCGCAAAAATTTGCGGCGCGCCGGCACGTTGTAAAAGAGCGAGCGCACTTCCACTTGTGTCCCCGGCGCTTCGCCGCCGTCGCGCACGATGTCGATCTTGCCGCCGTTGACGACGATCTCCGTACCGGCAACTGCGTCCGGTTCGCGAGTCGTTAGGCGAAAACGCGACACGCTGGCAATGCTCGGGAGCGCCTCGCCGCGAAAACCCAAAGTGCCGATCGCTTCCAAGTCCGACACCGATCGGATTTTGCTGGTCGCGTGGCGTTCGAGCGAAAGGAGCGCGTCGTCGCGGTCCATCCCGTAGCCATCGTCGACCACACGCATCATCGAAATTCCTCCGCGTCGAATCAGGATGTCGATCTTGCGGGCACCGGCGTCGATGCTGTTCTCGACCAGCTCTTTCACGACCGACGCCGGTCGTTCCACCACTTCACCAGCAGCGACCTGACTGGCCACGGTTTCTGGAAGCAATCGGATTCTGCTCATCGGTGTTTGATGTTCGATCTTTGATGTTCGATTTCCAGAGCAAAGATCGACAATTACGGCGGCCGCGCCCGCGATCTGCTGCGGTTGACTTGGCTAGGTCGAATCGTAATTTGGAAATCACCATGATTGACGTCACGGAGAACGCTGTCCGACAGCTGAAGAGCTTGCTGGCTGAGAAAGCGGAAAGCTCGGGAAAAGGTCTGCGCGTGCAGATTACCAAAGGTGGCTGTTCCGGTCTGCATTACGAGATGACGCTGGATGAAAAGAAGGCCGGAGACGCGGTGATCGAGCGCGACGGGGTCGAGTTTTTCATCGACAACGAGAGCGCGTCGTATTTGAGCGGCGCTACTTTGGATTTTCGCGAAGGCCTCACCGGGACCGGTTTTCAGATCGTGAATCCGAACGCGAGTCGAACGTGTGGCTGTGGGACGTCATTCGAAGTGACGCAGTCGGCTTGAACTCGCCAATCGGAATCCCCTCGCCCGTTTAGATGGACTACGGCATTTATCGCTACGAGGAACCTTATGCGCGCCCTGTTCGCCGCCGGATCAATTACTTTGCCTGGACGGTCGTCATTCTGCTGCTGACCGGATTCGCATTCGCGGCGTGGCTCGGCAGCTTTTACATCTTTAGCCAACCGGAGCGGCCGGACAGTTATCGCATTCTGCAAAAGCTGCACAAGATTGAGCCGACTAAACGTTTTGAACTAACCGCGGCGCCAGCCGGCGAATTTTTGAGCGCGAAACAACTTTACGATCGTTACAACGCGATGGGTTCGGCTGAGCTGATTAAAACGAACGCGGAGCTGGCGCGAAATTACATTCGTAATTTTCAACAGGTGCGCGGCCTCGTCCCATACGTCGTCGGCCGCTATGTGATCATGGAAGCGCGTGAGCTCAGCTCGAGCGATTTGTTCACCTCCGGAATGGTGGCGTTGACGGGTTCAATCGAGAGCCCGGAACTGTTGATGGAACATCTTTATCCAGCCGAGCCGCAAACGGTGCCGCTAATCAAACAAACGCTCACCACAGGTCTGGAGCTTAAGCTCGATCGCGCCCACGATCTTTCTGCCGTTATTCACGTTGAGCGCTTTCCCGACGGGCGGATCATGCTGACTTCGGTGCCGTTGCTTTACGGAACTTACACAGTGATGCGCGGCACCGGCACTTTCAGTCTCGAACCGCCGTTGTCCCTCAACCTCGAAGCGGGCTGGCCGTTGTTTAGGGAACAAGCCCGGTTGCGCGGCGAAATGCATTACGCGCAATTCCGTCAAGGAACACCGCGCGCTCAGACTCCGGCGCAGGTTGCAATTCCAGGTTTCGCGCCGAGCGGCACGCCGCCGCCACCGGAAAATCAGCTTGTGCGCGTCGAAGCCGCCAAAGCGGTCACGCCACCGCCAATGGTGCAGGTTGCGCCCAAAAAAGGAAAACCCGGCGCAAAAGCAACGCCAACTCCAAAAGGCAAGTTAGCTAAAGGTAAACCGACTCCGCAGCCGTCAGCGTCAGCGACGCCGATTGTTCTAGCGGAAAGATCGACATCTCCACCGCCGGTACCGTCACCGATCGTTCAAACATCACCGCCTCCTGCACCGGCGAAAAAGCCAACTCCAGCTCCGCCGGCCGCGACGCAGTCAGCACCCGAGATCGCGCTCGCTCAACCGGTTGAAAGTCCGGTGCGCGCGCAACCGGTGCAGCCGGCTGCTTCGGACGTGGGCACACTGGCATCGACCACTGGCGGCGGAAGTTGGAAAACTTTTCCGCCCGGGAAAATGCCGCTCGGGCGTCTCATCGCGACGGGCGATCTCAAAGAAATCGCCGATCGCGGAACTGCGGGCGAACGGATTTATTTGAAGGGACAATTCGTGGTCAATTTTTCCGATGCGAACCGCGCCGTCCTCCGGCCGCGGGGCAAGCTGACCGATTCCGTTCTTCATTTCGGCGCGGCGCCGACGCGCATAATCGTCGAATTTCCGACTGGTTACACGCCGCCGCCACCGGGATCGACGGTCAGCCGCGACGAAGCGCGACCACTCGAGATCACCGAAGTGCGGAAGCAGGAAGACGGACAACTCAACGTTTTCGCCCGCGAGATCATGCAGTAATTTCGTGCAGCGTTAGGGCGCCTGCTCGCTGCCGTTTGTTTCCAAAATTATTTTCCCGTCGGAAATCTCGAAGGTCTTGAGGTTGGTCTGGCCGGTCCAATCTGCAACGTAACGTTTAAACGACCAGGTGCCGTACTGCCAGCTCAGGATTTCTTCTCCGACCAGTCGACCATTCACGATGATGCTGGTGATGCGCGCGTCTTCCGGTTTTCCACCCGGCGCAGATTGGACCGAGCACTGCCCATTGAGGTAACGACCGTTCAACCATCGCGTTTTGCCGATCGGCATGCTCAACTGCAAATGCGCGGTGTTGTCCTCGATTGTTACATGAGCATTGCCGCGCAGCTTCGGCTCGGAAGCGATGAGCGCGTTCAGATCGTCCGCGCTGAGTTCGATTCGCGCTGCTTCGTGCGCATGCGCGGCTTTTTCGAACGCGTCCCATCGCGCTCTCACCGCATCCTCTTCCTCAACCGTCGCCTTGTTTGGAGGCAAACGCAGGTGATGCTCCGAAAAATATTCGGTCCGTAAATATTTTGCCGCGAAATAAGTGCCGGCGACGAAAGCCAGCGCAAGAAGAATAAAAAAGACGACAAGAATCAAACAACCTTTGGCGAAACAACCGAGCCCGCGTTGCTGCGGCGGCGGTTCGATCCACGATGAGCTGCCGTTCATCGCGCGCGCTCCTTGTCCATTTTTGCCTGCGCTTCAATCGGCTTGTCGTACAGAGCGCGCAGTCCTTCCGAAATGGTTTTCGTTCCGGCAAGCACCGGCATGAAATTTGTGTCGCCCTTCCAACGCGGAACAATGTGAATGTGCAAATGATCGGTCACGCCCGCGCCGGCGCATTCGCCGAGATTCAAACCGACATTGAAGCCCTGGGCTCGGGTCGCCATTCGCAGGAGCGCTTGCCCGTGGGTCACCAAATTCCAGAGCTCGACGATTTCATTTTCGCCTAACGAATCGAGGTCGGCCGTTTTCTGATAAGGCACTGCCATCAAGTGGCCGACCGAGTAAGGGTAACGGTTCATCATCAGGAACGCTGTTTTCCGCCGCGTGATCACCAGGTGCGCTGCGTCATCGCTCGCGCGCGCCGCGGCCGTGAGAAATTCCATGTCGCGCGGTTCCTTCTCGAAATATTCCACGCGCCAAGGCGCCCACAGCGCTTCGATTTCTTTCTTCGGAAATTGCTCCATCGACATCTGGCGACTGCGCGCGAGCCTAAAATGCCGCCCGGGAAAGTCGAGCATTTTGCGCCGCTAGTGGGTGAGCAAAACGTAATTGGGGCGACGGAGATTTTTGCGCTGAACAGATTCAAACCGGCGCGTCGAATCATGCAGTTCGCGCATCAACTGCGGCGCCTGGTCCGCCGGAACCGCCAGCGCATCGATCTTGCCGGAATTCCATTCGGCTACTGCCACGTCAGGCTTCAAAAAATGCGGCCGCGTCAGATAAAGCGGCAATCCTTCATCGCTCTTGCCGATTGCTTCGTAACGCCAATGATTCCTCGCTGCTTCCTCACGAACTCTGCGGCCGAAGGTCGACAATGCATCGCGCTGATCGCGATAACCGGAAAAAACTCTGTAACCGGAATAAGTGATCGTAAATACAACGGCCAGAGCTAACAGTGGGGCAACCCATTGGTACGGACGCCGCGCTGCGGCGTCCGCTCGACGCACCGCGCCAACCCTACCTGAGGCTATTTGGGCAGCAACCAACAAACAGAGCGGCGGGATGACTGGGAAAATTCGATCCACCCTTTTCGAGGGAATTATCGACATGAAGACGAGCCCGCCGATGCTCCAACAAATTAGCCAAAGTGTTGCCGGCGGCATTTCTTTGAAGGCCGCGCGAATGTTCCAGCGGCGCGAGCGAAGATCGACAATCGCGACTCCAATCAGGACCGCGCTCCACGGAAAAAATTTGTGAAGCAAATGCGGCAGATAAAAGAAGAACGATTGCGCGCGATGCACGTGCGTGCCGACTTCGCCGAAGCGCGAGAGAAATTCGCGGACGATTACCAATTCGTAGAAGCGCGGTACCCAAAGCCATCCGGCGCTCACCCAAAGTAGAAATATCGCGAGCGACGCGAACCACGGCCACCAACCGCACCACGCACTGTAGTGGCCGGTCCGAGCCGGACTGGCATTGTCTCGGCGGCGTTGCCATTGGAAAAACAAAATGCCTGGAAGCAAGAACGCGTAAACGATCGGGCCTTTGATCAACATTCCAGCCGTTAGCAAAACAAACATCAGCCATCGGTCCTGAGTTCGCCACGGCTCGCCGGTTCTGATTTTTTCCCAGATCAAAAGTCCGACCAAAAAAATGGCCAACGCCAGCGGCATGTCGGAACGAACCAGCGTGGCCAGCCGCGGACTCAACAAATTGAAACCGAACGCGGCGAACCCGATCAGGCCCGCAACATTTCCGTAAGCGCGAGAAGCGCTTCGGAACAACATGACTGCAATCAGCGCCGCGCACAGAAGCGAAGGCAACCGCCACGCCACATCCCACGATCGCGTAATCGTAAATATCGCCGCTGAGATCCATCCGGTCAGCGGCGGTTTGGTCGCGAGGCCCTGATCATCAGACGTGCGCTGAAAGAACCAATGTCCCTCGGTCACCATTTCGTACGATGTCCACGCCTGTTTGGCTTGATCGTAGCCGTCCACCTCCCACGGCAGATTCGTGACGGAAAACAAAACGAGCATCAGCGCGGCGAGCGCCCAGAGAATGCGTTTCCTCTCGAGAATATCTGTTGTCATGTCGAGCGAAGTCGAGACATCTCTAGATATTTCCAAAGACATCAAGCAAACCGTTCATCACAGAAATAGTAAGAGATTCCTCGACTGCGCTTCGCTTCGCTCGGAATGACAGGTCCATTGTCGATCTAAGCGATTTCAGCGACGATCGCTTTCGCCGCACGCTCGCTTGCGCCCGATTCCCCCAATTGCCCCGCAATTTTGTCGAATTCTAAAATCATTTCATCGCGCGCAATTGGATCGTCGAGCAAACGCAGAACCGCTTTTGCAAGAGCGCGCGGTCTCGCGCGATGTTGAATGAACTCAGGAACAATTTCTTTATCGGCGAGAACGTTCGGCATGCCGAGATATTTTACTTTGACGAGCAGCCGTCCGGCAAAATACGTCGGCCAGGCAACTTTATAGATAAGCGCGAACGGCGTTCGAAAATAAGCCGCCTCGAGCGTCGCGCTTCCGGAAGCAACGATTCCGACATAAGCGCGCTGCATGATTTCGGCGGTCTGCCCGACCTTGATCTCGAATCCGCCATTCCGGCCTCGGAGTTCCAGACCTTGTGATTCTAAATCTCCCCTCACCCTCCCCTCTCCTCTCGACGAGGGGGGAGGATTAAGGTGAGGGGTCGCTAAACTATCACCGAGAATTCTTCGGATTTCTTGAGCGAGCTCATCCGATGCCGCAGCAACTTCGAAACGGAGACTTGGTCTGGATCGTCGAAGTTCTAGCGCGGTCTCGATCAAGATCGGAAAGATTTTCCTGACTTCACGTCCGCGGCTTCCGGGAAATAAGCCGATGAGATTCGGATCGCGCTGGATGTCGATCTTGCCTGCCGATCCGTAACCCTGCAAAGACTGGCGCTCGCGCAGCCGCTCGATCATCGGATGGCCGACGAAGATTGTGCGCAATCCGCTTTGATTGTAGAGCTCGGCTTCGAACGGAAAGATGCAGAGCATCAAATCGAGCCAGCGCGCCATCTTCTTGATCCGGCCGCGGTTCCAAGCCCACACTTGCGGACTAATGTAGTAAATTATTTTCTGCGACGGCGATTGTTTCCGCAACGCGCGCGCGAGTCGCAAATTAAAACCCGGATAATCGATCAACACGACGGCGTTCGGCTTGGTCGTCTCGACTTCTCGAAGCGTCGCGTGAAATTGTTTTCGAAAGTAACCGTAATGCTTGATCACTTCCCACAGTCCGAGCACGCCGGATTTCTCGATCCAGTTTTGGAAAGTCTCGCTCGCGACCGCTTTCATTTGCGGACCGCCGCGACCGATGAAGCGAAGATCGACATCGGCTTTGCGCAGCGCGCGCATCAACGCTCCTCCGTGATTGTCCGCGCTCGCCTCCCCCGCGACAAAGTAGATCGTCTTAGCCACTCGATCCGATTCGCTTGGTAATTTCGACCGCGAGCTCGAGCGCAGCGGTCGCCTGAAATCCAGAGACGCGCGGTTTGCGGCCGGTGCTTGCGCATTCAATGAACGAGACAAGCTGCTGCTTCAACGGTTCCTCGCGTTCGATTGGAACTTTGTCGCGTGTGATCTTTCCCGATTCGCGCCGGTAAATCTCGCCGCTTTGTTTTTCGTAATCGAGCGAGAGATAAGCGTCCTCCTGAAAAACTCGGATCTTGCGCATCCGCTCGGGACTGATTCGACTCGACGTAACATTCGCGACGCACCCATTTTTAAAACGAAT
>DATNKD010000165.1:0-5124 GCA_035603575.1 Chthoniobacterales bacterium
CTCCGCTGTCATGACCATGCTGACGCTTTTCGCGTCGACCATTTTCGCCTGGCGATTGCGCGGTCGAACCTGGGCACTCGCAATTGCAGCTTTGATGGCCCTCGCGCCGACGCAACTGCACATGTCTCAGCACGCACTCATCGACGGTTTCTTTGCTTTTTGGGCGCTCCTCTGTCTTTGGTTTTTCTGGGAAAATCTCCGTGCGCCACGACATTGGCCTTGGCTCAGCGCCTACATTCTTTCCTTGGCCTTGCTCGTCCTCACCAAAGAGAATGCGTTTTTTGTCTGGGTCGCGATAGTCGTTCTCATCGTCGCGAACCGCTGGTTGAAGTTTGGAACGGCAACACTAGAACTTCTTCTTGCTACCATTCTTGGACCGTTAATCGGCGTCGTCATTTTGGCTTTTTTCGCCGGCGGCGTATCCAACTTGGTTGCGGCCTATCAAGCTTTTGTTACCAAAGCTCCCCAGTTCTCTTACGCCATTATCACCGGTGATGGGCCGTGGTACCGCTACCTAGTCGACCTTTTCCTGGTCAGTCCGATTATCCTGATTCTCGCCTTTGGAACACTTTTTAGGCTGGATCGGGAAATGAAACCTGAATTGTTCATGTCTATCTTTATCGTCACGAGCTATCTGCTGATGTGTAACGTGAAGTACGGAATGAACCTCCGTTACGCCAACATGTGGGATATGCCGCTGCGTTTCCTCGCCTTTAGCCAAATCGTGGCAATGGCGTCGTGGGCTAAACAATATCGAACTGTGATCATCGCCGCCGCAGTCATATTTCTCGCCGCGATTGAGTTTCATCAGTACATCATTCTCGCGGTCCGCTACCCGCTCTACGAACTGATCACGCGCGATTTGTTGCAGGCGCTTCACATCTTGAAATATCCGGTGCAGCCATAAATCGGCTACAGATTTTCTAATCGATGAACACGGCTGAAGAATCAGCAACCGAGAGATCAGACTTAGCTCCTCGCTCCGTTTTCGTTTTGGTTTCTCTCGCGCTCGCAGCGCTAACCTGGGCGGTGTTCGGCCAAACGCTTGGACATGGATTCGTCGCTTACGACGATCAGACTTACGTCTATCAAAATCCGCGAATCACGTCCGGCATAACCCTGGAAGGCTTGTCGAGCGCCTTTACTCGGGCTCACGCCCGAAACTGGCATCCGTTAACTACCATCTCACACATGTTGGATTGCCAACTGTTCGGGTTGAATCCGGCCGGACATCATCTCATCAATGTTTTGCTCCACACCGCCGCGGTTTTGCTCCTCTTTTCGGTGTTGCGCGCAATGACTGGAGCACTTTGGCGCAGCGCCTTCGTTGCCGCGGTTTTTGCAATTCATCCGTTGCGCGCCGAATCCGTTGCTTGGATCGCCGAGCGCAAAGACGTGCTGAGCGGGCTGTTCGTTATGCTGACTTTGGCCGCATACGTTCATTATGTCCGGCGGCCGTCCGTCAAACGTTACCTTCTTATCATTGCCGTCTTTGTCTGCGGCTTGATGTCCAAACCGATGCTGGTGACTCTGCCGTTCCTTTTGCTCCTGCTCGATTACTGGCCGCTCAACCGATTTGATCGTGACGTTTCAACTACACGCTTTTTGTCCAGCCGTCTCGTTTTGGAAAAGGTTCCGCTTCTTCTTCTCTCGGTCGGGTCAAGCGCCGCAACTTTGTTCGCGCAAAGATCAACCATCTCTTACGGCAGTCAGATCCCATTTGCGATCCGCCTGGCTAACGCATTGATCAGTTACGTCGTCTATGTCGGCCAGCTGATTTGGCCGGCGAAACTCGCGGTTGTTTATCCCTATGCCGGCGAGACTTCTTCGGGCTTCGAGATCGCGCTCGCGTTTGTTTTCGTTGTTGGAATTACTTTGCTTGTCTTGGCAATGCGACGCCGGCTTCCGTGTCTGACAGTCGGCTGGTGTTGGTATCTGATTTCTCTCGTGCCCGTAATCGGTCTGGTCCAGGTGGGATTACAAGGTCACGCTGACCGTTACACTTATTTGCCACAAATCGGTTTGTGCATCGCGATAACTTGGGCCGCGGCCGATCTCTTCAATTCACTTTTTAAACGTCGCGCGCCATTGATCACTTTCGCCGCGCTCGTCATTGCTCTTCTTGCCTGGCGCGGCTGGATCCAAACATCTTCCTGGAAAAACACCGAGTCACTTTGGGCGCAGGCTGTCGCGGTGGCGCCGAATAACGATGTCGCCCAGTTTAACACCGCCGAATATCTTCTTGCTCGCGGACGCGTTGACGACGCAATCGCGCATTACAAAAAAGCTTTGAGCGCGAATCCGGCCGGTTCGCAGGTCCGTTATCATCTCAATCCGGCGATTATTCATACTAGCATCGGGAATGCTTTCGCCCGGAAAGGTCTTTTCGAGCAGGCGCTCGTTCAATATCGCCAGGCAATTGCATCAAATCACAATTTTGCCGATGCGCATTCCAATCTTGCCGCGATGCTGGTACGGTGCGGAGACGTCGCCGGGGCGATCGCCGAATATGAAATTGCGGTTGAGATACCGCCGAAAGACGCCGCCAGCCATCGCCGCTTGGCCGCGCTTCTTGAGCAGACCGGTTCACATGATCTTGCTGTTGCCCATTATCGCCGCGCCGCGGAAATCTCTCCCGATCCATCCGACGCGCCGAAGCAAGAGCGTTGAAACGCGGGAATTCGCGAATTCGCTTTTAACTGCGCGCAGATGAACCTTCGTCCAGCGCCGCGTCGGCGGTCGCCAGAATGAGCTGGTCGTCGTTATCCGTCAGGTCGGCGAGATAATTGCGGATTCGCCGGAACGATTGGCGCAGGAAAAGTTCGGCCGCGGAGTTCTTTCGGCTGACGGTTTCTCCATTTCGCCGACCGAATTGAATTTCCGAGTCCCACCGGCTCAGAACCGCCGTTGACGCAAATAAGTCCATCGCAGCGCCGGCGATCCTTTCCTGGACTAATTGCATGTCCAGAATCGGTTCGCGATAAACGATAAGCGATCGGTTCACCGCAAAATTAAAACGCCAGATCAATCGGCCGAGTTGATTGCCGAACGAGCGCAACTCGGTGCTGCGCACCGGCACATCCGGAATTCGCACGGTTGCACCGAGCCGGTTCATCCCCGCGCTCCACGCTTTTCCGATTCCTCCTTCGCGCGTCGGTTTCAGCATCGTGTCGTAAATTTCCTTGAACTCCATGCCTGGACCGCGCATCCCGACCAGCGCGATGAACGACGTCAGCACTTCGTTGCTGCCTTCGCCGATCTGGTTGATTCGCGCGTCGCGCAACATTCGCTCCAGCGGAAGATCGACAAAGTAAGCTGAACCGCCATAGATCTGGAAAGCGTCGTTGATGCATTCCCACAACCGTTCGGTCGTGAACACTTTCAGCATCGCCGTTTCGAGCATGTAATCTTCCAAGCCGCGGTCAATCAACGAAGCGGTGATGGTCGTCATCGCTTCCATCGCGTAAGCATCGGCCGCGATCCGCGCGATTTTCGCTTTCACCAAATGAAAATTACCGAGTGTCTTGTTGAACTGCTTCCGCGTATTCGCGTGTTTGACCGCGAGTTCCAGGCAAGTCTTCGCCGCGCCGGTGCAGCACGCGCCAAATGTCGTGCGGCCGAAATCGAGAACGGTCAGCGCGACTTTCAAACCTTTTCCTGGCGGTCCAAGAATGTTTTCTTTGGGCACTTTAACGTTACGCATCGCAAATCTCCCCGTCGCGGTGCCGCGAATTCCCATTTTCGGCATGCGCGCCTCGAGGATTTCAAATCCTGGCATATCGGGCGTGACCAGAAATGCGGTAATCGCGGTTTTGCCTTCTTTGCCCGGTACCGGTGTCCGCGCCATCACCGTCAGCACCTGCGCGATCGCGGCATTGGTGATGTAACGCTTTTCGCCATTCAAAATGAAGTGTGAACCGTCCGCGCTCGGCGTGCCGCTCATCTGAACATTGGCCGCATCGGAGCCGGCTTCCTTTTCGGTCAGGGCAAACGCGCCTAATTGTTCGCCAGTCACAAGTTTGGGCAACCACCGCTGCTTTTGCTCGTGCGTTCCAAACAGCAACAACGCGCGAATTCCGATGGAATGGTGCGCATTCACAAATACCGATGTCGATGCGCAGCGGCGACCGATTTCCTCCAACACTTTGCAGTTCGCCATTTGGGTAAAACCGCGGCCGCCGTACTCCGACGGCGCAGTCATCCCCAAAACGCCGACGCGGCCGAGTCCGTCGATCACTTCCCGCGGAATGTCCGCGTGTCGATCAATTGCGACCGGATCGAGTTTCGCGTCGAGAAATTCGCGCAGCTTCTTCAGCGTTTGGTCCAGCTCGGCTTGTTGCGTCGCCGGAATTCGCGGATACGGCATCACCCAATCGGAAACGAAATGGCCTTGGAACAGGCCTTTGACGAACCCGAGCGCCTGAGGGCCGGTGAAAAGTAATTCTTCGGCCTGCTGAATCTCCTTTTGTCGCTGTGCTTCAGTTTCAGTCATGAAAAACAAACCCGCCGACGAACGATCGGCGGGTGACGAAGTTTAGCTATTCACCCGCGTCTGTCCACTTGGCCCTTCGACGGCCAGGGCGCGCGCCGCGGTCATGGATCGAACGGCACCCGTTCGTTCTAAGCGCCGGGCCCACTCGGGTCTGGATTTTTTAAGTTGCCGGAGTTGAACTCGACTACCTTCGACCAATCAATGCTCCCATTGACGCAGAAATCTTCCGTGAATTCTTTAGTCAATAGATTGATCGCCGCAGCTCGCGCTTTTACAAACGCTTCATTGTGCTTCTTTGCCTCATAACCCAAGGGTTCGATGATATCCTTATAGATTGTCTCGCTGCCTGAAATTAGATACCAAAAGTTCTGACCCACGATCTTAGTCGCGGACCGTACAAAGGTTGTTCTTGTTTTGCCGTAGCAAATCCCCAGAATGGGTTCGACCGTCTTACTAAGTTTGCTTTGCTTTATTATCCGAACAGCAGTTTCAAAGTCTCTAGCTTGATCGCGTTGCTGACGAGAATTCCCCCACTTCGGGCCACTTTTTACCGACACGAGGTAGTGCTTAGGACCATCCTCGAATTCAAGGTCTATTCCTTGAATACCGCTCTTCCGCGCACCGCGCGTCAT
>DATNKD010000166.1:0-4956 GCA_035603575.1 Chthoniobacterales bacterium
CGGAACGTTCGGTTGCAAATGAACGTCATAGGCGCGTGCCTTCGCCAGAGCTCCTGCCGCTTGGGTAGAATGTCCAAGTTTCGCGTGCAGATCGCTCAACAGCTTCCAACTTTCCGCGCGATACCATTCTCTTTGCAGACAATTCAGCAATTCGTTGATGGCCGCCGCTGTTCCGCCAGTGTCTTCGAGTAATTGAATGTAGCGTTTCTCGATTGACCAATTCGATGGGCCCGTCCGCGACGCCAGCCGCATCCGCATTACATCGACTTTCCCGCTCTCTTTGTGCTCAAGAACAGCCAATAGCTGATGCGCCTCCGCTTCCACCAGCGGCATTTGCGTCGCGCGAGTAATGAGTTGTCGCGCAAGTTTGAAGTCGTTTTGTTTCAGTGCGACCGCGGCAAGATTGAGGACAGCGAGCGGCTGGTCCGGTTTCTTTTGCAAAGCAGCATGCAAATGCAACGTTGCGTCTTCTAATTTTCCTTCGGTCAACTCGAGCCCGCCCAAGTTGATGAGCATTCGGGCTGAATCGCCCCCGTGTGCGATCGTTCGCTCAAGAAACGTACGTTGGTCTTTCCAGTCGAATGTCCGCACAAAAGTGCGCGCGCCTAGAAATGCAAACCAGAGCACAAGCAGTCCGGCCATCGCCGCGGCGACTCCGAACGGCTTCGCGAGCCCCGATTCATTCGGGGTTGTCGATCTTCGCGATTTCAACTTCTCTTCCAATCCGGCGATTTCCAAGGCGACGGCCAGAAAAAGGAATGCGCTCGGCAAGTAAATCCAATGCTCCGCGGCGGTTGCGTTTAAAACGACAACGCCGCTCGCTGGTAGATAAGCGATCGATGCGAAAAGAAGAGCTATGAACACCGAGGGATTGCGTTTGCGTGCTCGCAGCATCCAGTAAAAAAACGCGGCGATTAAAACCAGACCGAGCAGCGTTTGCAATTCGCGCCAAGCCGCGTGCGCCAGGCTGGCTTCGTTGAATCCACTCGGCTGCGTTTCCACGTCGCGATCCATGTGCAGGTTCAGCGGAAACAAGATTAAGCCGGCGTATTCGGCCACGGCTCGCGCGACGATGATCGGCCTAACAAGTATAGGAGGAGGTGGACTGAGCGATGGCGCCGGGTGGTGCTCGGCGCCTGCGCGCAAACTGAAGTAGCTCGCGGCAACAAAAGCCGTCACCGCGACCATTTTCCAAAGATCAGTCCAATTTTTTCTCCACAGAAAAAACGCGAGTCCGATTATGGGAAAAATCAGGCCGGATTCTTTGCTTAATGCGCTCAAAAGAAGTGCCGCTGCGCTTCCGACAAAAAGCAATAACTTGAGCGCCGGTGCCGCCCCCGACGCACGAAGCAGTAAAAATAGACCAAGAAATCCGAATGCAGCGGCAAGTGGATCGGCGCGGCCAGAAATATAAACGACCGCCGCGCTTTGCACCGGATGAACCGCCCAGACCAGAGCCGCGCCTAGGGCAATCAATCGACATCGTCGGCGTTCGATCCCCAAGCTAAGGAGAAGTTCTTCGGCGAAAAACAGCAACGCGATGGCCGCCAAGCTTTGCCAAAGAACACTGGTGAGGTGGTATGGTCCCGGCCGAAAAGCAAAGGCCGCATAGTCGATCGTGTAACTGAGTCGTTGAATCGGTCGATAGAAATCCGAAGCGGTGGCGTCAACGAACAGAAAGTGGTTGAAGCCTTCCGGTATCAGTCGCCAGCTTCGGATCAGCGGATCGCGCAAAATCAAGGCCGTGTCGTCCCAGACAAAACCGTTGCGCACCGCTGGCGCATAGCTGATGAAGACAACAAGAATTAGAACGGCCCAGGTTTTTTTCACGACAAACGAGGAAATCAATAAGCCGTGTGCTTACATTTGCGAATGTTTATGTCGATCTTGCGTGGAGTTTTGTTTGGCGCGGTAATGATTGTCGTCAGCAGCGCGCGTGCCGATGGCGTTCCAGCGGATTGCTCGCAGTTGATCGTCGCCGTCGCGCCGGACTGGAATTCGATGCGCGGGAAATTGCAGTTGTTCGAGCGGCCTCGGGACGGCGGTTGGACCGCGATTACGTCGGCGGTGCCGGTTTTGTTCGGCAAGAATGGTTTGGCGTGGGGGAGCGGTCTCGCGGGTCAGGATGAGCCCGGCGTGCGCAAAAAAGAGCGCGATGGACGCGCGCCGGCCGGAGTTTTCGCGATCGGTAAAGTTTTTGGTTACGATGCCAAACTGCCGCCCGGCGGCGATTATCCATACCATCAGGTCACAGAAGCGGATGTCTGGAGCGATGACCCGCGCTCTCCGAATTACAATCGCCACATCGTCATCGACCCGCAAAATCCGCCTGACAATTATACTCACGAAAAAATGCGCTCGGGAGATTTCGCCTACCATTGGCTGGTCGAGATCCGGCACAATTCCGATCCGCCTTCGCCGGGGGCGGGCAGCGCGATTTTTTTCCACATTCGCCGCGGCGTGAACCGGGCCACGACCGGTTGCACGACAATGGCCGAACCGGACCTGGTAAAAATGATCGCCTGGATGCGTGCGTCGCGGCGCCCGTGCTACATCCTCCTGCCCGCCGATGAGTATGAAAAAAAATGGCGCGCATGGGATTTGCCGCCGCCGGAAAAGACCACCCTCCAGCGATAAAAGCATCGCGACTCGTTGATTCCCGCGTTGTTTGACGTAGTTGTTAGGCAGACGCTCATGCGAAGACGATCCAATCCCGATTCGGAACCGAATATCCGCCGCATCGATACCAAGGCGCGTGCGAAAAAACAGACGCACGGCTTTCAGGTGCATTTTTTGCGTGGAAAGAATGCCGTCACCAGAATGTTCAGCGACTCGCTTTTCGGCGGAAAAGGCGGCGCGCGCCGGGCGGCGCGGAAATTCAAACGCACGGCAATGGGTCGCGCTCCAAAACGCGGCGCAAGATCGACAACTCGGCGTCGCCGGCGGCGTTAAGAGTTTTTTTCGCGCCAGATTTTCCAGCACTCAAGGAATCCGGGCGCAAACTCTCGCGGCCGCGCTTTGATCCAGGCGTCAACGATCGTTGGCGGGAAAAATCGGCCGGCTTCAATTTCGCTCGGATTCGGTCGTAACTCGCCATCATGCGACCCGCGATAGAGGCAAACAAATTCGTAGTCGGTCCGCTCTGAAGCAGATAACTTTGCGACCCTTTCCAAGGGAACCTCGATCCCGAGTTCCTCGCGAAGTTCGCGGACGGCTGTTTGATCATACTCTTCGCCGGCGTTGACATGCCCGGCGGCGCTCGAATCCCATGCCAGTGGATGTCGATCCTTCCATCGGGAGCGCATTTGGAGAAAGACCTCCCCGGCGGGGTTGAAAATCAGCACGTGGACAGCCCGGTGAAGCAAGTTATTCGCATGCACTTTGCTCCGAGGCGCCGCCCCTTTTAGCCGGTCGCTTTCGTCCACCACTGAGAACTGCTCTTCAGGCGCATCATTGGTGACTTCCGTTGGGAGCGGAGCAGTCCGATTCGCTAGCGCGATCCATTGCTGCAGAGAAAGCTCTTCGGCGCGCGCGCGCGCGTTCAGTTCCAACTCACCTGCTGCATCTTCCCAGTCCGGCACCTTTTCGCGAATGAGTTTGCCGAGTTGTTTGCGTCGCTGCGAGAAACCGCGCCGGACCAGTTCTTCGAAAATCTTGTAATCGCATGCTGGAAGTTCCCGCGGGTCACGCAGAGTCACGCGCACGAGCGCCGAATCCACTTCCGGTTTCGGAAGAAACACACTCGCCGGAACAGTTCGTAAATATTCCACGCGATAGTAGAACTGGACGAGCAACGTGAGCGCGCCGTAGTCGCTCGTCGCGGGCGCAGCTACGAGCCGTCGCGCCAACTCCTTTTGTAACATAAACAACCACAATGAGATCGGACTTGGATATTCCAGAAACTTGATCAACAGCTGGCTCGAAATGTAGTAGGGAAGATTCCCGAGCAACTTTACTTTGGGTTGCGTGTAGAAGATTCGCGTATCGAATTCGAGCGCGTCGCCGTGCACAATCTCAAGCGCGCCGCCTTGAAATTTGTCGCGCAGAAACTCGACCAGGCGTTTGTCTTTTTCGATCGCGAGAACAGGCGCGTCTTTTGCCAGCGCAAGTTCCGTCAACGCGCCGAGACCAGGACCGATCTCAACGATGAAATCTTCCGAACTGATCTTTGCTTGATCGACGATCCATTTCGCGAGATTGCGGTCGTGTAAAAAATTTTGACCGAGACTTTTCACCGGCGAAACGCCGACCTCCCGCAGAGTCGCAGCCATTTCAGACAACTTCATCGGAGAGCGACAACTTAGGCCGCGAAGCTTCGAAAATTAAACCCTTATTCACAAAATCCTGTGAATAAAACAGGCTCAGAGCGGGTTTTTATTCACAAGTTATTCAACATCGGGATCGGCGCCGACCAGGCCGGTTATTTGGGCATTCCCGAAGCGAAATTAGCTTACCAAAGCCGATAGTTTTGGAAAGAGATTGCGCAATATCTGATCTAAAACCATAAACTACCTCTCCTTGTCATGAGTTTGAACATCGAAGCCCTTTCGCGCGCAGCTACCGAAGCGCGGGGTCTCTGCATGGACGCGGTGCAAGCGTCCCAATCCGGCCATCTTGGCCTTCCCTTGGGCTGCGCCGAAATGGGAGCGGTGCTTTATGGCCATGCCCTAAAGCATAATCCGGAAAAGCCGCGCTGGATCGGGCGCGATTATTTCGTTCTCTCGGCCGGTCATGGCAGCATGTTCCTTTACGCCTGGCTGCACATGAGCGGCTACGATTTGCCGATGTCGGAAATCAAACGTTTCCGACAGTTGCATTCTAAAACGCCGGGCCACCCGGAATTTTTTGAGACGCCGGGAGTGGAGTGCACGACTGGTCCGCTGGGACAGGGCGTTGGCAATGCGGTCGGGATTGCGGTCGCGATGAAAATGGCGGCGGCGCGATTCAACACAAGCG
>DATNKD010000167.1:0-14324 GCA_035603575.1 Chthoniobacterales bacterium
CTTGAAAAGGAACTTTTCGTCCGGTCCAAAAACAACGCCGCTGACGAACCGGCCCGCATCACCGATTTGATAGATGATTTTGCCGCGCGATTTTCCGTCAGAATCGGTCGTGGTCGCGATTGCTTCGTGCCTTGCATTGTCGAATTGATAAACGGTTCGTGAGCCGTCGGCATTAAGGCTGACCGTCACGCGAACGGCGTCATTTGAAATGGGCGCAGGAGTTTGGGCGACGCTCGGGCGAGGCCAATGCAGACTGATCGCAAGAACAAAGAGTGAGAGCAGACTGCGCGACATCACCATTGCGAGGCGCAGTTTAAATGGCCAAGTGGCAGGGGCAAAAGGGTCAATTAATTTTTATTGACGGCTCGCGCGGAAGGTGGTTAAAAGTGGGGAAAAGTGGGTTAGAATGGAACATTTCTCCACCCGCCAATGGATACGCCTGACCAACGCTTCTACGCCGGCGAGTTTCGTCACTTCATCGACGAGAAGAATCGGATCACTATTCCCGCGCGCTGGCGACGCGGTGACACCGAAGAATTCATCATTCTTCCGGAAGCGACTCATCAATTTCTTCTGGTCATGTCGCCTGAAGAATTTTCTCGTATGAGCGCGGCCGCCGAATCCGACCCAAACGTTTCCGCGCGCGATCGCCGCATTTTTTTTCGACAACTGCATTCTCGAGCCGAACACGGCGCCGCTGACAAGCAAGGCCGCCTCGTTTTGCCGGAAGATCTTTGTAAGAAAGTAGGATTGAAAGGCGAAGTCGTCCTGGTTGGCGGTCGCGGCCGTTTTGAAATTTGGAATTTGCAGCGCCGAAAACGCGCTCACGAGGAAGAGACGCCTACTTATCAGCACGTCGCCAATGTCATTGGTTTGTAATCAGCCCAAGTATGAACGCATTATTGTTTGAGCGGTCGGTTTGGTTTGCGACTGGTCCGCTCATTTTGGAAGAGGAGCCGCAGGAAATGGAGGATTTTACTTACCATCGCCCGGTGCTGGCCGCCGAAGCGGTGGAACTGCTCGCGCTGCACGCCGGCTCGCTGGTTGTCGATGGAACAGTCGGCGGCGGCGGTCATACCGAAGCTATTTTGAAAATCGGCGCGGACGTTCTCGCACTCGATCAGGATCCGGACGCGATTGCGCAGGCGCGTGAAGAACTCGCCCATTTCGGCGGTCGCGTGACGCTGCGACAGGCGAACTTTCGCAACGCGGACAAAATTCTCGACGAACTCGGCGTGCAAAAAATCGGCGGCGCCCTTCTCGATCTCGGCGTTTCCTCGCGTCAACTCGAGAATGCCGCTCGCGGGTTCAGCATGATGCGGAACGGTCCGCTCGATATGCGAATGGACCCAAGATCGACATTAACGGCCGCGGATGTTGTAAACAGTTATAGCGATGAAGATCTGACCCGGTTGTTCCGCGACCTCGGCGAAGAACCGGCCGCGCGCCGCATCGCCAGCTTGATTGTGAAGATGCGCAAAGATGCGCCGTTTACCGAAACGCTTCAGCTCGCGCGAGCAATCGAAAAAGTCGTCGGCCGCCACGGGCGCAGACATCCTGCGACTCAGGCATTTCAAGCGCTGCGAATGGAAGTGAACGACGAGCTGGGCGCGCTCGAACAAGGCATGCGCGTTTTGACCGCGCGACTCGAATTGGGAGCGCGTATCGCCGTCATCACTTTTCATTCTCTCGAAGATCGAATCGTGAAAAATTTTATGCGCAATCACGGTCGCGAGTGGCTGGACCGGCCGGAGTGGCCGGGGCCGCGCCGCAATCCGGAATACGATTTGCGTTCGATTACCTCGAAACCGATCGAGCCAGGTGAAACTGAGCGCCGAATGAATCCGCGCTCGCGAAGCGCGAAACTGCGCGTGGCGGAGAAAATTGGATGAACCGCTCTCACCGAAAAAATTGGAACACGGTCAATGCCGCTTCGCTCGCGCGCTGGATCGTGCTCACGGCGTTCCTGGCGCTGATGGGGCTAAGTTATGTTTATCTGACCCTTCAGCTTTATCATCTCGGCGACCGTAAAAAAGCGCTCGAAACCGAAGTGGCCAATTTGCGGATGCAAAATGAAGTGGCGAGCGCGCAAATTGCCGCGCTCACTTCACGCTCGGCATTGCAACGCCGCTTGAAGGAAGGTTATCTAAAAATGATTCCAATCGCGGAGCACAACATTGTTCGACTGACTTTGCCGGCGCGAAACCAGGCAGACGCTGTCCAACCAGTTTCCAATCAGCGAGGCGCGAGATGAAATGGAACAGCCGAACCAGATGCGCAATCGTTTGCCTCGGCTTCGTTCTCTTGTTCAGCGCGTTTTCGTTTCGCTTGATCTATCTCCAAATGATCAAGCACGAGCAGTACGCGGGACTGGCCGCTGAAAAGCACGTTTACAAGCAGCCCATCTTCGCCGAGCGCGGCACCATTCTCGACGCAAACAACGAAGTCCTCGCGCACAACGTCCCGGTGGAAACGGTGGTCGCGGACGCCACTCATCTCAACGAGGTCGAGGCGACTGTCGATCTTGTCAGCGGCGAGTTGAAGCTCCCGCGCGCAGACGTTTCAGAAAAACTCCATAGCGACCGTCGATACATCGTCCTGAAACGCGAAGTGCCGAAAGCAATCACCGATTCGCTCCGACAAAAACTGCGCGCCCAAAATTTACGCGGCATCTATTTCGAACAGGACGCGACCCGAATTTATCCCAACGGCGTGATGCTGTGCCACGTCATCGGTTTCACCGATTTCGAGCACCGTGGCATTCAAGGAGTGGAAGGTGCGCTCGATCAATATCTGCGCGGACAAGACGGCTATCGTTACATCGAGCATAACCGCGCTGGCCAGGAGCTCGTGCTTTACCGCGGCCAGGAGCGCGCACCGCGCAACGGTTATCAAGTGCATCTGACCATCGACCTTAATCTGCAAAACATTGTCGAAAACGAATTGGACGCCGCCATGCGCGAGTATTCGCCGAAGAAAGCGACCATCATCCTAATGCGCCCGCAAACCGGCGAAATTCTCGCCATGGCCAACCGGCCGGCGTTCGATCTCAATCGCCGTTCCGATGCGAAACCCGAGCAAATGAAAAATCGCGCCATCTGCGATATGATGGAGCCGGGCTCGACCTTCAAAATTGTCACCGCCGCCGCCGCGCTCAACGAGCACAAGTTTCGCCTCGATTCCTACATCTTTTGCGAAAAGGGGGTTTGGAACTACGGCGGCATCGCGCTGCACGATCACGCCGCGTTTAGCGATTTGAGCGTCAAAGACATTTTGGTAAAATCGAGCAACATCGGCGCCGCCAAACTCGCCGTCAGCCTCGGCGATCAAAAGTTTTACGAATACATCCGGCGTTTCGGTTTTGGCGAACGAACCGGCGTCGAGCTTCCGGGCGAAATTCCCGGGTTAATCCGGTCGCCGCAATCGTGGAGCAAAATTTCGATCACCCACATTCCGATGGGACACGAAATCGGAGTGACTCCGCTGCAAATGACCGCGGCCATGGCCGCGATCGCCAATGGCGGCAAATTAATGACGCCGCGCATCGTGAAATCGATCACGACCAGCGATGGTAAGACCGTCAGCTCGCTTTCTCCGATTGTTCTGCGTCAGGTCATCTCGCCGCAGACCGCCAGCCAAATTGGAAGTGCATTGCGCGGCGTAGTCAGTGATCGTGGCACCGCCGCCGCTGCTGCTGTTCCCGGTTTCATCATCGCCGGAAAAACTGGCACCGCCCAGAAGGTCGACCCGCACGGCGGATATGAAAAAGGACAATATGTCGTTTCGTTCTGTGGTTATTTGCCGGCGGAGCGTCCGGAATTTGTCGGACTCGTCGTGTTAGATGATGCACAAACAAAACCTGAGCAAAATTACGGCGGCCTCGTTGCCGGGCCGATTTTTTCCCGAATCGCCGAAAAGGCCGCCCGTTATCTCGATCTTGAGCCGCATGAGGAAATTCGCAAGGCCATCCCGGTGGAGCGAGTTGCCTTAACCAACCCTTCGCGCCATTGACTTCCTGGCATAAGAATGGCGAACCCTCATGCAGCTCAAAACTCTTCTCGCCGCGATTCCCGTTCGCGAAATCATCGGCCCAACTGATCGCGCGGTGGAAAGCATCGCGTATGACTCGCGCCGTGTGCAGAGGGATGGGCTATTCGTGGCATTGCGCGGCGAAAAAAGCGATGGCCACGACTTCATTGGCCAGGCCATTGAAAAAGGCGCCGCGGTGATCGTGGCCGAGCGCGCCGAAAAGCATCCCCGCGCCACCTGCGTCGTTGTTGAGAACACCCGCAGCGCGATGGTCGATCTCTCTGCGAGATTCTACAATTTCCCCGCGCGTAAACTGAAACTCGCCGCCGTCACCGGCACCAACGGCAAAACGACGACCACTTTCCTGATCAAACACATTTGCGAGAAAGGTGGAATGCGATGCGGCTTGCTCGGGACCGTTCGTTACGAAATCGGCGAGCGCGTCCTGCCCGCCGCGCGCACAACTCCCGAATCGCTCGACCTGCATGAACTTCTTTCTCAAATCGCGAACGCCGGCTGCCGCGGTGCGGCCATGGAGGTTTCCTCACACGCCTTAGCGCAAGAGCGGACGCGCGGCATCGAGTGGGATGTCGCCGTCTTCACCAATCTGACCCAGGACCATCTCGATTATCATGGGACGATGGAAAACTATTTCAAAGCGAAAGCGAAATTGTTCGAGCAACTAGCGCAGCAACAGAAGAAAAAGAAACCAGTCGCGGTCATCAACATCGACGACCGATATGGCCGGCAATTGATTGGGAAGATCGACAAGAAAGTTTCGGTGGTGACTTTCGGAATGGGATCGCGCGCCGACTTTCGCGCTTCCAACTATCGAATGGAATTTGCCGGCACGTCCTACCAGCTCGACGCGCGTGGCAAAAGTTATCTCGTGCGTGTTCCGCTAATTGGCCGCTTCAACGTCGCGAATTCGCTGGCCGCGCTCGCCGCCGCCAATGCTTTGGGGGTTGGTTTGCGCGAAGCTGTGCTCAGTCTGGCCAAATCGCCGCAAGTTCCCGGTCGCCTCGAGATTGTTCCGGCAAAGCGGCAGTTCCAGGTCTTTGTCGATTACGCACACACGCCGGACGCGTTGCTCAACGTCTTGAAAACTTTGCGTGAACTTGGGCCGCGGCGATTGATCGTCGTTTTCGGTTGCGGCGGAAATCGCGACCGCGAGAAGCGACCGCTGATGGGTCAGGTTGTCGATCAAAATGCCGATTGCGCCATCATCACCTCTGACAATCCGCGCAAAGAAGATCCCGACAAAATCATCGCCGAAATCGAAAAAGGTTTTCGCGGCGACCATTTTGAAAAAATCACCGATCGCACGCAGGCGATTTCGCGCGCCATCGAAATCGCGCAACCGCGTGACATCGTCTTGATCGCGGGCAAAGGTCACGAAAATTACCAGGAGTTCGCCGATCACACCGTGCCATTTGAGGACATTCAGGTGGCGCGGCGCGCGGTCGAAAATCATCCGATGGAATTTAAATGAATCTGTTGTCGATCTTACAAATCGCTGAGCTTTCCGGCGCCAAAGTCGAACAAGGCGACGGAAAAATTTCGATCGAAAGAATCAGCACTGATTCACGAACCATTAAGAAGGGGGAACTTTTCGTCGCCTTGCGAGGTGAAAATTTCGACGGCCACAAGTTTGTCGAAGCGACCGCTAAAGCCGGGGCCGCCGGCGCGATTGTCGATCTTAAGTGGAGAGGAAAAGTTCCAGCCAAGTTCGCGATCGTTCGGGCGAAGGACACTTTGCTCGCGTATCAAAATCTGGCCGCGAATTACCGGAAAGCGCTTTCCATCAAAGTTCTCGCCATTACCGGCAGCAACGGAAAAACAAGCACGAAGGATTTTGCCGCCTCGGTCCTTGGTCGAAAATTTCGCGTCACCAAGACGCAAGGGAACTTCAATAACCATGTCGGATTGCCGCGCACCATTCTGGAGGCGACATCGAACGACGAAGTCGCGGTCTGGGAGATCGGGATGAATCATCCCGGCGAAGTCGCTCCGCTGGCAAAAATTGCCGCACCGGACGCCGCCATTATCACCAACATCGGCGTTGCTCACATCGAGTTCATGGGAACGCGTCAGGCGATTGCGAAAGAAAAAGGCGCGCTCGCGGAGGCAGTTGCCGCCGAAGGGGCAGTGATCTTGAACGCCGACGATCCTTTCAGCAAAGGCATCGCCGAACGAACACGTGCTCATGTGATTTTTGCCGGAACGAAAGACGGAACGGTTCGCGCGATCGACATTCAACAAAGCGCCGACGGATCGGAGTTTACGATCATCGAGGGCGCGCATCGATGCCGCGCGCAGTTGCCGGTTCCCGGACTGCACATGGTGCAAAATGCGCTGCTCGCCGTCGCGGCCGGCCGCGCTTTCGGTCTTTCTCTCGAAGAAGCGGCGGCTGGTCTCGCCAGCGCTCCCCTTACCAAAGCGCGTTTGCAGATCAAAGAGATCAATGGCGTGCAGTTTCTCGACGATAGCTACAACGCGAATCCTGATTCGATGAAAGCGGCGCTGCAGACGTTGGTTGAACTGGACACCGACGGAAAACGGATCGCTGTGCTCGGCGAAATGCGCGAACTGGGAAAAGAGTCAGAGCGCGGTCACGAAGAAGTCGGCGAAGCCGCGGCTGCATTCGGCATCGACCATTTGATCGGCATCGGCGAAATGGGCGCAACCATCTCGCACGCGGCAGAAAAAGCGGGACTCGAAAAAAGTACCGTTGTTGGATCGACATCGGAAGCGGCAGGGCTGCTGTTGGAGATCGCGGCGCCCGGCGATCTCATCTTGATTAAAGGCAGCCGGCTCGCCCGGATGGAAGATGTGATCGAAGCATTCGCGAAACGAAGTTCGCCAGAAAGCGCGCGCGTATGATGTACTTTCTTCACCGGCTCAGCGACCAGATCGGCGGATTTAACGTTTTCTCCTACGTCACCTTTCGCGCCGTGGCCGCGGCGATCACTGCATTCATGGTGTCACTTCTGTTTGGACATTTCGTCATTCGCGTTTTAACGGCGCTCAAGCTCGGCCAACCGATTCGCCAGGCTGCTGAGGTACATCGGCTCGCGGAATTGCACGGCGGGAAGCAAGGAACGCCGACGATGGGTGGCGTCCTCATTATCGGCGCCGTCTTCATTTCCAGTTTTCTTTGGGCGCGTCCGGACAATCGCTTCGTGTGGCTCGCCCTCTTCGCCATGGTTTATCTCAGCGTGCTCGGTTTCGTGGATGATTATCTCAAAGTCACAAAGAAAAAATCCGACGGCGTCAGCGGCCGGATCAAACTTCTTTTTCAAATCGCCCTCGCTCTGATTATCACGGCAGTCTTTTTGACGAGTCCGCTTTTGGAAGTGCAGGCGCGCTCGCTTTACGTGCCATTTTTCAAATCACCGGTGGTCACGAACATGGGATGGTTCACCATCTTGTTTTTCGCGCTCGTGATTGTCGGATCGTCGAACGCGGTGAACCTGACCGACGGGTTGGACGGGCTCGCCATCGGTTGCACCGTCACCGTCGCGTTCGCCTACGCATTTCTTTCCTACGCCGCCGGGAATTTTCGGATCGCGGAATATTTGCAGGTCCCCTTCTATCCTTTCACCGGCGAGCTCACGGTCGTTTGCGCCGCGATGATCGGCGCCGGTTTCGGGTTCCTTTGGTTTAATTGTCATCCGGCGAAAGTTTTCATGGGCGACACCGGCTCGCTCGCCATCGGCGGGTTGATCGGCGTGGTGGCGATCTGCTGTAAACAGGAACTACTGCTCGTGGTCGTGGGGGGCGTTTTCGTCATCGAAGCGGTCTCGGTGATCCTTCAGGTCCTGAGTTTCAAACTCACCGGTAAACGCATTTTTGCCATGTCGCCGCTCCATCATCATTTTGAGCTCGTTGGTTGGAAAGAGAACACCGTCATCGTGCGGTTCTGGATTTTGTCCGGAATTTTCGCCCTCCTCGGACTGGCGACTTTGAAGTTGAGGTAGAACTTGCGTTACCGAAATCAAAACGTCGCAGTTCTCGGGGCCGGTTTAAGTGGAGCGGCCGCTGCCCTCTTGCTCAAAGCCGAAGGCGCAAACGTCACCGTCCTGGACAGCGCCGACGAACATAAGCTGCTTAAATCCACCATCGACAATCTGCGCGCGCAGAACATTCGCGTAATTTGCGGGCAAGCGGCCGATCAGGATCCAGCCAAATACGATTTTATCGTTGCAAGTCCGGGAATCGATCCAGCCTCCCCGCTCGCGCAAAATTTCTCTTCACGCAAGATCGACATAATCGGCGAGCTCGAGCTCGGCTGGCGTTCCTGCGAAACGCCGGTCATCGCGATCACCGGCACCAACGGCAAAACGACGACGACGGAAATGCTCGCTCAAATGCTGAACGATTGCGGACAGAAAACGATCGCCTGCGGCAACATTGGCAAACCGCTCTCCGAGGTCGCGCGCGAGAAAATCAAATACGACGTGCTCACGGTCGAAGTCAGTTCGTTCCAATTGGAAACGATCCAGACTTTTCGGCCATCGATCGCGCTCTGGTTAAATTTCGCGCCCGATCATCTCGACCGTTATCGTTCAGTTGCTGAATATCGGGCCGCGAAGCTGCGACTCTTCGAAAACCAAACGGGCGATGATGTCGCGATTGTAAACGCAGTCGAGAAGTTGCCCGAGCTTCTCGCGCGCAAAATCACCTTCAGCGCCTACACGAATCGCGCTGACTTCCGCTTGGCCGAAGGCGCGATCGTTTTTGAAAACAAACCGGTCCTGCGCCTGAACCAGACGAAACTGCGCGGTTCGCACAACATCGAGAACGTGATGGCCACGCTCGCCGCCGGTCACGCGCGCGGTCTGGCGTTTGAAAAAATGGTCCCGCCGCTTTGTGCTTACGAGCCGCGACCGCATCGGTGCGAATTTGTCAGGCAAATCGGCGGCGTCGATTACATCAATGACTCCAAGGCGACCAATCTGGATGCGGTCGAGAAAGCGCTGCTCGCCCAAAGCAAACCGGTCGTTCTCATCGCCGGCGGAAAAGACAAGGGCTTCACCTTTGAACCGCTTCGCCCGCTGGTTAAAGAGAAAGTTAGATCGACAATTTTGATCGGCGAAATGGCGGAACGGATCGCGCGCGATTGGGACGGCGCGGTCAAAACTCAGCTGGCCGCGTCTCTGGCCGATGCGGTCGAACGTGCCCACGCCACTGCCAAACCCGGCGAAGTCGTTCTTTTTTCGCCGGGCACATCTTCCTTCGACATGTTTAAAAGCTATGCCGACCGCGGCGATCAGTTCCGCGCGCTCGTTCAAGCCCTCCCCAAATGAAAAGGAAGTTCAAAATGCCAAAGATGCTGAGATTCAGACGAAAAAAACTCCGCGCCACCGCCGTGCGGCAGCCGCTGCGCATTGGTGCGACTGCGGCCGAGTACGGCGATCTGGCCGAACCGAGCATGAAGCTTTCGCGGGCGTTGTTGATTGTGCTACTGCTGCACGTTGTCGCGGTGGCAGGCATCATCGCGTTCAACGCGATCAAAACGCGTCAGGCGTCGCTGCCTTCTGCGCCGTCGCCGACCACAGTCGGAATCGCTTCGGCCGATACCAAGCCCCAAGCGCCGGCTCTCAATCCATCAACCGCGCAGAAAACCGGCGCGAAGACGCCGGCAAAAGTTTCCGACTCCGGAAAAGTTTACGCCGTCGCGAAAGGCGATAATCCGGTCACGATCGCGAAGAAGTTCAAAGTTTCCTACGACGATTTGATCGCGCTCAATCACATCGATGACGCTCGGAAATTGAAGATCGGACAAAAACTTTTGATCCCGGACAAGACATCGAAAAAGAGCCCGTAGTTTCATGTATCGAAAAAGCGCTTACTTCCTCTTTGTCGCAGTCCTTGGACTGCTCGTCATCGGTATTGTGATGCTTTTTAGCACCAGCGCTTTTGCGAAGGACAGCCATGGCGACGCTTATTTTTTCCTCAAACGCCAATCGCTTTGGTTCGGAGTCGGGCTCGTTGTCTGCGTCGCGGCGGCGTTGATCGATTACCATTTCTGGCAGCGGACCTGGTGGCTGTGGCTCGGGGTGGCAGCAATCACGCTCGTATTTTGTTTCGTTCCGCACATCGGAATGCGGATCAACGGCTCGCGGCGCTGGGTCGGGTTGGGCCCAATGAGCTTTCAGCCGTCGGAGATTGCGAAGCTTGCCGTTGTATTTTTTCTGGCATGGTGGTTTGCGCGCTATGAGAAAGTCGCCAACCATCCGTTGTTCGGCTTTGCCATTCCCCTGGCAATTGTGAGCGCGCTCCTCGGGTTGATTCTGTTTGAGGTCGATCTCGGAACAACCGCTTTGATCGGCGCGACGACGTTTACAGTTATGTTCGTTGCCGGAACGAATCCGATTCTGCTCGGCCTGCTCGCCATAACCGGAGGCAGCGTTATTTTCGTGGCGGCAACACAGGCGCGCATGGAACGCCTGATCGCGTTCACCGATCTTGAGCGCTACAAACAGGACGCCGGACTTCAGCAAATGCAGGCGTTGATCGCGTGGGGCAGCGGCGGCATGGAAGGGCTCGGTCTTGGTAACGGCCGGCAAAAGATGCTCTACCTCCCCTATGCGCATACCGATTTCATTTTCCCGATGATCGGCGAAGAGCTTGGATTACGGATCAGCCTGCTCGTCGTCCTCCTTTTCGTCGTTGTCATTGTTTGCGGAATCGTGATCGCACTGCACGCGAAAGATCGGTTCGGGTTGTTGACCGCGTCCGGTGTGGTTTGCCTAGTGGCGTTGCAGGCCGCGGTGAATATCGGAGTCACCACTTCGGTTTTGCCGAACAAAGGCCTGCCTCTGCCGTTCATTAGCTACGGCGGATCGAATCTCGTCGCGTGCTTGTTCGGGGTGGGACTCTTACTAAACATTTATCGGCAGGCCGTTTTGGAACCGGCCAACAAAAAGCGCACTTCACTCCAAGTGCGAGTGACACCGCGAATTTAACTGGAAGATCGACAATCATCGGAATGAACGCGGTCATTGCATGTGGAGGCACGGGTGGGCATCTCTTTCCCGGAATCGCCGTCGCTGAAGTTCTGCGCGAACGCGGACACGAAGTGCTCTTGTTTGTTTCCGAAAAGGAGATCGATAGTCTGGCGCTCTCGACGCGGTCGCAATTCCGGTTCGAAAAATTGCCGACCGTCGGTTTTCCGTCGGTTTATTCTCCCAAGATTTTCGGATTCATTCGCCGGTTTACCGAAAGTCTTTCCCGGTGCCGATCGATTTACCAAAAGTTTAAGCCGCACGTCGTCCTCGGCATGGGCGGATTCACTTCGACCGCGCCAATCCTGGCCGGACGGATGCGCGGCATTTCCACGCTGATTCACGAATCGAATGCGGTCCCGGGAAAAGCGAATCGGCTTGCGGCGAAGATGGTGCGCGCAGTTTTGCTCGGCTTCAAAGAATGCGCGGCCTTCTTTCCCAAAGTCCGAACTGAGCTCACCGGCACGCCGATTCGGACCGAGCTCAAACGCCTGGACCGACAATCGGCCCGGCAAAAACTCGGATTGCAAGCTGGTTTCACCACGATGCTGGTAATGGGCGGAAGTCAGGGCGCGAGCGGCATTAATCAAGCCATGATCAAATCCCTGCCGCTGTTGCGCGATGCTGCATTGCAAGTGATCCACCTTTCCGGGGCGCGAGATGAACGCTTAGTGGCCGACAACTATCGACGTGAACGAATCCCCGCTTACGTGGCCGCGTTTCATCACCACATGGAAGAAGTTTACAGCGCCGCCGACTTTACGGTCGCGCGCGCCGGTGCCGCCAGCCTGGCCGAGATCGCTTCCTTCGAGTTGCCCAGTATTCTGATTCCGTTTCCCTACGCCGCGGACGATCACCAGACCTGCAACGCCGAGATTTTCGCGCGCGGGGGGGCGGCGTTTGTCTTGAAAGAATCGGAGCTAACTCCCGAATTACTTACTCAGAAGATCCGAGAGATGATCGGTCACCCGGAGCAGCTTCGCCGGATGTCAGAGAGATGTTCGCATCTCGCGCCACGAGACGCTGCTGATCGGGTCGCAGTTACGATGGAGAAATACACCCAGTCATGACCAGGGCTAATGTCGACCTTGCAAAATTCCTGACGCGGGAGCGGCATAGCATTCATCTTATCGGCGTTGCCGGGAGCGGCATGAGTGGAATTGCCGGGCTTCTTCTCCAGCTCGGGCACGAAGTCAGTGGCTCGGATAAATTGGATTCGCTGGAAACCGATCGTTTGCAGCGGCTCGGGTTAAAATTTTATCAGCAACATCGCGCCGCCGACGCGCGCGACGCCGAGCTCGTCATTTATTCTTCGGCGATCAAGAAGGACAACCCGATCCTGAAGAGCGCGCAAGAAAGCGGAAAGAGAACTGTCCGCCGCGCCGAAGCGCTTGCTGCGATCATGTCGGCCAAGCGCGGGATTCTTGTCGTTGGAATGCACGGCAAAACCACGACCTCGGCCATGGCCGCGCACGTTTTGCGCGAGGGCGGGTTGCACCCGTCGCATTATGTCGGTGCTGAGATTCCTATCCTCGGGACGAACGCGCACTGGGACGCGCGGGGCGAATTCTTCGTGGCCGAAGGCGATGAAAGCGACGGTACAATCGCCCTCTTTCATCCTGAGCACGCCCTTGTCCTAAATATAGAGGAGGAACATCTCGACTTTTACGCTGATTTGGCCGCGATCGAGAAAGTCTTTGCCCAACTCATAGGGCAGACGACCGGCAAAATCTTTTATTGCGCGGATGACTCGAACGCGACCCGGATATGTCGATCCTTTGAACACGGAATTTCCTACGGATTGTCCGAGAACGCTGATTATCGCGGCACCGACATCGACCTGCGCGACTTCGCTTCGGTGTTTTGTATTTATCACCGCAAGGAACAGCTTGGCCAAGCGGTTTTGAACGTTCCGGGCGAGCACAACGTTAGGAATGCGCTCGGTGTTATCGCGCTGGCGACCGAGCTCGGTGTCTCGTTTGAAAAAATCGCCAAGTCGCTAACAAAATTTCAACACGCGCGGCGACGATTTGAAATTAAATACGACAGTCCCCGTTTTCTCCTGGTCGACGATTACGGACATCACCCGACCGAAATCAACGCGACCCTGAAGACGGCGAAATCGATCGGGCGCAAACGCGTGTTGACCATGTTTCAACCACATCGCTACTCGCGAACCAAAGCGCTGCGAAAGGAATTCGGTCGCGCGTTCGATCAAGCGGACCGTGTCGTTATCACCGACGTCTACGGCTCAAATGAAGCACCGATGCCCGGCGTCAGCGGCCAAATGATCGTCGACGAAATCGCGGCGCATGGACATCCCGGCGTGAGTTACCAACCACGATTGGAATGGGTGCACCGTGATGTGGGCAACATGCTTGAATCCGGCGACCTCGTTCTCAGCCTCGGCGCAGGCAACATCCACGAACAATTGTCGATCCTGGCCGCCGATCTCGTGATCGCGGAGAAATTAAAGGAGATCGTCGGCGCAGACGGCGACGTCCGACTTTACGAGCCACTCTCGAAACACACGACGTTGCGGGTCGGTGGCCCGGCGCAATTTTGGGTCGAGCCGCGCCATGAAGTAGCGCTGAGCGAATTGATTCGTTTTTGCCGGCGCGAAAATCGGCCACTCTTCGTCATCGGTCGCGGTTCGAACCTGCTCGTGCGCGACGGCGGAATTCGCGGCGTAGTCGTTCACCCTTCCGGCGGCGATTTCGATAAGATCGACATCCAGAAGAACGAAATTACCGCCGGCGTTGGCGCAAAGTTAAAAGAGATTGCCTACGCCGCGCGCGCGGCGGATTTGGGCGGGCTCGAGTGGATGGAAGGAATTCCCGGCGCGGTCGGCGGCGCGTTACGGATGAACGCGGGCGCGATGGGCGCGCAAACTTTCGAAAAAGTTGTTCGCGTCCGTTATTTGGACCCAGAAGGTAACGCGCACGACAAAGATCGCGATGAGCTGGAAGTGCATTACCGGCATTTTCCTTTGCTCGAACAAAACTTTGCCGTCTCCGCCACATTCCGCGGATCGCCAGCACCCCGCGAACAAATCGAGTCGCGTCTCCATGAATCCCAGGAAAAGCGGCGAACCACTCAGCCGATCGCAAAAAGTGCCGGTTGCATTTTCAAAAACCCGGACAAATGCCCGGCCGGAAAACTGGTCGATGAGCTTGGTTTAAAAAATTCCTCCGTCGGAAAAGCGCGCGTCTCGGAAGTGCACGGCAATTTCATCGTGAACGACGGCGGCGCGACCGCGACCGAGATGCTTGAGCTGATCGACCG
>DATNKD010000168.1:0-8663 GCA_035603575.1 Chthoniobacterales bacterium
CGTTCGGCACGCGCCCGGCAAGCGGGGAAACTCGTCACGAATACGAACGTCCGTTCTGCCGGGGTTGTTCGGCATTGCCCAATTTGCCACTCACAAATGCGAAAGCGCAAGGCGCATAGCGGATCGCAGGCCAGCCAGGAATTCTGGGGCTGCCCGAATTATCCGGACTGCCGCGGCACGAGACCGGTCTGATAGAGATTCGAGGTCGGAGGTCAGAGGTCCGAGGTCCGAGGTCCGAGGTCCGAGGTACCCGCCTTTGGTAACTCCGGCGCGGCAAGCGGACCGCGAAAGCTAGGAGAGAGACGACTAATGCGCGTGTGGCCTGCGTAATCTTTTTGTAATGACGAGCGCGCCGGCGCTTGAATAGCACGCGCGCGCCCAACGACTAACGATATTACTAATATGAAAAAGTTTACCAGTTTACTAATAGTCTGTTCCCTGGCGCTGGCTGGAGCCGCTTTTGCTCAGCAGCCCGAGGAACAGCCATCACCAAAGAACGAGAAGCCGGCCGCTGAAAAGACGCAGCCGGCCGAACCAAAAACGCCAAAAACGCACGCGGCCGAAACAAAGTCCGGCGCAAACCTGGCGAGCCCTGAGGCTACGGCCCCGACGCAGCACGGCGCGAAGAGCGAGCGGCCTGCGAAGGTCCCGAAGACCGACACGGCAACGCAAACGGGCGCTTCCGGTCAACCGACCGCTAGTGCGACGCCCGGCGGGAAGCAGGCGGGGCAGGGCAGGAAAGGGATGAAAACGACTGGCGCAAACGCGAAGACATCGCCGAGTGCTACGCCGGCAACGGCGGCTGCTACGGCGAGTGCGACTGCGGCGCCGTCAGCATCGGCAAGTGCTACTGCGGCAACGGCTGCATCGGCAAGTGCAGCTCCGTCAGTTTCGGCAGCCGGCCAGCAAACCACGGGCGGCAATGCGGCAGTCAAGGCGGATCCGCAGAAGGTGCAGCAGGTCAAGCAGCAGGTGCAGCAGATCAAATCGCAGCACGCGAATTTCCGTGCGCAGCCGAGGCCGGACAAAGTTCCGGGAGTCACATTCAGCATGGGTTATCGGATTCAAGGAAGCGATCGCTGGCAGGGTCCGCAATACGAAGTATACCGATCGTATCATCCTGAACGTCACGATCGGGGCTGGTACAGCTCGCGTTACCAGCGCGTCGAGCTGGTCGGTGGAGGTTACTATTACTGGAACAACGGCTACTGGTATCCGGCGTGGGGCTACGATTCTTCGGCCGAGTATTATGCCTACGATGCCCCGATCTATGTGGGTCACCGTGCTGAGCCGCCGGACCGGGTGATCGCGGATGTGCAAGCCGAGCTGCAGCAGATGGGCTACTACAGAGGTGAGGTGGATGGATTGCTCGGGCCGTTGACCCGCGAGGCGCTCACGGCTTACCAAACCGATCAGGGGCTCATGGCGACGGCGGTAATCGACCAGCCGACGCTCGATTCACTCGGAATGGGATGATCTAAATACCAGAGATCACAGGACACAGATCAGAGATCAGAGGTCAGCGGTCGGTCGTTTGATGAACGCGGGCGCGTTGAAAGCGGCGCCGAATGCTGCGACGCGTTGCGGAAATCTTGTCCTCGTCTAACCCACGCGCTTCCCCGGCTTGTGGAGGATGACTGGTTTTTGCGTCGACAGGAAAACTCATTTCTAAAGAAGGCGGAACGACTGGCAAGGGCTGAGCAACGGGCTGGGAGTAATCGATCGAATCAGGTTGATAACGGATCTCGGGATTTGGATTTGGCATTTCCGCGCGTGACGGCGCGGCCAATGGCAACTTTTGAGCAACGGCCTGAAGCGCGGCGTTGAGCCGTTCCAGATCCAACGGTTTTGGCAAGAAGGCGATCGCGCCCGATGCAGTGGCGTCTTCCGAAGGCGACCAGGCGGAAACGAGAATGACGCGCGCGGCCGGATCTTTGGAAAGAATGTTGCGGCAGGCGGTGGCGCCGTTCAGTTTGGACATCCGGTAATCCATTAAGACGAGATCGGGACGAAACCGGGTGTAAGCGTGAATGGCTTCCAAGCCCGAACTGACCACGCCGGCGATCTCGTGGTTGCAGGAGCTAACCATTTCCGCCAACGCCTTGCCCACGTCCTTCTCGTCATCGGCGATCAACACGCGCATAGCTCGAGATAGAGAAACTTCCATGCCAATCGAGCGGACAAACTGAGAGCGGAAGTCGGAAAACTGATGGAGCGAATGGGATGAGGTGCGAACCGCACTTGTGTTTCATGGCCGGTACAGCCGCGAGGTAGCGGTCGAGCGCTGCGGGAGCAGCCGAGATACAAAGCGGAAAGAAGGGGGTGCGCGCTCAGGCTGCAAGCTGGTCGACCGCCGAGCGCAGTTCGCCGACATCGAACGGTTTCGGGAACATGACGTGCACGTCCATGCGTTCGTAGGCGGCGCGGACTTCCGAGGAAATGTGCGCCGACAAAACCATAATCTTGCTGTCGATGCCGCGTTTTTTCAGTTCGCCGACCAATTCGACGCCGGTCATGTGCGGCAATTTTTGATCGACAATGATGATGTCGTATCGCTCCGAACCGGAATCGAGTCTCGCGAGGGCGGCATCGCCGTTTTCTACGGCGCTGAATTCGTAGCGCGACCCGTTGAAGATGTAGCGGAGAGAGAACGTGACCGATGGCTCGTTGTCCACGGCCAATATCCGGAGGGCTGGCCTTTTCATGACCTGTCTAAAGGCAGCAGTGAGCGTGCCGGGAAAGGCAAAGGAGAAAGTAGGAAGTAGCATGGACGGAAATCGCGGAATGGGGAATGGAAACTGAAAGCTGGAAACTGAAAGCGGAAAGCTGAAAAACAAGAGGTTCAGTGTTGAGCGATTGAGACCGGACAGGCATTGTTGGCAATTGATGCGATTCTGGTTCCTTTTCTTTCTAACGTCAGTGAGCGCAATCCTGATCGCGCCATCTGAAGTTCAAGCGTTTCCGAGACTTTTCGGAAAGCCGAGGCCAACGCCGGCTCCGATTCACAGCGGAAAGGTTGGCCGGGTGATTGTGCAACGCGCGCCGAATTTCGGGAGCGATTTGTTCATTCGATTGTCGATCGACGGGAAACGGGTCGCGGACATTCCGCGGAACCAACATTACGGCGGTGTGCTCGCGGCCGGACGACACGTGTTGACCGCGCTCGCGCTGCCGAACACTCAGTCGCGCCGGCCAACGTCGATCGGCGTGACGATAAAATCGGGCAAGGTTTATATTTTTACCGCCACGTGGGAAGGCGACCGGCTGATCCTGCGACCGTCGGATTTTTACAGCCCAACGACGAGAGTGAATCGAAATTAAATTTCGAAATGCGAAGTCCGAGCCGGACTGGCATCTAACGAATCGCGGAACTAATATGACACTATGATTACACGGCGAAGATTTGTTGGGCTCAGTGTGGCGACGGGAGCGACGATTTTGGCGGGCGGAAAAATTCTAGGATCGACAGTCCGAGCCGGACTGGCATCAATTTCGCCAGGGACGGCGACGAACCCGGTTTTTAAAATCGGCGGCGATCTGGAAGTAAACCGCCTCGGATTCGGCGCGATGCGGCTGACAGGCGAAGGCATCTGGGGTTGGCCTCCGGATCGGCAAAATGCGCTCAAAGTTTTGAAACGCGCGGTCGAGCTCGGCGTCAATTTGATCGATACCGCCGACGCCTACGGACCGGAAACAGACGAGCTGCTCATCGCCGAAGCGCTGCATCCGTACCCGAAGGGACTCGTCATCGCGACCAAAGGCGGGAACACCCGGCCAGGGCCCGGTCAGTGGGTGCCGAACGGTCACCCCGATTATCTCAAAGGTTGCGTCGATAAAAGTTTGAAGCGGCTGCGGCTGGAGCGGATCGATTTGTATCAGTTGCACCGGATCGATCCGAAAGTGCCGGTGGAGGAATCGCTCGGCGCGATCAAGGAAATGCAGAGCGCCGGAAAAATCCGGCACTTTGGATTATCGGAAGTGTCGACGGCCGAAATCGAGCGGGCGCGCAAAGTTCTGCCGATCGTAAGCGTGCAAAACCGATACAACGTCGAGGACCGGAAGTGGGACAAAGTGATTGATTATTGCGAGAAAGAAAACCTGGGTTTCCTGCCATGGTTTCCGGTCGGCGGCGGCCGCGGCGTGAAGTCAGCGGCACTGGATGCGGTCGCGAAAGCGCACAACGCGAGTGTTTATCAAGTTGCGTTAGCCTGGCTGTTGCAACGCTCGCCGGTGATGCTGCCGATTCCCGGCACATCCAACATTCAGCATCTCGAGGACAACGTGGCCGCGGCGAAACTGAAGTTAGCGCCGGAAGAGTGGAAGAGCCTGGCCGGATAGAGGCGAAACAAAGTAGGAAGTAGAATTAGGAAGTAGAAAACTGTGCGCGGAGTTCGGCGGAGACGCGGGCGGGTTTTCCAGTGCGAACATCGACCGGGACCCAGAGCGTGCGCGCTTGCGCAAGAAGTTGGCTATCGATTTTGTCACCGGACTTGCGGCGGATTTCGGTGAAGCGTTCGAACTTCAGCCGACTGGCTTGACCGACCCACGTGCGCAAAATGATCTTCTCCCCGAGAGAAGCCGGGAGTCTGTAATCGATCTCGTGCCGCAACACGACCCAGCCGATGGCGGACTGCGATTCCGCGCTCGCGAGCGATTTCCAATGCGCGGTCGCAACATCCTGGACCCAGCGCAAATAAACGGTGTTGTTCACATGTTTCCGCTCGTCGATGTCGGCCGGCAGAACCGAGACAGTCATTTCAAACGTGGTCACGAATTATTAGTTATCGGTTAATGGTTATTAGGAAGCTGCGGAAGCACGCCTGCTGGTTTTCAATTGCTTGGCCTAAATAACAAATAACAGATAACCCGCGCGAAGCGCGCTTAGATGTCGGTTTTCAAACGAAAACGCTTCATCAGTTCCTGCCGGATCTCCATTTGCAGGTCCGGTTGTAAACGGCTGAGGATTTTTTCACGGCGTTCTGGGTCCATGGCGGCGAGATCGCGGACCATTTTGTCGCGCGTTTTATATTTAGCGTAACGGCTCCAGCCGACGCCGACGGCGATGACGGCGGAGATGATCCAGACGGTAATGTCCGTTCCGGAGACCATGGGCGACCGAAATTAAGAATTAAGAAGGAAGAATTGGGAAGTCAGAAGAGAGCAGTTCTACCTGAAGCCGGATTGATGTTGTTTTATGGCAATTATGAGCGATAATAAGGCAAGTTTCTCGGTGGCGATTTCCCGGCAGGTGAACAGATTCCACACCGGTTCGGGAATTGATCCTTCGCCCGCGTGATTCTCGCCACATCCAATTATGAAATCCGAACTCGTCAAAGCTGCGTCCGAAGTAATTACTAATCAGCAAATCCTGGTGAACATGGTGTCGCGACGCGTGCGACAGCTTTGCCTCGGCCACCGGCCACTGGTTGAATATGCGCCTGGGCTTGGTCACGCCGACATCGCGCTAACCGAGATTGCCAACGGAAAGCTGGCATACGAGTCTACGCTTGGCCAAAACGGGAAAGACGCCGCAAGTGCGGAGGTAGTGCAATTTCCCGGCATTATCGTCGAGAAAAAGACGAAGAAGAAAGCCGCCTGACCGGAATTACGAAGTAAGAATTAGGAATTAAGAAGTCAAAAACCGCGGAAAGTAGTCGGTGAATTTCGGCTGGCGAATTTCTTAACTCATCCTTCTTACTTCTACTTTGCCCTTCTAGGTGCAGCCGCGCAACAGGAAGATGAGAAGCAAGATCGGAAGCGGTATTCCGAGCAGCCAAAGTAAAATATAACCGGTTGCGCCCGCTGTTTGTTTCTTAATCGATAATTGCATAACCCTGAATTCCTTCCTTTTTGAGAATGGACGGGCTACACGCAGGTCCTATTCAACCGCGAATTAAAACGATTAGGCCGCGGCGTGATCGCAGCAGATTTCTCGGGCGATGCGACGCGCTTCTTCTTCGAGTGCGCCGATGGTGAAATTCGGACAGTTGATGCGGTCGCCAAGGTATTGACGGACCCATTGTTCAAGTCCGCCGCAGCGTTCGCATTGTGCGATGTGGACGAGATTATGCAAAATCAACTCGCGGTTGTTCCAGGCATCGACGCGAATGATGAGCGCGTGTCCGAAACCTACGCAACGTGTGTCCTCGGTGATGATGCCGATGCGTTTCGACGCCTCAGCTAATTCCGGATTGTCCGGGAGCGGAATCCGATCGACTAGCAATACTCTGACCCGGGCGGAATCCTGCACCCCGGCGAGATTCGCGTCGTGGGCATGCCTCGGTCCCAATGGATTACCGCGCGCGAGAACGAATTCCTCCTGCGCTTTTGCCCATTGATACGCAAGGGGCAATAAATATTCGAATGTTTCCTGATCAATCACGGCCGAGCGAAGCTTTGCCCAACTGCAAGCAAAAGGCGTGCGAAGGGCAGGCCGGTTATTGGTTATTCGTTATCTGGAATTACAGACCTTCCGGGTGATATTTCTTCCAGTAGCGAATGGCAGCGCCCACCGCCATGTAACTTGGATCGGCTGCTTCGTAGCCGTCGATGTCGTCTTGAGTCGCGCCTCCTTTTCGTAAATCTGCGTGTTCGAGCTCGGCGAATGTCGATCTAAGCTTCGATTCGTCGTCACCGGCGCGAATTCGTTCGCGGAACCATTCCGACCAACGCGCGACGCGTTCGTCCACCAGATCGAGATGTTCCGAAACCGGGCCGGCGATTTTGCCAAAGTGGGGGAGATAAAGATTCGCGGCGTTTAGCGCGCGGATTTTTGCAATCGATTCCCGCCAGGATTCGATGTGCAACTCCGGCGGAACGAATGGCGGAATCGGCGGGCCGTTGCCGATCCGGACACCCGCGATATCGCCGCCGAAAACATTGTCGTCCCAATGATAAACATGATGATGACTGGCGTGACCCGGGGTGGCGATGGCGCGAATTTCAAACGGCGGCACCCGCACGACTTCATTGTCTTCCAGAACTTTGACGCGCTCCGCCGGCACCGGCGCGATCCGGCCCCAGAGTCGTTGCATATCGTCGCCGAAAATGCGCGTGGCTGACTCGACCAATTTTGTGGGATCGATCAAATGGGGCGCGCCGCGCGGATGCAGATAGATTTTCGCGCCTAGTTCTGCGAATCGCCACGCCGCGCCGGCGTGATCGAAGTGAATGTGACTCAAGAAAACGTGCCGCACGTCTTCCCCCGCGAAGCCGGCTTTGCCAAGATCGACGATCACGTTGTGGAATGTCGATTCCGGCCCGGTATCGAATAGCGCGATCCCGTCATTGGTTTCGAGCGCGGTCGCCGCAACAATACCGGGGTGCTCGAGCTGGCGAGTGTCGAGAATGTGAACCTTCACGCGCGAATGTTTTTCGACGCCGCGACGATGTAGGCCGCTTTCGGAATAGCAAAGCCGTTGCCTTTCGCGTAAGGCCGGACGGATTTTTCGATCGCTGACTGGATTTTGCGAAGCGCTTCCGGCGTTTGCCGCGCAAGAAGTCCGGCGGTGCGAACGCCCGCGATTCGTTCCGCGTCAAAAATGAACTGCGCGGTCGGCACGTGCCACTCGATCTTGTGCACCTTGAAAGTCATCGATGCGCCGTCGAAACCGGCGCGGGCGAGTGTGTTCCGGAATTCGTTCTCATTCTCGAACAAGTAGTGCGGCAGACCAGGCGGAAGATCGACATCAAGGTTCGCGTGCGCTTGAATCGCGTCATCCACCAGTTTCACAAATGGGTTTTCCGAAATCTTCGCCCAGGTGGTGAAACCAAATTTGCCGCCGGGCTTGAGAACGCGGGCCGCTTCGGAGCAGGCGCGCTCAGGATCAGTAAGATGAAGAAGCGCAAAGTTCGCGACGACTCGATCGAAAGTGGCGTCGGGAAAAGGAAGACTTTGGGCGTCGCCCGGGCGAAACTCGATCCGCGGAAACATTTTCTTCGCAATCGCGATCATTTCAGCGGAAAAATCGAGACCGATCGGAATTGCGCCGCGCTCGGCGGCGGCGGCCGAGACGTAACCGGGACCGCAACCGACATCCAGGGTCGACATCTTCCCGGAAACGTCTGCGGCATCGAGCAATCGCGGAATGAATTGCCGGGTCGAGCTCGACCAAACCGAATCGTATTTGTGCGCGACTCTTTCCCAGCCGGCGTGTTCGAATTCGGTGAAGGCGTCCGCCATTCCGACGAGTCTAGGCGGTCTGCGACGTTCGCTTGGGGAGGATTAATGCCGCCACGATGCCGACCAAAAGGAAGCTGACGAACATCATTATCATTTGGGCAAGCGTGAATGTTTTCGGGAAACCGTACCAGTTGGCGTAAGGAACATTAGTGGCAATGGCGGCGAGAATCCCGGCCGTCAAAATGAAACCAACTTTGCCGCCAAAGCTGGTGATCCGCGTTTGTGCGAGAAGGAAAACGGCGAGGAGTGATTCGATCATCTCGGTTGCGAATTCAATTCCGAGCCGCTTGGGAAAGTTGAATATGCGTTTCGGACGATAAATGAGCACGCCGCCCGCGCCCGCGGCCATTTGTTCTTCGGCCTTTTTCATCGCGGCTTCTTTTTGCTCTCTGGTCGCCCCGGGAGTGAGTCCTCCGCTGGGGAAAACGTAGAACCCGCTGGTGTCACCGAGATTCGTTTGGAGGACGCTAGTGACCGCGTC
>DATNKD010000169.1:0-5412 GCA_035603575.1 Chthoniobacterales bacterium
CATCCGCGTGGGTCACGCACGAATGGACGCGCGGTTGGCTCTTTAGCGGTTTTGGCTGGAACGGTCTCGGAATCGCGCTCCACGCCGAGTGGCCGATGATTCAAGTGGCTGAATTCACGGGTGTGGTCGGATTATCGTTTGCGGTCGCGTTCGCGAACATCATCGCCGTCACCACACCGCTGCGTCTGTTTGCCGAAGCACGAACGCACCGAATGCGCCCGCACTTCGATCTTACACTAACGATGGTCGGCATTGTGGCGCTCCTCGCATTCGGTCTGCACCGTGTGCAGCATTCGTCACCTGCGAAAACCGTGCGCGTGGCGGCGGTCCAGACCAACGTCTCGCAAATGCAAAAACTCGAAGGGCTGCCTGCCGAGCAGGCCCTGGATACTTGCGACAAGCTCAGCGCGCTGGCCGTTCAACGTCAACCCGAAGTCAAATTGATCGTGTGGCCCGAAGGTTCGTTTCCGCAAAGGGTCAGTTACGACAAGTTAGCTCTCCAACTCCCGGCTATTCTGGCGGAACGCTCAGGAGCCGACCTTCTGTTTGGCGCGGATTACGAAGAAGGAGATCGCGCCTACAATGCGGCGCTGCTCGTTTCGCCGAACGGGGAAAGCCAATTGTACCGAAAAGTGCATCTTGTTCCGTTCGGCGAATACATTCCGCTGCGACGTTCTTTTCCGCCTTTTGCCGCGATCGCGGGCATCTGGGTGCCGGGCGACTTCACCGCCGGTACTGAGCACACCGTATTCGATCTGACGAGCGGCGATGTTCGCGTCGCACCGCTTATCTGTTTCGAAGACACCGTCGGCGATCTCGTCCGGCGATTTGTCGTCAACGGCGCGAATCTTCTGGTCGATGTGACCAACGACGGTTGGTTTTTGCATTCGTCCGGTTCGCGCCAACATCTCGCCAACGCGATCTTTCGCTGTGTCGAGAATCGCCGGCCGATGGTCCGCGCCGCCAACACTGGCGTCACTTGTTTTGTGAATGAGTTCGGACGGGTCACTCAGATTCTGCAGGACGATACCGGCAACACCTTCAACGAAGGCGTGCTGACGGGTGAGATCAACGTGCCACAAGATCGACAACTAACGTTCTATGCCGGACACGGCGAGCTGTTCGCGAAAGGCTGCGCGGGAATGACAGTCATCGCGGTCCTGACAATCTTCGCTTTGCGCAGAAAGTTGTAGAGGCGCTCGCCGCGGCGAGCGCCAATTTTTGGTTCGGCGTTTGAGACAAACGCCGCTACAACACTTTCGCACGAGCCACACCGCATGCCTGTTCAACTTCCACTCGATCATCTCCAGGACCTTTGGCCGAAGGAATTGCGCGGAGCGCGAACCGGCGCATTGCTCCATCCAGCTTCTGTTTCTTCAACGCTTGAACATGCGTCGCGGGTTCTGGAGCGATTGAGCGGATCTTTATTTCAGCTCCGCGCACTTTTCGGCCCGCAACACGGATTCCTCGGTCAAACTCAGGACAACATGATCGAGTGGAAGAGTTACGAACATCCGCGATTGCATATTCCAGTTTACAGTCTCTACGGCGAACATCGCGAGCCGACCGCTGAAATGCTGCAGAATGTCGATGTTCTCGTTGTCGATCTTCAGGACATCGGGAGTCGCTATTACACTTTTATCTGGACGCTCTATCTTTGCATGCGCGCATGCGAGAAACGCGGCGTGAGTGTTGTCGTTCTCGACCGGCCGAATCCGATCAACGGCGTGACAGTCGAAGGTCCGCCGATCGAGAAAGGCTACGAATCGTTCGTTGGCATGCATCCGATTCCGGTCCGCCACGGCCGGACGATCGGCGAACTGGCCGGCCAGTTTCGTGACGAAGCTTTTCCGAAATGTCGATTGTCGATCTTGCCGATGAAAAATTGGGAACGTCCGATGTGGTTCGACCAAACCGGACTTCCGTGGGTCATGCCTTCGCCGAACATGCCAAGGCTCGAGACGGCGACAGTTTATCCAGGAATGTGTTTACTCGAAGGAACGAACATTTCCGAAGGCCGCGGCACGACAAGGCCGTTCGAAATTTTCGGCGCGCCCTTCATCGACGCCGAAAAGATTTGTCGCAAGCTGAACGATCTGAAACTCCCCGGCGCGTTCTTTCGCGAAAATTATTTTCAGCCGACGTTCAATAAATTCGCCGGCGAGCTTTGCGGCGGTGCGCAGATTCACGTGCTCGACCGCAACATTTTCCGCTCATTTCAAACCGGCGTTGAAATCATTCGCTGCATCCGAAAGTTATACCCGGAGTCATTCGCGTGGAAGCAACCGCCTTACGAATACGAACACGAGAGGCTGCCGATCCAGATTTTGCTCGGTGGACCGGCCGTCGATTTCTTCGGCGAGTAATCAGCGGCGCGATCGCGGCCGGTTCGTTGTCGATCTTGCCTGCGACTCGCGCGGACATTCCATGGCCAGAAGTTGTGCAACGTCTCGCGTACGAAAACGAGAAACTCGCGCGGCGGCCGCAGGGTCACGGCGGCGAATACTTCATCGTCTGCACACTTTATTACACGCCGAAGGAATCCGGTTTTACTTTCGAGCGCGGCTTTGATGCGACTCGAGTGACAAAGCCGGGGTTGCGCGGCCGAACTTATCCGCGGGATTTTCTTCGCTCGGTCAAAAAGGAGGGTTTCGGTCGAATCACGACGCCGGTTAACGGTCACAACTACATTCGGTACAATGGCGGTGATTCCTATGGATTTTCGCCCGCGCCGAGCGGAGGCGGCGGCACACTGGTCGCACGGTTTTCCGCCGCTGCGAAAACGCAGGGCGCGTTGCATCGCGGCCTTGTGCTCGAAACTTCGGCACCCGAAGTCGAGCGTGTCTTCGGCAGCACCCGCTGGAAAATTGTCGATACCGGCGGTGGTTTGCGGCGCTGGCAGCTTGATTGTTATTATGGCGAAGACGAACCGCTCGGGCCCGGAAAATTCATGGCCCGCCCGCGCGGCACCACTTTTGAATACGCTTACTCGAGCGCGCGGGTGAGCAAATGACTCCATTCGCGATTCGACTGACGTTTCACGGCGATCTTTCGTTCTTTTTGAAATCGAAAGCTTCCAGGATCGAGCGCCAGTTATCCGAAAAGACCTCGATCAAGGACGTAATCGAAGCCTGCGGAGTCCCGCACACCGAGGTCGATTTGATTCTGGTAAACGGCGGTGCGGTCGTTTTCGCCGCAATTTTAACGCAAGATGTTGAGGTCGATGTTTATCCACCGAACCAAACACGCTCCCCACTTTTCCCAGAAGATCGATTGCAAGTGCGCAATATCGAGAAGTTTGTCGCTGACGGGCATCTTGGAAAACTCGTTCGAGATCTGCGTCTACTCGGTATCGACGTCATCTACGATCCCGCCGCCGAAGATCGACAATTAGTTAGGACGGCAAGCGATGAAGATCGCGCTCTCCTCACCCGCGACCGGCGCCTCCTGATGCATGCCGCGGTGCGTCACGGCCATTATTTGCGCTCACAGAATCCGCTGAAGCAAACCGTGGCGGTTTTGCGCCGATTTAATCTGGGCTCAGCTCTGACGCCATTTTCCCGCTGCCTCCGCTGCAATGCCCTGCTTCAACCGGCAAAGAAAGCCGAGGTCTTTGATCAACTCGAGCCATTGACCAGGATCTATTATGAGCAATTCCAGCGCTGCCGCGGCTGCAGGCAGGTTTACTGGTCGGGCTCGCACTTCGAAAAGCTGCAAAAACGGATCGAAACCATTCGATCGCGTCTGAGCGGCGAGGACACGATATAAGCGCAGCCTTGTCACCGGCTGACGCCAACGGCAGACTCGCCGCTTTATGCAAAAGCTAATCTCGCGGCGCTACGCGATCGCGGCGGTAATCATGGCGCTGACAAGAGGCGCGCACGCGCAGGGTCCTGCGCCGTCGCCGCTGATATCACTACCTTCTCCACCCCCGGCGAAAGTTCCAGCGGTCGCGCCGCAGCCAAGTCCCGCTCCCGCATTGACGAGGCAGGACTTCGAGACGTTCCTCGACGCGCTGATTCCGTCGCAACTGCAGAATCGCGACATCGCCGGCGCCGTCGTCGCGGTTGTTAAGGATGGTCAGGTGCTTTTCACAAAAGGTTACGGCTACGCCGATTTCGCCGCGAAGAAACCGGTGCTGGCTGATCGAACATTATTTCGTCCGGGCTCGATCTCGAAATTATTCACCGCGACGGCGGTGATGCAGTTGGTCGAGCAAGGCAAGCTCGATCTCGACCGCGACGTAAACGATTACCTGGATTTCGCGATTCCGAAAACGTATCCGGAGCCGGTCACGCTGCGACGATTGCTCACGCACACGGCGGGATTCGAGGAAGCATTGAAGAATCTGTTCGTGACGCACGAAAGCGACATGAAGCCGCTGCGTACGTATCTCGTGAATCAAATGCCACAGCGCATTTTTCCGCCGGGCAAGATCCCTTCCTATTCCAATTACGGATTCAGTCTGGCCGGATACATCGTCGAGCGTGCGAGTGGTGAGAAATTCGAACGCTACATTGACAATCACGTTTTGAAGCCGCTGCGCATGACCAATTCGACGTTTGATCAGCCGCTGCCTCTCGCACTCGCCCCGCAGATGTCGCAAGGGTATCTCAACGCCGCCAAGAAACCGCGCGATTTCGAATTCGTGCAAGCAGCGCCCGCCGGTGCGCTCACCACTTCGGCCGCGGACATGACGCGTTTCATGCTCGCGTTTCTTCAAGATGGAACCGTTGACGGCGTGGCCATTCTAAAACCAGAAACAGTGCGGCAAATGGAGACGCGCCAATTTGAATTGCATCCAATGCTCAACGGATTGGGCATCACCTTCATGGAATATTCGATGAACGGTCAACACATCATTGGTCACGGCGGTGACACCCTTTGGTTTCACAGCGACATGGTCCTCGTTCCGGACGCGCACCTTAGCTATTTCATTTCCTACAATAGCGCTGGAAAAAACATCGGTGGTGGCCGGGGTGAAGTGCAACGCGCTTTTGTGAATCGCTATTTCCCAAATCCGAGCGAGCCGAAGGTCGATGTCGATCCAAATACCTCAAAAATGGACGGACGCGCGGTCAGCGGTGTCTACGAGGGAACGCGCCGTGGAGAAACAACGTTTCTAAGATCACTTGCGTTGCTTGGTCAATTCAGCGTGAGCAGCGATAAGGACGGCGTTCTGACGATCGAAGGAGTGAAAAACCAGCGAGGTGCGGTGAAGAAATGGCGGGAGATCGCTCCGCTCGTTTACAGCGAGATCGACGGGCCGGACAAAATCGCATTCCGTCGCGATGGGGCCGGTGTTGTGCGGGAAATCCTCCCCTTTCCCGCGATCTACGAAGGTCAGCGCGTCGCGTGGTATGCGAACAAGCGTTTTATTAATTCGATCGTTGGTGGAAATCTGGCGCTGGC
>DATNKD010000170.1:0-10780 GCA_035603575.1 Chthoniobacterales bacterium
CGCAATTACGCCCAAAACGAAAATCATCTTTATCGCCAATCCAAACAATCCAACCGGCACGCTCATTGCCCAGGAAAAGATCGCGGACTTCATTGTCCGTGTGCCGGAAGAGGTTATCACTGTTTTGGATGAAGCCTACTTTGAATTTCTAGACGACCCACCCGATACACTTCGACACGTTCGCGACGGTCGAAATGTTGTCGTTTTGCGCACGTTTTCGAAAATTCATGGCTTGGCCAGTCTGCGCGTGGGCTATGGAATCGCGCGACCAGAACTGATCGAGGTTCTTCAGAAAACCAGACAACCTTTCAACGTTAATGGCATCGCTCAAGTCGGCGCGCTGGCCGCTCTCACCGACGACGAACATTTGCGTAAAACCAAGCGCGTGGTCGATAGCGGTCGCCCTTATTTGGAAAACGAATTTCGCGCGATGAAATTGAAATTTAATCCAAGCGCGGGCAATTTTGTTTTCGTCAATGTGGGCGACGGTCCGGCGGTTTTCAAAAAACTGCTGGCCATGAAAATCATCGTTCGCCCATTGAAGGGCTATAACTTGTCGGAATGGTTGCGCATCACCGTGGGAACAATGGAGCAAAACAAAAAATGCATCACAGCGTTGAAGAACGTGCTCTCGTAAGGTCGACATCCGGTGTAAAGCGGGATTCGGAACTGATTCCCGGCGACACCATCGCCGCGATCTCGACGCCCGCTGGCGAAGGCGCCATCGCGCTGGTCCGAATCTCCGGTCCGGATGCAATCCGAATCGCGGATCAAATTTTTCGCGGCAAGGAATCCCCCTCGCGCTTTGTTTCCCACGTTCAGCATCTCGGTGAGATCATCACTAAATCAGGCGGCTTGATCGACGAAGTGATGATTTCGGTCCATCGCGCGCCTGCTAGTTACACGGGCGAGGACATTGTCGAGGTTAGCTGCCACGGTGGGACGCTGGTGACGGCGAAAGTTCTCGAAGCTTGCTTGCGCGCGGGCGCGCGTGGTGCGCGCCCCGGAGAATTTACCGAGCGCGCTTTTCTGAACGGCAAAATGGATCTGACCCAAGCCGAAGCCGTGATCGACTTGATTCGGGCCCGCACGGATCTCGCGTTGCGCTCGGCCACCGAGCAGTTGGAAGGCAAGCTGGGTGAAAAAATTCAAAGCATTCGCAGCGCTCTTATCGATCTTCTCGCCCACATCGAAGCCTCAATCGACTTTTCAGAGGAAGGAATCGCGCCGGACGAAGGTGACACGTTGCTCGCGCGCCTCGAGTCACTTCGCGAACAAATTGCCGCGCTTCTTGCTAGCGCGGATCAGGGTCGCATTTTGCGGGAAGGCGTTCGGGTGGTGATCTATGGCGCGACGAACGCCGGCAAATCGAGTTTGCTCAATCGTCTTCTGGGTTACGAACGCGTGATTGTGAGCGAGGCACACGGCACAACGCGGGATACAATTGAAGAAACCGTCAATCTGCGCGGAGTTCCGGTTCGTTTGCTCGATACCGCCGGCCTCCGAACATCGACATCCGAAATTGAACGCGAAGGGATCGCGCGCACCGAACGTTCACTGCAAAAGGCTGATCTGCGCCTGCACATTGTCGATCGAAATGCGTCGGCGCCGGGGCATTTCGATCAGAGCATGAAGAATGGGAACGAAATTTTGGTCCTGAATAAGAGCGATCTACCGGAGCATGGCGACTGGAAAAATTGCAACGCACTTCGGATCTCGTGCGCAACCGGCGACGGTCTGAATGCCCTCGAAAGCGAAATTCTTTTTCGCATCGGCAATCGAAATTTGCGGCCCGAGAATACCCTGGCGATCAACCTCCGCCATCGCGATTGTCTGCGGCGCGCCCTGGAAGCCTGCGATCGCGCGCGCAAGACGATGCAGGACACAAAATCCCCTGAATATATCGCCTTGGACCTCAATGACGCTCTCCGGGCGGTGGGCGAAGTCATCGGCACGGTCGGCGTCGAACAAATTCTGGATTCCGTCTTCGGCCAATTCTGCATCGGCAAATGAACAACGCCTACGAGCGATTCGTTAGGCCGCTTCTCTTTTCAATTGATGCCGAAACCGCCCATCGGCTCACAATCGGAAGTTTGCACGCAGCCTCACATGTCGATCCTGCCCTGCGCGCCCTGAACTTTTTTCAGCCGCCGGCCACCCCGAAAAAACTTTTCGGTCTGAATTTTCGAAACCCAATTGGCCTTGCCGCCGGTCTCGATAAAAACGGCGTCGCGTTGCCGGCATGGGCGGCACTCGGATTTGGTTTCATTGAGATCGGCACGGTCACGGCAAAAGCGCAGCCTGGTAATCCAAAGCCGCGAATTTTTCGCTTCCCCGAACAAAACGCGTTGATCAACCGTCTCGGGTTCAACAACGACGGCGCCGACGCGATTGCGCTGCGACTGAGCAAATTGCAGCGAACTGGTCGTTGGCCGGAAGTGCCGGTCGGAATCAATATTGGAAAATCGATGAGCACGCCGCTCAGCGACGCAATTGCAGATTACCTCTATTCGTTTCGGCTCGTGCGCGAATTCGCCGATTACATCGTGCTCAATGTCAGTTCGCCAAATACACCGGGATTGCGCGAACTGCAGGGGCCGGATGCTCTTTCGGAATTGCTCTCGGCCATCGCCGCAAAAAACCTCATCACCCGCAAGCCGATCATGGTGAAAATTGCGCCGGATTTGGCACCCGCCGAACTCGACCAAATCGTTTCAATATGCGAAGCGAACAAGATCGCCGGGATTATCGCTACCAATACAACAATCGATCATTCGTCGATTCCGGCTGGGCAAGACGAGCAGGGCGGGTTGAGCGGCGCACCGTTGCGCGAGAAATCAACGGCGCTGATTCGACAGATCGTTGCAAGATCGACAATCCCTGTCACCGCCTCCGGCGGAATTATGGACGCCGACTCCGCGCGCGAAAAAATCGGAGCCGGTGCGCAACTTCTCCAAATTTACACCGGCCTGATTTATCGCGGACCCGGGCTGCTGTGTGAGATCGCAGGGGCGCTGACATGAAGCTGCGCCGGAAACTCGCGAAACTCGTGCGTCGGGAAACCTACCGCCGCGGCTGGCGCAGGGCGCAGCGTTCGCTTTTTCGCCTTCCGCTTGGGCCCGTTCTCGCTGGCGTCGATCAAAACCAGATCGCCGAAATCCAAAAACGTTACCCTGGCGAGAAATATGCCGATGTCGAACAATGGTTGCGAGTCAATCGCGAGCGAGTCCAGGATTTGAAACTTCATCGTTCTCCGCCCCAGCGCGTGCTCGATCTCGGCTGCGGGGGCGGTTTTTTTTTATTTATTCTGAAACGGTTCGGTCATTCGGTTCTTGGGCTCGACGTCGACGAATCGCCACTTTTCAAGGAATTGCTCGAAGTTTTTGATGTGCCGCGTTCGGTTTTCAGGATCCAACCGTTCGAAACGCTCCCAAATCTTCACCAGCAATTCGAATGGATCACCGCGTTTTCGATCGGTTTTGATCGCTATCGGGCGACGAACTCGCGGTGGGGACCAGGCGAATGGGATTTCCTACTGCGTGATCTGCAGTTACGGCTCGCGCCCGGCGGGAAAATTTATCTAACGCTTAATCCACTCCCAAATGGCGATTACCTGACGTCGGAGCTGCGGGATTTCTTTTCCGGTCGGGGCGCCGACATCGAGCGCGAACGAATCTTCTTCCCTAACGGGGTGCACAAGTAATTCGCAAGATCGACATCTTGTGGCGCGCGATCGCCCCGGCTCCGACGAATTAGCCTTAGGAGGTAATCAAAATGTTAAAGTGGGCTGCTATTTTTCTCGTTATCGCGCTCGTGGCGGCGCTTTTCGGATTCACCGGAATCGCTTCGCCTGCGGCCGGCATCGCCAAATTTCTCTTCTTCCTGTTCCTCGTCGTATGCCTGATCTTCTTCATCATCGGCATATCAATCGGAAAGAAAGTGATGTAGCGGGGACCGAATCCAGAAACCGCGCTCTTCGGCAGCGCTGTTAAGCCGCGGGAGTTATTTCTTTTTCCAAGGCTTCCACGGCTGCAGAACATTTTTCTCGCGCAGCTTGCACTTGTCGCTCACCAACGTGAACTGCAGCGTGTCGTCCGTTCGATTAAATTTGTAAACGCCGGGACCGTTACAACCTTTCGGGTTCAGTCCGCCGGTGCGCTGAATCGTAATTTGATCGCCTTGCACGGTATAGGTGCCCCACGCGTCGCGTTTGCCATGATGCTTAAGATCGACCTCAAATGTGCCATCGGCCTTGATCGCCCAAACTGTGCCGAGCGAGTTGGTCCAAGTTCCGACCACTGCGGATTGTCCGGTCCGTTCGAACATGGCGCATCCCCCAAGGAGCGCGAGCGCAGTTCCAGCGAGAACAATTCGGAGAGAGATTTGTTTCTTCATGCCGCGATGTTGTCCACAATGCGTGACCTTTTCAAGCAAAGAAGAACGACTCGTCTTTACTGACCTTGGCCGCGGCTTAAGTTTCAGGGATGTCGATTTCAGAAGAGCAGGTTCGCGATGCGCTGCGCTCGGTCCGTTATCCTGGATTTAGTCGCGACATTGTGTCGTTCGGTCTCGTTAAAGGTGTCCAGATTGATCGCGGTGAAGTCAAAGTGCAGCTCGCCCTCGCCACCAATGATCCCAACATTCCCGCGACAATTAAAAACGATGCCGAAAGGATCCTGGGTGAGCTCAATGGTGTTCGCAGCGCAAAAGTGTTGATCGATATCCACGCGCCACCGGCCGGCGCGGGCGCGAGTGTCGGCGCCACCCAAATTCCGGGAATAAAGCATGTCATTGCAGTTGCGAGTGGCAAAGGTGGCGTTGGAAAATCTACCGTCGCGGCAAATCTCGCCGTCGCGCTTGAACAAACGAAGGCGCGCGTCGGTCTGTGCGACTGCGACATTTACGGTCCAAGCATTTCCTTGATGTTCGGCACGCGCGAACGACCAACCGCGACCGACGAAAACAAAATCGTCCCGATCGAACAGTACAATCTCAAGTTGATGTCGATGGGCTTTTTGCTCGACGACGCGTCGCCGGCCATTTTGCGTGGGCCGATGGTGACGCGTTACACTCAACAATTTTTACGTCAGGTCGATTGGGGCGAGCTCGATTTTCTAGTTCTCGATCTGCCGCCGGGCACCGGCGACATTCAACTCACGATCGTGCAAACAGTCGCACTTTCCGGCGCCATCATCGTCACCACGCCACAGGAAGTGGCGCTGATCGATGCGCGCAAGGCCGCGACGATGTTTGAGAAGGTCAATGTGCCCGTGCTCGGGCTGGTTGAAAACATGAGCTATTTCGTTTCGCCTTCAGATAACAAGCGATACGACATTTTCGGCAGCGGCGGCGGCGAACGCGAAGCGAAGCGCCTCCGGGTTCCGCTGCTTGGCCAGATCCCGATCGACATCGCAACTCGTGAAGCGGGCGACCGTGGACAGCCAATTGTTGCGCAAGATCGACAATCACCAGCGGCGGTGGAGTTTACGAACGTCGCGCGCCGCATTCGCGAGGCGTTGACCTAATGCATTAGGTCGCTGAGATTAAATAGGTATGGCTGATGCTACGTCATACCTTGCCAACGAGTTATTCACTTTGTATTGACTGATTCTCGTTTTTATGGAAAAAGCTGTCGACATGCCGGTTGCGGAGGCAGAGAACGACAAATCGCAGTTCGTTAAGAACTCTGTGCTCTACAAGGAGTTCCTGGCCGAGCGCGAAGAGATTTTAAAGCATAAGTGGATCGAGAGCGAAAAAGCCGGCGAAGACATCGGCTTTGAAAAAGCGCTTCTCGATTGGATCGTGAAACATCGCTCCCATTGGCGGGAGCGGCGAATGAAGGAGGCTCGCACGGAAAAGGCAGCCTCCTGACTTATTTTCGGCTCCTTTAAAGCGATCCTGCGAGGTCGCCAAGGATGCAGATGGACAACAAAAAACATAATTCGGGCGTCCCGATCATGGACGCGGGAGCGATCCGACGCGCGCTGCAGCGGATCGCCCACGAAATTATTGAGCAAAACGCCGATTTGAAATCGGTCGTGCTCGCCGGAATTCCATTGCGCGGCGTGGAGATAGCGCGCCGGCTGGCGGAATTCATCCGCGAAGTCGCCAAGATCGACGTCGAGACGGGCACGATCGACGTGGCGATGCATCGCGACGACGTCGGCACGCGCGCGGAGTTGCCGATGGTGCACGCGTCCAAACTGCCGTTGCCGCTCGAGGATCGGACGGTCATCATTGTCGATGACGTTCTTTTCACGGGTCGCACCGCGCGCGCCGCGATGGACGCGATCAGCTCTTTTGGCCGGCCGGCGCGGATTCAACTCGCCGCGCTGGTTGACCGCGGCCATCGCGAGTTGCCAATTCGCGCCGATTACGTCGGCAAAAATTTGCCGACCGCGACGCGCGAACAAATCCAAGTCCGTCTCCAAAACGTCGACAAGGAACCAGACGCGGTCTGGTTGTTTAAAGAATGAGCCCAAATTGGAACCGCAAAGATTTGCTCGGGCTTCGCGAGCTTTCCGCGGACGAGATCAATTTCATTCTCGAAACCGCAGACGCCTTCAAACAAGTCGGCACTCGCGAGATCAAAAAAGTTCCGGCGCTCCGGGGCAAAACGCTGGTCAACTTCTTTGTCGAACCAAGCACGCGCACGCGCACCTCGTTCGAGCTGGCCGCGCACCGCTTGAGCGCCGACGTGATCAACATTTCCGCGACGACGTCCAGTCTGACCAAAGGCGAAACGCTCAAAGACACCGCTCGCAACCTCGAGGCGCTGCATGCCGACATTCTCGTCTTGCGCCACAGTTCCGCCGGCGCGCCGCAATTTCTGGCGGAGCGATTAAAATCGAGCGTGATCAACGCCGGTGACGGCGCGCACGAGCATCCCACTCAAGGGCTGCTCGATATCTACACGATCCGCGAGAAACGCGGTAAGATCGACAACCTCCATGTCGTCATTGTGGGAGACATTCTCTTCAGCCGTGTCGCGCGCTCGAACATTTTCGGCCTGACGAAGCTCGGCGCGCGAGTCACGCTCGTCGGACCGAGCACGCTCGTCCCGCGGGAGTTCGAAAAACTCGGTGTCACCGTTTCAAACCAGATCGACAAAGTGCTGCCAGATGCCGACGTGGTGAATCTGTTGCGGATCCAGCACGAGCGTCAGCGTAAGGAATATTTCCCGGGGATCGGCGAATACACAACGCTGTTCGGGTTAACAAAAGAGCGCGCGAAATCATTAAAGCCGGATTGCCTGGTGATGCATCCGGGCCCAATCAATCGCGGCGTCGAGATCGACAGCGAAGTCGCCGATGGTTTGCAGAGCGTGATTCTAGCTCAGGTCACCAACGGCCTCGCCGTCCGGATGGCTGTCCTTTATCTCTGCGGAGGAATCGCCACATGAGCGCGACCGTTATTCGCAATGGCCGCATCATCGATCCGGCGAACAAGCGCGACGAGATTTTCGATCTTGTCATTGTCGATGGAAAGATCGCGGACAAATCAGCGATCAAGAATCAAAAGGCGGAAACGATCGATGCAAAAGGATTGATCGTCGCGCCAGGCTTGATCGACATGCACGTCCATCTGCGCGAGCCAGGGTTCGGTCACAAGGAAACGATTGAATCGGGCGCGCGCGCCGCCGCGGCGGGTGGATTTACCACGATTGTTTGCATGCCGAACACTGCGCCCGCAGCGGATAATCCGGCGACGATCGCCTGGATCAAAGATCGCGCGAAGGAAACCGCGTGTGTGAATGTTCTACCGACCGGCGCGATCTCGAAGAACATCGCGGGCGAAGAGCTCGCTCCGATCGGTTCGTTAGGGCAGGCCGGCGTAGTCGCAATCACCGATGACGGTCATTGTGTGCAAAACCACGAATTGATGCGGCGCGCGGTCGAGTATGCGCGGATGGTCGGATTGCCGGTGCTCGATCATTGCCAGGATTACAATCTGGTCGGCAACGGCGTGGTCAACGAAGGCTACTGGAGCACGCTACTCGGTTTGCCCGGCTGGCCGGCTGCGGGCGAAGAAGCGATCGTGATGCGGAATATTTTACTGGCAGAGCTTTGCAATCATCATATCCACTGTCAGCACGTGAGTGCTGCCGGAAGTGTTCGTTTGATCCGCGAGGCCCGTGCGCGCGTTATCAAAATTAGCGGCGAAGTTTGTCCGCACCACATCGCGCTAACCGACGAAGCGATTCAAAATTTCGACACGAATTACAAAATGAACCCGCCATTGCGGTCAAAGGCCGATGTCGATGCAATCTTGGAAGGAATTGCCGACGGCACGCTGTCGATTCTGTGTTCGGATCACGCCCCGCATGCCGGGTTCGAAAAAGAAGTCGAGTTCGATCAGGCGCCCTTTGGGATTGTTGGGCTGGAAACCGAGCTCGGAATTTTCATCGATCAGCTCGTGCACAAGCACCACAAGATCGACATCATGCGCTTGATCGAGCTATACACGGTCGAGCCGGCGAAACTTCTTAAACTCGAGGCCGGCACATTGTCAGTTGGCGCGCCGGCCGACGTGACCTTGATCGATCCAGACTTGGAATGGACGGTCAGGACCGATCAGTTCCAATCGCTATCGCGCAACTCCCCGTTCGACGGCTGGAAATTAAAAGGCCGCGCCGTGCGAACGATTGTCGGCGGGAAAACCGTCTGGAAACTGTAGCGACGGTCTATGACCGTCGGACGAATCATGCGACGCTCAGAGCGCCGATACAACAGTCAACCGCTGTATCCGCCGCTGATGTAACTCTCCAAATGCGCGATGGTTGCGCTTTGGCAAGAGATCACGTGTTTGACGAGATCGCCGATAGAAATAATCCCGATCACTTTACCGCCCTCGACTACGGGGAGGTGACGAATGTGCTTCTCGGTCATTAAGCGCAGACATTCATCAACGCTTTCTCCCGGCTTCGTTGTCGAAACGTTCGACGACATGATTTCATCAACCCGGGTCTCCTTGGAAGATTTGCCGCGGATAAAAACTTTTCGTGTGTAATCGCGCTCGGAGATAATTCCGACCAGGTTTTCGCCTTTCATCACGAGCAGCGCACCGACGTTCTTGTCCGCCATCATTTCGATCGCCTTGAACACCGTCGCGTCCGGCGCGATCGAGAAAACGTCGCCGCTCTTCTGGTTCAAGATTGCACCGATATGTCCGCTTACATCCATGACAGTTGAAAAGGGGAACCAAAATACAACACCCCCAACCGGCGATGCAAAAGAATTCTCTGAACAGCGGAGCCGCCAGTTACCGCGCAAATTTTCGATCAATCAAACTTCGCAAATGCTCGGCTATGGCCGGTTGATCCAGCCGTTGAATCACTTCGTTCAAGAACCCGGCGACGATGAGGCGTTGGGCGATTTTTGTCGGGATGCCACGCGAATGGAGATAAAACATCTCGTCTTCGTTGATCTGTCCGGAGGTGGCGCCGTGGGTACAACGGACGTTGTCGGCAAGAATTTCCAAACCGGGCATTGAGTTCGCCTCAGAGTCGTCGCTTAAAAGAAGGTTGCGAACTTTTTGATAGGCATCGGTGAAATGCGCGTGTGGTTCGACCCGGATCAATCCGCCGAACGTGCAACGGGCGCGATCGTCGAGCGCATTTTTGTAAAGCAGATCGCTGGCGGTATGCGGCGAGATGTGGTCTTGCAACGTCCGCGCGTCGAATTCCTGCTCGTTCGTCGCAACCGCGACGGCAAGCAGATCGCTGCGCGAACCTTCGCCGACGAGCCGGCTGAGACTTTCGAACCGCGAATACCTGGAACCGAGATTCAGATTCAAACTCATCGCCGACGCGTCGTGATCGACCGTGGTCGTGTTCATTTGCAGAGCGACGACGTTCTCTCCCCAGTTTTGCGCGCAAACGTAAGTGACTTTGGCCCCCGGGCCGGCGATCAAGTCGTTTACGCCGCAAGCGAAGCCGGTCGCGCGCACGTCGCAGGAGCTGAAATGTTCTACGACGGTAACCTTGGCCAATTCGTCAGTGATAAGCAACAGATGCGGAAAGACGGAGACACCTTCGCCGCGCAACCAGTGAAAGATCTCGATCGGCTGTTCGATCTCGACCCCGCGCGGAACGAACAGAAATGTTCCGTTCGAGACCAGTGCTTTGTGCAGCGCCGCGAACTTGGCCGAGCCCAAAACCGCCGGTTGCGACATGAAATATTTTTGGAAAAGATCGGCGTGCTCGACCATCGCGCGTTCGAGCGGCTGGAAAATCACACCGCGCTTCTTCAGGTCGTCGGAAACGACATTGCGTTCGATGAGCTGATCGCCGGCAAAAATCAGGCGCGCCGCGAATTCGTCAAGGCCGCGCGAATACTTCAAAACATTGGCGCGATCATCATCCGAAAGCGCGGGGCTAAACTTGAATGACGCGAGATCGAGCAGATCGACATTGGAAAAACGCCAGGGCTGATCTTTGCGGGTCGGCCGCGAGATCGATTCGAATTTTTCCCAGGCGGAGGCTTGTTGTTCCCGAAACCAATCGGGCAAATCGCGCGACTCAATCGGACCCGAAAGGATTTCTTTCGAGCTTACGGTTTCATCATGAGCGATTGAGGACATTGTCGATCTTAGATGGAAACGGCGGTCCGCAGACCGCCGATGTCGATCTTGTCTACGGAAAAAATTATCCGACCGAGCCTTCCATCTCGAGCTCGATCAATCGTTTCAGTTCGACCGAGTATTCCATCGGAAACTGGCGGACGAGGTCGTTAACGAAGCCGTTTACGCTCAAGCTCATCGCCTGCGCCTCGCTCAAGCC
>DATNKD010000171.1:0-6730 GCA_035603575.1 Chthoniobacterales bacterium
GAAACCAAAGGCCGGCCAGGGCCTGGGTTTTCACATTATGCAATACCGGGCACAATCGATCGGCGCGCGCCTGGAATTCGAGTCTCGCAAGAAAGGCGGATCGCGCGTCGCGTGTTATCTGCCGTTGTCGGTGATCAAATGAGGAGCGCCACCGCGGTAAAAGAAAGTCCGAAGCCTGGCTCCAAACCGGACAAGGCAAAGCGCATCGTCATTGTTGACGATCATCCACTATTTCGAAAAGGGCTCGAGCAGTTGATCAATAGCTCGGCAGATGGTTTCAACATTTGCGGTGAGGCCGGCGACGCGGCCGAAGGCATGACCGTCATTCGCCGGTTGAAACCCGATTTGGTCGTTGTCGATCTTAGCCTGCCGGGCGCCAACGGCATCGAGCTGATCAAAAACATCCGCGCCGAATTTCAAAAGCTGCCCGTGCTTATCCTCTCGATGCACGATGAATCGCTCTACGCTTTGCGCGCGCTGCGGGCGGGCGCGCAAGGTTACGTCATGAAACAGGAGGCGCTCGAAAATGTCATCAACGCGATTCGCGAAGTGCTCGCCGGCAAGCCATTTCTCAGCCACGACATGTCGGCGAAACTGATCACCAATTTCGCAAGCGGAAGTAACCAGGCCAATCCGACCGACAAATTGAGCGATCGCGAGCTGGAGATTCTTGAATTGATCGGGAAAGGCCGCGACGTCCACGAGATCTCGCGTGCGCTGCACATCAGCGCGAAGACAGTCGAGACCCATCGCGCGCACATCAAAGAGAAATTGAATTTGAAGAACGCCCGCCAGGTCACTCGCTTTGCCGTGCAATGGTTGGAAGGCCAGGCGGCCTGAGATGTCCGCAAAGCACGCTCGTCAAAATAAAAAACGCGTTCTTTTGGTGGACGATCATCCCGTTTTACGCAAGGGGCTCGTGCGCCTGATTGATTCGAAAGAAGAATTCGTTGTCTGCGGCGAGGCGAGCACAGCGGTTGATGCGATAGCGCTGATTCGACAGCTCAAACCCGATCTCGTCATCGTCGATATCGGTTTGCCGGGAACGAGCGGAATCGAATTGACCAAAACGGTTCGCGCAGAGTTTCACCAGATGCCGGTCCTGATTCTTTCCATGCACGAAGAAGCGCTTTATGCGACGCGCGCGCTCCGGGCAGGCGCAATGGGTTACATTGTGAAACAGGACGCGATCGACAACATCGCCGCTGCGCTTCGAGAGGCACTAAACGGGCGACGTTATCTTAGCCCAGTGATCGCAGCGCAACTCCAGCATAACGGCCCCGACGGGCAAACGCCTTCGACCGCCGATCCGGTGAGTCTTTTGACCGACCGCGAATTCGAAATCTTCGAGCTGATCGGCAAAGGCCACGAAGTTCGCGAAATTTCCGACGCGCTCGGCGTCAGCCCGAAAACTGTCGAGACACATCGCACCAACATTAAAGAAAAGCTGAAACTCAAAAACGCGCGGCAAGTCGCGCGGCTGGCGGTGCAATGGCTTGGTCAGCGCGCAGTGTAATCGAAAACATCTGCGCTCGACTCGCGCATTGGCGGCGATAATTGTTGAGCAATGCGGACACACGCGAAGATCGACAATCTCCTCGCTGCCTTCGCCGCCATTTTCATTTGCGCTTCATCATTCGCGACCACCAAAGGGCTGAACCAGATCACCACGCCAGATCTCCAACCGGAAGGTGATTTCTCTTTGAGTCTCCAGATTCAGGACAAACGGATTGCCAATCCTTACGAGATCCAGACCGAATTGGGATTGAGTAATTGGGCGGAAGTAGCCGTCTTTAAAGGCTTCGATCCAAACGAACTGATTTTTGCGACCGAGATCGGCTTGCTCACGAAACAGCCCTATCTTTTGTCGGTCGGTTTTGTCAACTGGTCTCCGCACAGCAATGTCGATCCCCAGCCTTTCATCGAAGCGGGTTACTACACCGAGCATCATAAAGTGATAATCGGCGCAACTCATGCAGGCTATAAGAACGAAGCGATCCTCGGTTATGCCTACGACTTTAATCAAACCTGGCGCGTCCAGGTCGATTGGCAGAGTGGCTCGGAAAATTCATCCACGATCGGGTTCACCTGCAATTTGACCCGCGACTTTCAATTCAACCCCGCGCTATACGTCAGCAACGGACCAAGACACGACGTTTTTGGCTACATCGTGTTCACTTACACTTTTCATTTGTGGGGCGACAAAACCGAGAAGACGACAGATTCGGCCAAGTGACCGGCAAAAAAGTTGTTGCGAACTTCGTTAGGCAGACAGAAGCTCGCCTCCAATGACAAGCAGTAGGAGCGACCGCGCCGTCGTCGCTACTTTCCTTTGCACAGCTTTTCTTTGGACGGTCGCGCTGAGCGCTTCGCCGCAATTGCATCAGCGCGTTCATCCGGACGCAAATCGAGGGGATCACGTTTGCGCGATCACTATGGTTGCCTCCGGAAGCTACGATCATTCTTCAGCTGCTCCGCTGGTCAGCGTTCCAGCTCCCGGCGATCGATTTTCGTCAATTCCCGCTCTAACTCCGCAGTGGGTTGAGTCGCTGTTTCTTCTCGCTCGCGTTTTCGAGCACGCGCCGCCCGCGCTGGCTTAGCACAAATTCAGCCGCGTTTTGCACGCGGAGTAATCGTTGGGCCACTTCGCCTGAATCGCGGTTCCCATTTGTGCAGATGCGCCGCTTCACCCGGCTTCGCCCAAACCGCGAACGCCACAACCAATCACACTTTGAAAAATTAAATCGACAGAAAAACTTCATGAAAAAATTTCCAATTATATTCGGCGCGCTGTTCCTGATGGCGAACATCGCGACCGCACAGGAAGTTGTCTCCACACCGGCGGCTTCAACTGCAACTCCGGCGGCGTCGCCTTCGCCGAGTCCGAAAACGGCCCAGGCCGAACAAGTGACCGTAACGAGCCAGGAACTCGACGTCTCGCGAGAAGCGATCGTCCCGAGTCTCGGTGCGACGCGTTACACCATCGGGCCTGACCGGCTCGATTCGCAGGCGCAAGGCGAAAACGCACCATTCAATCAAACCGTTCTGCGTTTTCCGGCTGTGGCCCAGGATTCATTTGGCCAACTCCACGTCCGGGGCGAGCACGCAAATTTGCAATACAGGATCGACGACGTGCTTTTGCCAGAAAGCATTCCCGGTTTTGGGCCGGAATTAGCGACGCGCTTTGCCGATAACATCTCGCTCATGACCGGTGCGCTTCCGGCCCAGTTTGGTTTTCGAGAAACCGGCGTGATCGACATTCACACCAAAAACGGCGCGGCTTTCATCGGTAGCGAAGCTTCCATCTATGTCGGAAGTTTCGACACCTTCATGGAAAGCCTCGAGCGCGGCGGCGTGACCGGGAAACTCAGCTATTACGTTACCCAAAGTTATTTGCACAACGGCATCGGCATCGAAAATCCCACCGGCAGCACCAGCCCGATTCACGACAACACCGATCAATTCAAGGAGTTCGCCTATTTGTCTTACATCATCGACGACACGAGCCGGTACACGTTGCTCGTCGGCGACAATCACAACGATTTTCAAATCCCGAATAATCCCGGCCAGACGCCGATGTTCAATGACATGGGTAGAACGAATTTCAATTCGGCGAAGCTGGATGAAAACCAAGCGGAAGATAACGCTTACGAGATTCTGACGTATCAAAAGAATGCCGGCGATTTCAATTTCCAAGCGTCGATCTTCAATCGTTACAGCTCGATCCTTTTTCGTCCCGACAATGTGGGCGACCTCATTTTCAACGGCGTGGCCTCGCGCGTCGATCGCGACATCCTCTCCAATGGTGCCGAGTTCGATTCCAGCTACAAACTCAACGACGAGCACACTCTTCGCGGCGGTCTTATTTTCACCGAACAATACGCCACCGTCGATACCACCACCTTGGTTTTCAAGGTCGATGCCAATGGCAAAACCAGCACAACTCCGATGCGCATCGTCGATAATCACGACAAATACGGCTACTTCTACGGCTTTTATTTGCAGGACGAATGGAAACCGCTCGAACAAGTCACCGTCAACTTTGGCGGGCGCTTGGATTTCGTAAACGCGTTTTCGGATGAGAACCAGTTCAGTCCGCGAATCAACGTGGTTTACAAACCCTGGGACTTGACCACGCTTCATGTTGGCTACGCGCGTTACTTTACCCCACCGCCGTTGGAAGCGGTCCCGCAAAGTACGGTCGCCAAATTTGCAGGGACGACCAACGAATCGGCCATCACAAAGGATTCGCCCATTAGTGCCGAGCGCGCCCATTACTTTGACGGCGGCGTTACGCAGAAAATCATGGAGGGATGGAATGTCGGCCTCGACGCTTTCTACAAAAGCTCGCATTCCACTCTCGACGAAGGCCAGTTTGGAGCGGCGCTGATTCAATCGTCGTTCAATTACAAACGCGGCCGCATTTACGGCGGCGAATTCACCACCAACTACGACCACGGCCCATTCTCCGCCTACGGAAATTTGGCATGGGGATGGGCGCGCGGCACGCACTGGAGTTCCTCGCAGTTCCTCTTTAGCCCGGAAGATTACGCCTTCGTCAAAAAACATTGGATTTTTCTCGACCACGACCAGCGTATCACCGCCTCGGCTGGCGCTTCTTACACTTGGAACGACTGGAAAGCGTCGGCCGATATGCTTTATGGAAGCGGACTTCGAAGGGGCTTCGTCAACACCAAAAGCGTTCCTGATTATGGAACGGTCAACCTATCCCTGCAGCGCAATCTAAAAATTCCACAGATCCCCGGAAGCTTTAAGATCCGTTTCGACATCGTGAATCTGTTCGACGAAGTCTACGAGCTGCGCGACGGCAGCGGCATCGGCGTGCACGCGCCCCAGTTCGGCCCGCGTCGCGGCTTCTACGGCACCGTGGCCTACGATTTTTAACCTGACGTTTTCATAATCACGGTATCTTTTGCTCCGATGAATCGGGCCGAACATTCCCGTTTTCGGCATTCGCACGATTTCGTGAGCGACTTCACGAAAGGCGAACGCCGTACCCATATCGTGATTGCCATTACCGGCGTGATGATGGTGGTCGAAATTACGGCCGGCGTTCTTTCTCACTCCATGGCGCTGCTGGCCGACGGGTGGCACATGAGCACGCACGTGACCGCGTTCCTCATCACGGCGATTGCCTACTATTTTACCCGTAGGCATTCGTCCAACGAGCAATACAGCTTTGGGACGGGTAAAATCGGTGTGCTCGGTGGATTCGCCAGCGCCGTCGTGCTCTCAGTCGTCGCGCTGTTGATGGCCGGCGAATCCGTCCACCGCCTCTTTGTTCCTTTGGCGATTCATTTTAATGAGGCGATTGGTATTGCCTTCGTTGCGCTGACCGTAAATGTCGTCTGCGCCCTTCTTCTCAAAGACGCTCACCACGATTTAGGGCACGAACACGGCGGACAAGATCGACATCATCAGTATTCGCATCAACGCGATTTAAATTTGCAGGCGGCTTACTTGCACGTGCTGGCCGACGCCTTCACAACATTTCTCGCCATTGTCGCGCTAACTTCGGGGAAGTTCCTCGGCCTGGCCTGGCTCGATCCGGTCGTAGGCCTTGTCGGAAGCGGCGTTGTTTTTTCATGGGCTTACCAATTGTTGCGAAATACCAGCGGCATTTTGGTCGATCGCACCCCGCTCTCCTCCGATTTGCCTGACGAAATCCGGCGAGCGGTAGAAAGCGACGGCGATTCAATGGTGACCGATCTCCACGTTTGGCAGGTCGGCGCCGGAAAATTTGCGGCGATCGTTTCGATCGTCGCGCACGAACCCAGGCCGTCGGATTATTACCGCGCGCTGCTCCGCGAACACGACGAACTCGTTCACGTCACGATCGAGACGCAGCACTGCCGCGAAGACCACGAATCGGTGACAAGCTCTTGAACGGCCAAATCACTTTCTGGCAGATTGCGGCGGCTTACGTGTTTGCGCTTGCCGGCGGAGGGATCAGCACATCGCTGCGTTTAACTCACAAACCACTTTGCGCGTTGATCAGTTTCGCAGCCGGCACACTGCTGGGCGTAACGATTTTCGCGATTTTGCCGGAAAGCTTAACTAATTGCCCTTGGTGGGCGGTCGTATTAGCGGCGGCGTCCGGATACGCGCTCTTTTTCTTCGTCAGCAAATATGTTCATCACGTTTGCCCCGCTTGCGCGGCCAGCCACTTTGATGCTGACTCGACAAAACATTTTAGCGAGATCGCGTCAGCGTTGATTGTCGCGCTGGCAATCCACAGCACGACCGACGGGTTGGCGCTTGGAATTGGACAGGAAACGCAAGTGACCACGGCCGGTCAGTGGTCGCTCTTTTCTGCTCTTTGCATCCACAAAATTCCGGAAGGGCTCGCGTTGGGCAGCCTCTTAATTGGCGCCGGATTCCAAAGAGGGCGCGCACTCGGTTGGGTCGCGGCAGTGGAGGCGACAACGCTATTCGGGGGGGCGATCGGTTTTTTCTTTTTAGCGAGCACATCCACGTTTTGGCTGGCCCTGTTTATGGCCCACGTCGGTGGCGGATTTCTGTATCTGGCCGCACACGCCGTTCTTGGAGAAATGTTGAAACACGGCAAAGGCTTGGTCCTGAAAAGCTTCTCGCTTGGAGTCGGATTGATCGGCGGTCTCAATATTTTGTTGAGAACGCTGGCATCGTAACGCCGGGAATTTCGGTGACCGGATGTCGATCTTGCAGTTTCCGCGAGATTTACCGCAAC
>DATNKD010000172.1:0-2939 GCA_035603575.1 Chthoniobacterales bacterium
TTCGCGCTCGTTTCTCCTAACTCCGATTCCATTTTCTATCTTCGATCACCTCCTCGCTTTGTGTATTTCAGGGTTAGCCTTAGCGTTTGAGGCATAGCTTGCAAATGACCGACGAAGAACAGGACGAACAGTTTTATCGCGATACCGAGAGCATCGCGTTTCCGAAACTGAACGATCATCAGCTTTCGCTGCTTGAACCTTTGGGCGAGCGCCGGGTGATGAAACGCGGCGACATGCTTTTTAAAGCCGGGCAGCGCGATTTGGGATTAGCAATTGTTTTGCGCGGCGAACTCGAAGCCTTCGAGACACGCGATGACACGGAATACAATCTCGCTACCGCGCGCGAGCGCGATTTCATGGGCGACGTTTCGATGCTTCAGGGCACATCGATCCTCGGTTCCTCCAGAGTCACATCGGACGAGGCCGAGATACTGCACATCCCGGCGGCTGAACTCCGGCGCGCGCTGGCGGAAATTCCCGCTGTGAGCAAGACAATCGTCGATGCCTTGATCATGCGACGGCGACGGCTTCGCCGCGATCGCGAATTCGCGGGAATGCGTGTTCTGGCGAGCCGCGATGCGCGCGATGGACATCAGCTCGATGATTTCCTCGACAAGAATCGCATCCCGCATCGACTGGTGGAATTTGAGAGCGAACAAGGGCAGGCGCTGGGTAAACGTTTTCACCTAACGAGTCGCGATTTGCCGGTCCTGATCACTCCGGCCGGTGCGCGCTTGCGCAAGCCGTCGTTGCGCGAGGTCGCCCGGGAAGCCGGTTTGTTGCGGTCGCTCGCGGAAGAAAATGAAACCGAAGTTTTCTGCGACCTCGCGATTGTTGGCGCTGGACCAGCCGGCCTGGCCGCAGCGGTGTATGCCGCATCCGAGGGATTAAAGACAGTCGTTTTGGAAAGTTATGCGCCAGGCGGACAAGCCGGTTCCTCGTCCCTCATCGAAAACTTCTTTGGATTCCCGACCGGCATTGGTGGCGGCGAATTGACCTGGCTCGCTCAGCTTCAGGCTTACCGGTTCGGCGCGATATTTTCCACGCCAGCCGAGGCCCTCTCGCTGCAATACAATCCCGAGGACGAATATCCCGTGTGTCTCGAGACCGAAGGTTGTTCTGCCGTGCTTCGCGCAAAAGCTGTCCTCATTGCGACTGGCGCGAATTACCGCCGGCTCGAAGCCGAGGGCCGCGAACAATTTGAAGGCATGGGCGTTTATTATGCTGCGACCGCGCTCGAAGGTAAAATTTGTCGGGGAGCAACTGTCATCGTCGTGGGCAGCGGCAACTCAGCCGGCCAGGCCGCAATGTTTCTTTCCGATGGCGCCGCCAAGGTTTTGCTGGTCGTTCGCGGCAAAGACCTCTCGAAAATGTCCACTTATCTTTCCCGGCGGGTGACGAAGCAGAAAAACATCGAGATTCTCTATCACACTCAAGTTCGAAAACTAACGGGCAACAAAATGCTGGAAGAGGCGGAGTTGGAAAATACCGAGACCGGCGAACGGCGCGTTGTCCAAACGCCGGCAATCTTTTCCATGATCGGCGCCAATCCGTGTACCGCATGGCTGCCACCTGAGATCGAGCGCGATGAAAAAGGATTCATCAAAACGGGAATGGAAGTGACGAACACGCCGGGCTGGAAAGAAAATAAGCGCCGACCGGGCGCACTCGAAACCAGCGTCCCCAATATTTTTGCGGCGGGCGATGTTCGCTCCGGTTCGACCAAACGCTGCGCTGCCGCCGTCGGCGAAGGCGGGATGGCAATTGCCGGTATCCAAACCGCCCTCGCCGCTTCGGCTGAACCCAATTGAAATTATGTCCGATCGAGGCTGCGCTCATCTCAACGCGATCGGCTCCGTCAAACAATCGGAGATTCGCGAATGCGCTGAGTGCGTGAAAATCGGCGCATCGTGGGTGCATCTCCGCACCTGTCAGCAATGCGGCCTGACATTGTGCTGCGACAGCTCACCGAATCGGCACGCCAGCAAACACGCGCGCGCCACCGCGCACCCGGTCATCGCTTCCGCGCAACCCGAGGAACGCTGGTTGTATTGCTATCCGGACGACGCGTTCTGCGAATACTAGGCGCCGGCGCGCGGCAGGAATTCCTCGCGCACGATCTTTCCGTTCTTCACCGTGTAAACGCCAACTTCGGATAGTTGGAATCGCTTTTTGGAATTCTTGTCCGTCACGTCGGCGTCGTATTGCACCACGAACCGGTCGTGCGCGACAAATGGCCCGTTCGCTTTGAAGCTGTGGACTTCCATCGCATCAATCCACCAATCGATCTTGCCGCGAACGCCATCCATTCCGCGCGTCTCCGGCGAGCTGCCATCCGGCGTCCGTGCTTCCACGCTGACGATGTCCTTGTCATACAACGCGTCGAGCGCTTCGTGCCACGCTTGTTTCCGAACCAACTCCACCACTTTTTGTGCAACTTGTTCCGTATTCATTTTTTCCTCTCCTGTTTGGATCGACAATTACTTGTTAAAGAACTTTTCCAGTCGATCGAGAACGCTGTTCCAGCCCTCATTGTGGCGATCGCGTGATTCTTCGCTTGGCAATTTCTCGTGAACCAAACGCACCTCAGTTCCGCCGTCGCGATCGGACAGCTCCACCGTGACGACGCTGTTGTGCTCTTTCCAATTCTCGTCGTCATCCCATTTCCATGTGAAGACGATCTTTTTTCCCGGAACGAGCTCGCGGTATTCACCGAATACAGTCATCTCCTCGCCTTCCGGGTTGGTGAGATCCCATCGATACTTGCCGCCTACGCGGGCATCGGCGACAAGGTTGCGAGTGCGGACACTTTCGGGCCCCCACCATTCTTTTAATTGTGCCGGATCAGTCCACGCTTGGTAAACGCGGGCGCGCGGAGCGTTGATGAATCGTTTGATTTCCAGCGAGACTTTATCTGATGCTTTCGTGGTCATGATTTT
>DATNKD010000173.1:0-11540 GCA_035603575.1 Chthoniobacterales bacterium
TTTACGGAATGATGCCGGCGTTAACTCCGGAAGGGCTCGGTCAGAAAATCGTAACGTTCTATCCGCCAAACGCGGAGAAAGATTTGCCGACACACATGGCGACAATTCTTCTGAACGATCCAAAAACCGGCGCACCGCTCGCAGTGATGGACGGACGATTGATCACCGAGATGCGAACGGCAGCAGTTTCAGCGGCGGCGACAAAACTTCTCGCGCCAAAGGACGCGAAAGCGCTCGCTGTCCTTGGCAGCGGCGTGCAAGCGTGCAGTCATGTCGAAGCGCTGCGATTGGTCAGGCAATTCGAAGAAATCCGGGTTTGGAGTCCGAACAAATCGCACGCGGATCAGTTCGCGAAAGAGATCGGCGCGAAAGTAATGTCAGCTGAAGACGCAGTTCGCGACGCGGATGTCGTTGTGACTGCGACGAGTTCGAAGATGTCGATCTTGCAGGGCAAATGGTTGAAGCCCGGTTGTCATGTCAACGCCGTTGGCGCATGTCGACCCGATTGGCGCGAACTCGACGACAACGCGATGCGAAATGTCGTCTTCGTCGATTCTCGTGAAGCGGCCATGAAAGAATCCGGCGATGTGATTCTTTCCGGCGCGAAAATCTATGCCGAGCTCGGCAAGGCGCTCGCCGGCAAAGTCCCACCCCGCGCAAACGAAACCACCATTTTCAAGTCGTTAGGCATGGCCGTGGAAGACGTGACGGCGGCACTGCTGGTTTATCGATCAGGTAAGAAGAACGCGAAAAGATAACCGACGACGGGCCCAGGGTGGAAAGTTACTCAAGACCGATCCGTTTGAGGATCGCAGCGAACCGCGAATTGGCACGAAGCGAATCCCATCTCGGATCGACCTTCAACAGCGTCACCCGTACGTCGTGTTCGTCGCAAGCTTTCTCCAACAAGGCGAGAGCCTCGTTCTGTTCACCCAGCGCGCTATGCACCATGGCGACACTGAAAGGCGGAACGTAATGCTGACTCGACAAAGTCTTCAATTCATGGAGCACCGCGCGCGCTTTAGCTGTGTCGCCAGACAATGCCGCCACGTAACCGATCGACCCGATCGCTTCGGAGTTGCCATGCGACAATTCTTTCGCCTTCGTGAACTCGGCGACCGCTTCCGGATACTTGCGCAGCTGCGCATAGACTTTTCCCAATATCACGTGCGTCACCCAAAAATTTGGATCCAGTTCAAGCAGCTCTTGCAGTTTTGAGAGCGCTTCCTGGTCTCGCCGGGCGTGATGGAGAAACATACCCTCCAGTGCACGGTAGATCAGGAAAACCGGGTCTAATTCCCTTGCCCGGGCCATCTCGAAGATGGCTTCGTTATGGCGTCCCAGATCCGAGAGCACGTGAGCATAGGCAAAGCGGGCATGCGCAGAATTAGGATTAAGTGCGATGGCGCGTTTTGCCTCTTTTTCGCCGCCAGCCCAATCCCAATCGTACCAAATGAGACTGAACGCCAATGACGCATGAGCTTCAGGCAGCGAGTCATCGATCTCCAACGCTTTTGTCGCGGCTGCCTTGGCCAGGGGCAGGCACTCCTTGGAAGGCACGTCGGCATTGATAGCAAGGGATCGATTCGCTTCTGCTAATCCGAAGTAGGCCAACGCATAAGTCGGATCCAAATCAATCGCCCGTTGAAAGAAACCGATGCTCTTTCTGATGTCGGGCGGAGTGAGTTTGCTCCACTGATAACGTCCCGTGAGATAAAGTTGATAGGCCTCGACGTTGTCTGTATAGCGCTTGGTAAAACGATCTTTCTCTGCGCCGCTGAGCCGCAATGCGAGCGCGTTCGCCACTTTTTGGGAGATCGTATCCTGAACGGCGAAAACGTCCGTAAACTTTTCATCGAACGTCGCCGCCCAACGCGATGATCCATCGGCCACGTCAATTAAACGTGCCGTAACACGAATGCGGTCGCCGGATTTTTGGACGTTCCCTTCCAAAACCGAATCGACCTGCAGTTGATTCCCGGCGACCACTGGATCTTGCTCAAGGCCACCGTACTTGCGCACCGAAGTGAGTGAACGCACGATGATTTCCCTGCTGTTGCTCAGCTTGGCGATTAAAGTGTCCGCCATTCCCATTTCAAGCACTTCGTCTCGATTCTGTGACGCGATCGGCTTGAATGGAAGGACCGCGATCGATTTTGCCGGCAGCTCGGCCTTCGCAGTTCGGTTTGAAACCGTGTAGCGCCCAAGGAAAAACAAACCGAGCGACATCGCGCCGGCGATGACTACCACATAAATCCACGTGCGATTCCGCGATGGGCTGGTAGCTAAATCAACATCTTCAGTGCGTTTGATTCCTTCCGGCGTCAGTTCAAACGCCCAAGCGAGAAGCAAAGCAATCGGAAATCCGATGACGATGAGCAGCACAATCAAACGAACCACCCAATTCGGAATATCGAAAACTGGAAAAACCTGCGCGATTCCCTGCGCCAGAGCCCAGCCGGCGACGGCGTACGCAACTGCAACCTTGTAAACATTGCGCCGCTTCAATTCGCCGAAGAATTTCTTCGGATTCACGGCTCGATGTTTGTCACACAGTCATGCCAACAGCAAGGCATCCGTCGCCGCTACGCCTCAGCGCGAAGTATTTCGTCCGCCTCAGGCAAAGTCTGACAAGTAATGATTTGAACGTCGCCGCGGTAATGGAAGATCGACATGATTTGTAAACCGATGTCGCGATGCGGGTCGGGAATGACACGAACGACCATGGACGCGCCCTTTTCGTTGAAGATATCCATCGCTTGCTCGATAAACGGCGCGCACGCGACATCCATCGATTGCAATTCGCTCAGATCGGCCAGAAGACGAAATCCACGTTGCAACTTCGCGAGACCGCTACGGATTTGCTCCAGGCCTCTCTCGGTTTCTTGTGCTCGGACTACTCCGTTGTATCGGATCACAAACAAACTTTTCAGCTCATCGACTTCGAAGTTAATCACTCTTTCAAACGATTATATTTCTTCAACAACTCGCGCAGCCGATCGTGCGGAAGCGCTTCAACGCGGTGATTGTCGGCGCCGGTCATGGTTTGATTATCCACCAGCGCGTTTACCACCGCTTCTTCGGTCGCTTGCACAACCCCATTGAAAATCGGGTCCATCAAATCGTTCGGAATCGTTTCGACCGAATGCGTAACCTGATCGGCGGCCCAAACATTTTTGTTCGCGGTTGAGAACGCAATGAACAGATCGCCGGAACCATTCCCCGAAATCGTTCCGGTGCGGGCGAGCCCAATCGAAACGCGGCGCGCGAGGCGTTTCAATTGATTCGGCAAAAGCGGCGCATCGGTCGCGACAACGGCAATACACGAACCGGTGTCTTCTTTATAAACTGACCCGGGAATTTCTTTCCCGACCGGCACACCCGCGATCGTCAAAAGCGGACGACGTCCAAAATTTGCCTGAACAAAAACGCCCACGGTGTAAGTGCGAGCCGCACCGGCACTTTGCGCCGGCTTATCTTTTCCAGCCTTGATGTCGATCTTGCGTGACGCGGTTCCGCTGCCGCCTTTGAATTCGTAGCAAATCATCCCGGTGCCGCCGCCAACGCTCCCCTCTTCGATCGCGCCGCCGTGCGCGGAATCGAGCGCATGAGAAACGTTCTCCGGCTTTACGTGAAAACCGTTCGTGTCATTGAGCCAGCCATCCCATGTTTCGGCGACGAGCGGCAGACTCCACCAGTATCCACTGGCGTCGGACGCGCCGTGTTTAATTCGCCACGCGATCACCGCGTCGCGCGCGACTCCGACGCTGTGGGTATTGGTAATGACAACTGGGCCTTCGAGAAATCCGCTTTCTTCAATCCAATGCGTGCCGGTCATTTCGCCGTTGCCATTCAAACTGAACATGCCGGCGTAAACCGGATCGTTCAGCGAATCGTGCCCGCGCGGGATGATCGCGGTGACGCCGGTCCGCACTGGACCTTTGCCGACCACGAGCTTTCCTTCGCCGCGAATGATCGTGCTGTAACCGACTTCGACGCCAGCGACGTCGGTGATCGCGTTGAGCGGACCGGGCGTGCCATCGAACGGAACGCCGAGATCTCGCGCGCGCACTGCGACACGAGTTTTAACTCCCGATTTCGGCGGCACCGATTGCTGCGGCGGGCGCGCTGAAGAGTCGAGACCGATTACGAGCAGGAGCAACAGCACGGCCCTGAGGCTGAATGTCGATCTTATGAGCATTGGAGATCTAATTTCGCTAATGGTTTTCTATTTTCGCGAAGCAAGCAACGCATTTAGACTGACTTTGTGAGTTACGAGGTTTTCGCCAGAAAATATCGACCGCAGACGTTCGACGATCTGGTGGGACAAGCCCACGTCTCGCGCACGCTCAAGAATGCGGTTGCGCAAAACCGGCTGGCGCACGCTTATTTATTCGTCGGGCCGCGCGGCATCGGAAAGACCTCGACTGCGCGAATTTTAGCCAAAGCGCTCAACTGCGTAAAAGGGCCGACGGTTACGCCGGACGGCACCTGCGATAATTGTCGTGAGATCGCGGCCGGCAATAGCCTCGATGTTCTGGAGATTGACGGTGCAAGCAACAACGGCGTCGAGCAAGTGCGCGAGCTGCGCGAAAACGTCCGCTACGCGCCAGCCAAGTCGCGCTACAAGATTTATATCATTGACGAAGTGCACATGCTGACCGCGGCCGCGTTCAATGCGCTTTTGAAGACATTGGAAGAACCACCACCGCACGTGAAATTTATTTTCGCGACGACCGAGCCCCAAAAAGTCCTGGCCACGATTGTGAGCCGTTGCCAGCGCTTCGATCTGCACCGGATCCCGGCAAAATTGATTGCCGATCATCTCCAGTTCATCTCCGGCAAAGAAAAAATCACGCTCGAACCAGCGGCGGCCCACGCGATCGCCCGCGGCGCGGAAGGCGGACTGCGCGACGCGGAATCGATGCTCGACCAGTTGGTTGCGTTTTGCGGCGAAAAAATTGCGGAAACCGACGTGCTCAACGTTTTCGGGTTCACCAGCGAGCAAACAGTAGTCGATCTGACAGGCAAAATTTTGCACGGCGAAACTGCGGCCGCACTCGATGTTCTCTACGCGCAGTGCGAAGCCGGCAAGGACATGATGCGGTTGATGTCGGATTTGATTTCCTATTTCCGCGATCTGCTCGTGTTCAAAGCCAAACCGGATGCGCTCCAGGAAGATGTCGATCCTGAAACGCAGCACGCGCTCGCGGCGCAGTCCGAACTGATTGAGAACAATCGTCTCCTCGATTTGATCGACCAGTTCGCGCAAGCCGAAGGGCGAATGAAGTGGGCGCCGAACAAGAAGCTGCATTTCGAAGTGGCAATCATCAAAGCGATCCAAAGTCTGAATCAGGTAACGCTCGATGAAGTGATCGAGAGACTGGGCGAACTGCGCGACGGTAAAACGCCTGCGGAAAAAAAAACTTCAGCCGCTGAAACAATAGCGGCGCGCAACCGCCGGTCCGGCTCGGAATCGCCTGCTCCAAAAACAAGCGCAGCCGAGCCGGCCGCCTCTACGGTTCTGCGCATCGCTGAATCACCGGATGGCGACGACGATATCGAAAAGATTTGGCAGCGCGTTTTCTCGAAAATCCCAACCCAAAAGGGATTTGTTCGAAATTCAGCGGCGGCGGCGCACGTTCTGCCGAGCGAAGGTCGCAACTTCATTCTTGGATTCTCGCCCGATCAAAAATCGCCAATGAATATTTTAGGCACGGCAACCAACCGCAAACTCGTCGAAGCGCTTTTACGCGAAGTCAGCGGCAGAGATTGGACGCTGAAATTAACCGTGCGTGAAAATCTTCCATCGAAGCCGCAACCGTCCTCCGAGACTCCATCTGAGAATTACACCGATGATCCGCTGATCCGCGAAGCGCTCGAGATTTTCAAAGGCGAAGTCAAACGGTGAGATCACAAATGAATCTGAACAAATTGATGAAACAAGCGCAGCAGATGCAGGCGCAAATGGCGAAAGCCCAGGCCGAGCTGGAGGAAAAAACAGTCGAAGTAAACGCTGCGGGCGGAAAAGTGAAAGTAACCGCGAACGGCGCCGGCGAAATTCTTTCGATCAAAATCGGCAAGCAGGTTGTCGATCCAAGCGACGTCGAATTTTTGGAAGAAGCTGTCCTGAGTGGCGTGCAACAGGCAATTAAGCAAGGCAAAGCGCTCGCTCAATCGGAAATGAAGAAAATTACCGGCGGACTCGAAATGCCTGGGCTGTAGTCGAGATCGCAAACCAGATCGCGGCGGCACAGAAGAGCAGATACGAGGCGTTCCGAAAAGCGATGACTAGAGACGGCCAGGCCGAGTGGCCATTGAAGTTCCAAGTGCCGAGGAGCCAGGGATTGCCACATAAATACCAATACAAAAAGTAAATGTAGCCGCTGACGAGAAGAATCGCCGGGATGAAAAACCAGCGCGGAAAAAAGAACCAGAACGGCAACGACCAGGCAAAGTATTGAAAAGAAAATCCGTCGCTCAAGGCGAGCACGACGATGTAAATACCGGCGATGGTGGCGCACAATTCCGGCACGGTTCGCGCAGAGCGACGCAGCCAAGTGAGGAGAAATGCCAGCGCCACAGCGATTAACCAACCGTTCGCCAGAAAAAAGAGAACCGGAGCATGAAGCGCCTCCGGCCAGGTTTGCGGTGCTGCAATGATCGAAAATAAAAGAACACGGGGTCCCCACGCGGGAACGCTCGCGGTCGTATGCAAGATTTGGGCGCGATAACCAAAAACGTTATTCCAAACGATCGCGGGATCTTGAAGGAGCGCTGGAACGTAGGTTGCGAGCGCGATAACTCCGGCAATCAGTAAAAACTGAAAGCGTTTGCGCCAATCCGGAATAAAAAAGAGCAGAGCGGGAATCGCCAGCACGGTCGGAAGCTTGATCCACAAACTCACTCCGAGCGCAATCGCGGCCGCGAGCAATTTGTCTTTCGACAACAGGCAAACGCAAAGCACCAAAAAGAAAGCAACGGCTGAATCGGTGTTGCCATGATAAGCCGAAAAAATAATCGACAACGGATTCACCCAGTAAGCCGCGGCAGCGACAAAGCGCCACTGGCACGCGCCTAACAATGAGAACAGGACGAAAGCCGTGGCTGCGTCGAGCAATGCGAATGGAGCGCGCAGGAAAATTCGAAACGGAACGCCGGTCCCTTCGGCTACGCGCAAGAAAAGAGACTCCGCTTCGCTGATGAACGGCGGATGATTTGCCGATGGATCGCCGTGGTAATAACCAATCAGTCCATGGTCGCGAACATCACGGGCGTGGCGCTCCCAAATCGCGACGTCTTGGGTCCCGTCCGTGAAAACGACGAGATAAAAACGCAGCGCGGCTCCCAGCGCGATAACCACCCAAAACCAGATGCCGGGACGCGAATACCAATGAGACGGTGCGGTGTCGTTCATCAAAGCGAGCGTGCCTGCCGTTTGTGTTTGTCGTAAACACAAATTTCGCGCACTCCAAGGATCGACATCTTCTCGGCCAGGCGGTCGAAATTTTCGGCAAGCTGCACGTGCGAATGCGCGTCGGACGCAGTCGTAAACGCAATCCCCTTTTCGATCGCGAGCTCGATGATGCGGTCGCCGGGATAAAGTTCGTTCACGGGTTTTCGCCAGCCGGCGGTGGAAAGTTCGATGGCGAGATCGCGCGAACGAATGAAATCGAGAGTCTCGTTCACGATCTGGCCAATCTCGGCATTCGGCCGGTGACCGTGGATCTTGATAAGATCGAGATGCGACAGACAATCGACCAGACCGGTGGCGGCGATTTCGCGCACGCGCCGGAAGTAATCGGTATAAAGATTGTCGATGTTGCGTCCTTGGAATTGCGATGCGCCGGCCGGAACGCTGTCGAACATTTGCGTCGGGTTGTCGAGGTAATGGACCGATCCGAGAACGAAATCGAGCTTGTCCCAATTCTTTTCGATCCATTTTCGTCCCGCACCTGACGTCTGCGGATCGTTATCGAGCTCGATGCCGGCCCGAATTTTCAGATCCGGATTCGCGGCGCGCAATTTATCAATCTCACCAAAATCGATTCCGGCATGAAAACGATCGTGATCGGTGAAGGCAATGTTACTCAAACCGCGCACGCGCGCGCTGTCGATCCACGGCTGCAACAGTTCTCGCGAATACGTTTGAACGCGATGCCCTTGCGGATGGGTATGGTAATCGGAGAAAAGTTTCATGGTGGATCGAGCAGTCCCTTGCTCGATGTTAATTTAGGCAGCGAAGCTGCATTTGTTTAGCATCGCCCGACGGAGCGGCCGATCCACCGTCACGGTTCGGTCAAAAACTTTTGCCGGACGTGAAGCTCGGGATATTTCGGGAAAAAGACGTCGGCGGTAAAGACTTTGCCGGGTGTCAGATCGCGGGTGGCAATGTTTTCCTTGTACTCGACGTGTTCCCCCGGATTAATGAGAATCGTTCCGGGCTTGTCTTTGATTGCGTGATTCTCAGACCATTTGGTCAGGACAATGTCGGCCGAGTTAAGCAATTGAATCTCGATTCGCTGATCGGTCGGAAAATCGAGCGGGATCATGCGGTTGCCGAGATTGGTGACGATCACCTTGATTTGCATTTGTCGAACCTCCGACAACCGCACTGGCTGCGGTGAGACCTGTAGGTCGAGAATCAGTCCGCGCAATTTGCGATCGTTGTATTTTGGCAGCACTTCAGACGAAGAAAACGGATGGAAGATGCGGCCAATCAAACCTCGCTTCTGCAAAGTTGTGGTCGTAATCGGCGTCGGCGTCGGAACCGGAGTGACCGGTACCGACGGCCTTGTTCCCGGCGTGCCCGAGGGCTCCGGCGTGGTTTCCTGGGCCGACAGACCAGCGGCCGCAGCGAGCAGTATCGAAAAAATGATGGCGAGACGAATCATCGACGGGTTAAACACGAAAAGGTAGCGTTATCAATCGATCATGAAATCCATTTTCGCGAGTCTGATTCTGGCACTTTTCGCCATTTCCGTCGCGGGTAAAGATCGACATTGTATATTTCGCGTCCACGCGGAAGCGAATTCAAACGATACGGGCGCCTTCTCCAGCTCCGTTCGCGCATTGTTTTCCGGAAAACAGGTCGCGATCGAGCGAACGCCGCGCTTGTCCGAACGCGATGTGGTCGCTTTTTACCCATACCCGGCCGGGGACGGAAATTACGGCGCGCTTTTTCAACTCGATGAACACGGCCGTCTCGCGCTCGACGCGTTGAGCATCGAGCGGCGCGGCAGTTTGCTTTTTGTCCTGATCAATGGCCGGCCGATTACGGAATTGCAGATCGACCGCCGCGTTTCCGACGGCCGGATTTACATTGGATCGCGACTAACCAAAGCCGACATCGAGTTGATGAAAAAGGACTGGCGATTAATCGGACAACGAAAACGCTAATGCCGATGCGTTCGTTGTTTGCAACGCTGGTCGCCGTCTGCTCGTTCCCAGTGATGGCTGTGGCGCAAACAGAAACGGCGACTGTCGATCTTGCCTTGCCTACGGATAATGACGCGATTTTTCACGGCGGCGGCCCGGATTTCTATCAATACGTCGAGCGCGATTACGGCGGTGAAAAATCGACGCCGTGGGAAGGCGGCCAATACGGTTTCGTGCGCGATCCGGAGCAGACGCGCGCCGGCGTTGTTTACACCCGCTTTCATGAAGGCATCGACATCCGCTGCCTTCATCGCGATGAGCGCGGCGAGCCATTGGACGAAGTGCGCGCGATCGCCGACGGCAAAGTTGTCTACACCAATTCGGTTCCCGCTTATTCAAACTACGGGAAATATATCGTGATCGAACATCGATGGGACGGCTCGCCTTATTTCAGTTTGTACGGGCACCTTAGTGCGATGAACGTTCGGACCGGAGACGCGGTGCATCGCGGGCAGCACATTGCGGTGATGGGTTACACCGGAGCTGGAATCACCCGCGAGCGCGCCCATTTGCATCTGGAATTGAACCTGATTCTCACCCACAAATTCGAAGGATGGTACGATGCGTTCCACCAGGACGATCCAAACCACCACGGCATTTACAATGGAATCAATCTGGTCGGACTTGATATTGCGCGACTTTATTTAGCGCTCCGCGAAAAACCTTCGCTAACGATTCCGCAATTTATCGGTCAGGAAGAAATTTTTTACAAAGTGGCGATTCCGAAATCGCGGCACTTTGAATTGCCAAAACTTTATCCGTGGATGTTAAGCGGAACAACCGAGCCGCGGTCGTGGATAGTTAGTTTCGCGCGCAGCGGACTGCCGCTCCGAATCGAACCAAACGAACGGAAGGTAAAAAAAATCGAAGTCGTTTACGTAAAACCAAGCGCGCTCAATGCGTCTTATCTGACTAACGGCATCGCCACCGGTCCAACCGCGCACGCGCATCTGACCGAATTCGGCGAACAAATGCTGCGCTTGTTCATTTATCCCGATTGAAGATCGATCCGCCTACGGACGGATTCGCCGTCGCGAACAATCTCGGCTAACAGGAACTCGGCTGACGCTGCGCGACCGCCACGCCATGCGGAATCGCGCCGGCGACAAATCCCAAACATTCGACGGCGCCGCTCGGTTTCCCCGGCAGTGCAATCACGAGCGAATCGTCGATCAAGGCCGCGAGATTACGCGAAATAATCGCGTTCGGCGTGATCTTCATCGATTCGGCGCGCATGACTTCGCCAAAGCCTGGCAGTTCGACCCGCATGATTGCACGAATCGCTTCCGGCGTAACATCGCGCGGTCCAATTCCGGTCCCGCCCGTGGTCAGAATTAAGCCGCAACCCTGTTTGGAAAACGAACGGACCGTTTCCTGAATTCGCGCGGCATCATCTGGAATCACTGCTTCAGACAGGACCTGCCAGCCGTTGTTTTGCGCAACTTCCTTGACCGCCGGACCGCCTAAATCTTTGTAATCACCCGCGCTCGCACGATCCGAAATGGTAATAATCCCGACAACGATCTGCATGGCGATGATTACGAATGGATGAACGTCAGTGCAACCGTTGCCAAACTGTTATTCAAAGCATGAATTAACACCGGGAGGCCGAGCGAGCCGGATTTTGAACGCGCCCAACCAAGAATTAATCCAACAAAAAACAACTGAAGAAATCCAAAAAGCTGAAGATGAATACACGCAAACAGAAATGCACTGGCTGGAATCGCTCCCGTCACGCCCCACCATTTTTGGAACGCTCCGAAAAGTAACCCGCGGAAAAGAATTTCTTCGATAACCGGAATCGCCATCGCCACAGTGACCCAGGCTAGAACGGGATTGGACTGAAGAACGTCTTTAATTAAGGGCATAACGCGCTGCAACGGAAAAGGTTTATGCGTCAACTGGACATAGATCTGCGTAAATGCGGCGCCGATTAAGATCGTTAAAAACACGAGAGACAGAGAAATCATTACGATCTTTGGCCTCCCAAACCGAGGCGGCCATCGAAAAGGTTCTCCCCATGGTTGGCGCGCAAAGCCAGTCGCCGCGACGACCATAATGGGTAATCCCGCGAGCGTTGTGGCTAACAATGCAGTTTCGCT
>DATNKD010000174.1:0-4293 GCA_035603575.1 Chthoniobacterales bacterium
CAAAGGCCCTTCGCTCATGCCGGGCGGCCCGCGCGAATCGTGGGAAATAATCGCGCCGATTTTCCGCAAGATCGCGGCGCAGGTCGATGGCGAACCGTGTTGCCGATACATGGGTCCCGACGGCGCCGGTCACTACGTCAAAATGGTGCACAACGGGATCGAGTACGGCGACATGCAGCTAATTTGTGAAGCCTACGCCATTCTCAAAAACGTCGTCGGGATGGACGATAAACAGCTCGCGGAAACCTTCACCGAGTGGAACAAAGGCGAGCTCGACAGTTATCTCATCGAAATCACGTCGCAGATTTTTCGCAAGATCGATCCCGAGACCGGTAAGCCACTGGTCGATGTGATTCTCGATAAAGCCGGCCAAAAAGGGACCGGCATGTGGACTTTGCAATCCGCCATCGCGCAATCAGTTGTTATCTCGACGATCAACGCCGCCGTCGAAGCGCGTGTCATCTCTTCGCGCAAAGACGAACGAGTTGCGGCGTCGAAAATTCTACCGCAGCCGAAACCAAAAAAGTTTACCGGCGATCGCAAAAAACTGACCGATGCCGTGCGCAATGCCCTTTATGCGTCCAAGATCGTTTCTTACGCGCAGGGAATGGAATTACTGGGCGCGGCCAGCAAACAATACAACTGGAACCTGAACTTCGGGGACATCGCCACCATCTGGCGCGGCGGCTGCATCATTCGCGCGAAGTTTTTGAATTGCATCGTTGACGCCTACAAACGCGATCCCGCGCTCCATAATCTGCTACTCGACTCCTATTTCACCGATATCATCAAGAACACACAGGACAACTGGCGGATCGCCGTCTCCACCGCGGTCGAATATGGCGTTGCCGTTCCGGCCTTTTCGGCGTCGCTTGCTTACTTCGACAGTTATCGCTCGGCCCGCTTGCCATCGAATTTGTTACAGGCCCAACGCGACTTCTTCGGCGCCCACACTTACGAACGCGTGGACAAGCCCGGCGTTTTCCACACCGAATGGATCGAATCCGACCAAAAGCCGGCGCACAAAACTGCTGAACCGAAGGAATCAACGCCGCGTCACACCGGGGAATAGCACATTCTTCTGTAGGGGCGGCGAACCGCCTCTCCGGCTCGGAGTCGGCCGCGGTTTGGGTTGTCTAGCGTTACCTGAAGTCGTGCGACTCGCTTCCGACCAGCTCATCATGAGCGAGCGGTCTGATTTCGCGGGTTTTGATTAGCACGACATTGTCTGAGTTTTGGACTTCGCCTTCAATTATGAGAAAATCTTCTTCGGTAATCAAAAGCCGGAACCGCTCGAATAAATCTGGATCGACAATCGCATTCGAAACTCCGGTCTCATCTTCCAGGCTGACGAAGACAAAACCTTTCGCCGTTCCCGGGCGCTGACGACAAATCACATTCCCCGCGATCTGAACAATCGCGCCGGGTTTCGCCTTCGCGAGATCAATTGCGCGCCAAATGTTCGGCAGTTTTTCACGCAACAGTTTCATTGGATGCGGTCCAGCCGTTAAATTCATTGTTTCATAATCCGCGCGCACCCGCTCCGGCATCGTCATTGGAAGCAGCGGGGATTTTGGCGCGCTGTCATCCCGAGCAGAGCGAGGGACCTCGCACAGACTCATGGAACGTCCGCGGCCCATTGTGTGATCCAAGCTTCGACTGTGAGATTCTTCGCTTCGCTCAGAATGACGATCTAGCAGATCGTCATGAATCGTTTCTTCGACTTTCCACATCGCTGCGCGGCGGTGATCGGTGAAGCAATTGAGCGCGCCCAATTCGGCGAGGGTCCGCAATTCTTCTTTCGAAAGCGGCACCCGCCGTTTGAAATCGTCCAGCGAATCGAATTGTCGATCTTCCCGTTGCTGAACCAGTTCTTCGGCATGTTCCTGTCGCAATCCGTTCACGATACAAAATCCAAGCCGAAAGATGTTATCGTCGATGACGGTGCAGCGAAAATCGGATTTCGCTGCGCAGACCGGCTTGACCTTTACCCCGTGCCGTTGCGCGTCTTTCACAATCGTTGCCGGTGTATAAAAACCCATCGGCTGATTGTTGAGCAAACTCGCGTAAAACTCCGGCGCGCGATGCACTTTCAAATACGCGCTGCCGTAAGCGAGAATCGCAAAACTGATCGCGTGCGATTCCGGAAATCCGTAAAGCGCGAACGACGTGATCGCTTGAATGATCTTGTCTATCTTGTCCGGAGCCACATTCTTTTGCTGCATCGCCGCGCGCAGTTTCACGCTCACTTTGTTCATGCGTTCCTCCGAACGATGAAAACTCAGCGCGCGCCGCAATTCCTCGGCTTCGTTGCCAGAAAAATCGGCCATGATCATCGCGATCTTGAGCATTTGTTCCTGAAACAACGGGACGCCAAGGGTGCGGCCGAGCACCGGATCGAGTCGCGGATCGAAATAAGTGACCGGTTCTTTCCCGGCCCGCCGTGCCAGATACGGATGCACCATGTCGCCCTGGATCGGTCCCGGGCGAATGATCGCGACTTCAATCACGACGTCGTAAAAACATTTCGGTTTCATTCGCGGCAACGTCGCCATTTGAGCGCGGCTCTCGATTTGAAAAACGCCGATCGTGTCCGCGTGCTGCATGATCTCGAATGTTTTCTCGTCGTCTTTGGGAATGTGCGCGAGATCGAGCGGCCGCCCGCGCTCGCGGCAAAGCTGGAGCGCATCCTGCATCACCGACATCATGCCCAGGCCTAACAAATCCACCTTCACGATGCCGAGGTCTTCGCAATCGTCCTTGTCCCATTGCGCGACCACGCGGCCGGGCATGGACGCGTTCTCCAGTGGCACAAACGAGCTCAGTTTGTTCTGACAAATAATCATTCCGCCGGAGTGCTGGCCGAGATGTCGGGGCAATCCGTAGATCGCCTGATACAAACGGATGAACGCCGGCATTCGCGGATGCGATTTCGGCAAACCGGCTTGCTCGATTTGCGATTGCAGATCGAGCGTGTGCGGAAAATCGCCATTCGCGAAGAGATGCGAGAAGCGATCGAGAATGCTCGACGAAAAATTCAGCGCTTTGCCGATTTCGCGCGCGGCGCTGCGCCCGCGATAACTGATCACGTTCGCAGTCATGGCCGCGCCGTGTTTTCCATAGCGCCGGTAAATTTCCTGAATGACCGCTTCACGCCGGTCGCCGCTTGGAAGATCGAGATCGATGTCGGGCCAGCCTTTCCGGCTCTCGTTTAGGAAGCGTTCGAAAACGAGATTGTTGCTGACCGGATCGACCGGTGTGATGCCGAGGCAATAACAAACCGCGCTGTTCGCGGCGCTGCCGCGGCCCTGGACCATGATGTTGTGCTCGCGGCAGAAATTGATGATGTCCCAGACAATCAAAAAATATCCGGGGAACCCGAGTTTCGAGATAAGCGCGAGCTCTTCTTCAAGCTGACGTTTTACTTTCGCGCTGACCGCGGCGTAACGCTGTTGCGCGCCAAACCAGACGATCGTGCGCAAAAACGAATCCATGCTATGACCGGCGGGAACGGGAAACTCGGGGAATTCGTAACCAAGATTTTCCAGCGAAAATGTCAGCCGCTCGGCCAGGCGGGACGTGTTTTCAATCGCTTCCGGCAGATCGTGAAAGAGTTCCCTCATTTCGCGGTCGCTCTTCAGATGCCGCTCGGCATTTTGCACGAGCAGCCTTCCGGCGGCATCGAGATGAGTGTGCTCGCGAATGCAAGTGAACACATCGAGCACTTCGCGCCCGTACGGTTTCGCGTACTGCACGCCGTTCGTCGCGATGATCGATAATCGATTGGTCCGGGCAAGATCGACCAGTTGCCGGTTGATCTGCTCTTCGCCACGAACGAAGTGCCGCTGAATTTCAACGAAAACATTTTCCCGACCAAAGCTATCAAGAAGTAATTGTGCATTATTCTTTTGGCCACGTTTGAAACTTGACTGCTTAAAGCAGTCAAGTTTGCTCATGGCGTCGCCTCCAAAAAATGCGACTAATCCATCCGCAAACTGCGGAAGCTCGTTCCATTGCACGGCGCATTTGCCTTTTTCGCTGCGGAGATGCGCCTGGGTCAGCAATTCACACAGATTTTTGTAGCCGGTGCGATTTTCAACCAGCACCGGCAAAATAGAAAAATCTTCCATCGACAATTCGGCGCCAATGATTGGACGCACGTTGTGTTCGCGCGCCGCGACAGAAAATCGTTGCGCGCCATAAACGCCATCGCGATCAAGCAATGCCATCGCGGACATTTCCAGTTCGGCCGCGACTTCCGCTATTTGTTCGGGGAACGATCCGCCCCGCAAA
>DATNKD010000175.1:0-11207 GCA_035603575.1 Chthoniobacterales bacterium
TATGAATCGATTGCTTTTCGTAATTTTGGTCAGCTTAGCCTTGGTCGATAACAGTTTTGCCCGCGATAATTCGCTCCTGGCGCGTGTTACGGTTTACTGGGCCCGCGGCGGACGCGGCGCGGATCGTTACACCGGCCAACACAAATCGGCGACGGGTTTGCGCTTGCGGCAAGGCCATTGTGCCGTCGATCCAAAGAAAATTCCGTATGGTAGCCGGGTCGTGCTTCCCGATGGAACGGCTCTGGCTGCGGTGGACACGGGAACAGCCGTCCGGACTCGCAAGGCCGCGCGCAGATCGGGGCGGACCGCTTACGAACGCAACGCGGTCGTCATCGATAAATTTTTTGAGACCAAACGTCAGGCTCTGGCGTGGGCTAACTCCAATCCGCCATTCGTCAATGTGAAAGTGATTCCGCCCGGTGTTCCGCCCGTGGCGAAACCTAATATTACAAACTCTCAACCAATCGCTTTGAATCCAGCTACGACGACGACCAATGCAACGCCCGCAAGCTCTACCGCAGCTGTCGCAGCTACCACCAATGCGTCGGGCGCTCGTTCTACTGGAGCTGTCGCAGCGACAACTAGTGCGTCGGCCGCTGGCCCGACCGGAGCTATCGTTAGAAATCCACTCGGCCGCCTCGGCCGCTGACCATTTGTCGATCTTACGCGAAGATCGATATCTACGGACTACAACTTCGAGTAAACGCCGATCAAGGGACGCCGCGAAGGAATTTTGGAGCGAAAGTCGCTCGCGAAACCGCTCTTGGTCCTGATTTCCACGTGACCCGCGCCATTCTTCGCGCTGTAAACCAGCACCGATCCGACCGGCGCCTTATAGGGATCGCGCACGGAGAGCTTCTTGAAACCGTAATCATTGACCAGCTCCTTGGCTGCGTCTTTGGCGTAAACGCTTTGGGGATAAGAACTGACCACTCCCGAAGCGAGCAACGCTTCCTTCACGTAGTGCCAGCATTGTTCGCGCGAATGGGCATGGGCGCGCTCCTCCGCGATCGTCGCCGCCCGTCTCAATTTGGAATCGACGGAACTGTCCGTTTTCGCAAGCGGATGGACGATTTTCTTCGGGACGTATTTGGTGACGACCTCGGCCGAGTCGGTTTTTCCATTGGCATCTTTGAAAATGAACCGCGATTTCGCGGATTCCACGAGTTGGCCTTGGGCCGCAGTCGCAAAGAGCAAGCTGCACGCAGAAATCGCTATGAAGCAGGGGGCGAGGGGGCTGGTATTTGGCATAAAGAGCGCGATCTATCGAGCACAATCCCTGCCTGTGCAACCGGTTTTTGAGAAAAAAATGTGCTTTTTTGTCTCTACGTGCCTGACACGAATTCGGTCATTCGACGCCGGGCATCGGAATCGGGCAACCCGCCGAGCCCCGCTCGCAGATTGTCCCGATACCCACGTTCGAAACGGAATTGCGCTGGCCAACGACGACAGCGATTGTCGTCGCAATGAGCACCACGCGTCGCCACTTCATTAAAGTCTCCGCAGCCAGTGCAGTTGCGCTCGTGGCAAAATCGACATCTTTGTTCGCGGAGAAAACAATGAAGCCGTTGCGCATCCTGATTCTTGGCGGGACCGGTTTCACCGGGCCTTATCAAGTCCGCTATGCGCTTAGCCGCGGACACAAGGTCACAACGTTTAATCGCGGCAAGACGCACCCGGGCGAACTGCCGGCCGAGGTCGAACAGGTCGTCGGCGATCGGAACGGCAAGCTCGACGCATTGAAAAATCGACAATGGGACGTCGTGATCGACAATCCGACTACCTTGCCGGCGTGGGTGCGCGATGTCGCGCAAGTGTTGAAAGGCAATGTCGATCGCTACGCCTTCATTTCCACGATCTCGGTTTATGGAGAAGTGAAACAAGGCGTTGATGAGTCGGCGCCGCTCGCCAAATACGAGGGCCCGGATCCCTACAAGGAAACGCTCGAAGCGATGAAAGCTTCCGGTTACAAAACCTACGGGCCGCTCAAAGCGCTCTCGGAAAAAGAAGCCGAAAAATGGTTTCCTGGGAAGGCATTGATCATTCGCCCCGGATTAATTGTGGGTCCGCGCGATGAGACCGACCGATTCACTTATTGGCCGGTGCGGATCGATCGCGGCGGAGAAGTGCTCGCGCCCGGAAATCCGAACGATCCGGTCCAGTTCATCGACGCGCGCGATTTGGCCGAGTGGACGATTCGCATGGTCGAAAACGGCGCGGCCGGAATTTATAACGCGACTGGCCCGGCGAAACCGCTCGGTGTTGGCGGAATGCTCGATGGAATTAAAGAGGCGGAGAAATCGAACGCGAACTTCATCTGGGTGAACGAAGAGTTTCTAACCCAACAAAAAGTAGAGCCGTGGTCCGACATGCCGGTCTGGACTGGAAAAGAAAGCGGCATGGCCCGAACGAATATCAGCCGCGCGCTGAGCAAAGGCTTAACATTTCGTCCATTGGCCGACACCGCGCGCGACACGCTCGCATGGTTTAAATCGCTTCCGCAAGATCGACAATCGAAGTTGCGCGCTGGTCTAGCGGCTGAACGCGAAGCCGAAGTGTTGGCGGCATGGAAGAAAAAGATGTAGCCGCGCAGCCGCGACTAGAGCATGAAGAAACTCTTTTCGAAAATCGTTGACGTAAAGCCGGACGAAATCCGCGCGCTCTGGCTCAGCTTTGTGTTCTTCTTCGTCGTGCTCGCCGGCTACTACGTAATCCGCCCGATTCGCGACAACATTGGCGCGAACAACTTCGAGAATCTTTGGTGGATGTTCACCGTCGTTCTGCTCACGATGATCGTCGCGAACGCGCTCTTCTCGGCGATCGTCGCGCGCATGCCACGGCGTCGCTTCATCCCGATCGCTTACCGGTTCTTCATTGTCAATCTAGTCATTTTCTTCGTCTTTATGCGCTTCGTGCCGCCGGGAAAACAGCCGTGGGTCGATGGCTGCTTTTTCGTCTGGGTAAGCGTGTTCAATTTGTTCGCGACCGCCGTCTTCTGGTCGTTCATGACCGATCTGTTCACAACCGAACAGGGTAAACGCCTTTTCGGATTCATCGCCGTCGGCGGATCGTTAGGCGGAATCCTCGGACCGATCATCACTACGTCGCTCGTTCATCGCGTCAGCACGGGCGTGCTGCTGTTAATCTGCGCGGCCATGCTCGAAATCGCGGCGCAATCCGTGCGTTTCTTTCCAGCCGAATTCCGCACGCAAGATCGACATGATGAACCTGCGGCTGCCGACAAACCGATCGGCGGCGGAATTTGGGAGGGCATCACCCACATCTGCCGCTCGCCGTATTTGTTCGGGCTGTTTCTTTTTATCCTGCTCTACACGCTCACGTCGACCTGGACCTATTTTCAGCAAGCTGAACTAACCAAGGCCGGTTTTGTCGATCGCGCCGCGCGCACGGCGTTTTTCGCCAAACTCGATTTGTCGGTCAACTCGCTCACCCTGCTGTTGCAGATTTTTCTCACTGGACGGCTTATGAAAATTCTCGGCGTGACGGTGACACTGTTGTTCATGCCTGTGCTCAGCCTCTTCGGTTTTGCTGCCATGGGAATCGCACCGATCATTGCCGTGCTTGCGGTATTTCAAGTCGCGCGCCGGGCGAGCACATTCGCCTTTATGCGACCTGCCCGCGAAGTGCTCTTCACCGTCTTGCGTCGCGAAGACAAATACAAAGCCAAAAGTTTCATCGACACGTTCGGCTATCGTTGCGGTGACCAACTCGGCGCGTGGTCGTATCATGGATTGCAAGTGCTCGGACTCGGGCTAAGCGCGATCAGTTTTATCGCGGTGCCGGTCGTCGCGGGTTGGTGTGCGCTCGGTGTGTGGCTCGGGCACAAACAACGCGCCTTAGCGGACGCACAGGGTCAAGATAGCCGTTCGCCAGCCGACATCGCAGCGCCCGAAGCGGCCTGAGTTGGCCCGGTCACGCTTGGTTAGGCCGAAAACTGATTGCGCTCCTCCGCGTTCGACGCGAATCGTTAATCAGCAACAATTAACGGAGGCAAGACGATGGCAACACGAACTGGATCGGCTGTTTGGGACGGCACACTGAAGCAGGGCAAGGGAACGATGAAACTCGGGAGCGGCGCATTTGAAGGACCATATTCCTTCTCGTCGCGGTTTGAGGAAGGAAAGGGAACAAATCCTGAGGAACTGATCGGCGCGGCTGAGGCCGGATGTTATTCAATGGCGCTTTCGGCTAACTTGGAGAAGGCCGGCCACCCGGCCAAACGCATCAGCACAAAGGCCACCGTGAAACTCGAAATGACTGGCGGCGGACCGAAGATCACCGCAATCGATTTGAAAACCGAAGCCGAAGTTTCTGGCATCGACGAAGCAAAATTTCGCGAGCAAGCGGAACAGACAAAAAAAACCTGTCCAGTGTCGGTCGCGTTGGCCGGCACCCAAATCAATCTCGAAGCCAGGTTGGTCTAGAGCTTTAGAATCTCCTGCTCGGGCGCTGGAACTAGATCACCAAACTTTTTCACCAGCTCGTTCAGCTTGGCGACGTAGTAATCAACGTTCTCGTCCCGGTTTTGCGGATCGAAGTCGCTGGCAAGCCTGGCCGCTTCATAGGCCGGGACCTTTTTCGGGGTGCTCTTAATATAGTAGCTAACTTGGTCCCCTGGCTTATAGGCGCGGCCGCTGGCCAGCGCGAGCTCGTAAGCGGCGGCGCGATTACGAGCCGATCCGGCGATTTTTGCCCGATATTTGTCGAGCGAATCCTGGAGCGTGTCGGTCTTCATCAACATGTCGATCTTCCATTCGCGGTTGCGGATTTTTTTCTCGAACTGGTTCCGAAGATCGACAATCGCGCTGGATTTACCTTCCACGATGAGCTTGATCATCTCCTCCAGGAACACGCGCTGAAATTTTTCAAGGCCGCGCGACTTGAGCGCGCCGCCTTTGATGATGACATCACCGTCTTTTGTCAGGAGCGCGTAATTCTTCGCCTTATAGCTGAACATCGCTTCGAACTGCTCATCGAATTCGACTTCGATTCCGGGCGGCAATTCCTTAGCTAACCCTTTTTGCAATTCGTCGATGTCGATCTTGTCCGGCGGCACAAAATAAATTCCGTCGGTATCGACCTCGATCACCTTCGCACCGTGCGCGTTCAGCCACTCGATCATCTTCTTCAACAGATCGCGTCCGATTTGGGTGACCCGCGCGGCCGCGTCGAAGTCGGCGAAGTGTCCCTGGGCGAATCCGAGATAGCCATAGAAACTGTTGATCAGAATCTTGAACGTATTTTGCAGCGCGTGCAGGTAGCGCTGCTTTGCCGGATCCTTTTCAGCGCGCATCGCCGCTTTGGTTTCCAGTCGAAACGTGCGCAGATCGGTCAATAAATGTCGAAAGATTTGCAGCCGGTCGCTTTGCGGAAAGCAATCGAACTGGAGCATGATCGACGGATAAAGCGACGCCACGTCGCAATGCCAGACATTGCGCGCCACGCCGGTGAAGAAGATGTCGGTGTAGCCGCCTTCGAAGGTTTGCGGCATCGGCAGCTCCGGAATGCTGTGTTTCTGGCGAAAATATTCGCGCAGGAACAAACCGTTGATCCGCGTCGCGTTACCGCGCACGATCACGTCCTGGTAGTTGTAGGGAAAAATCTGCGCCTGGATGAAGTAACTCGGGCTGAGTAATTCCGAAACTGCGCGGGTCTCGCGCACAGCGCAAAGCGCGCGTCGGCGGAATTTCTCGTCTTTGTCGATGTAAGCGCGCTCCAGTTCCTTGCCTGCGAGCGCCGAGATTTCTTCATCACAAAATCCGAAGTGCCGCGCGACGTCAGTTCGCTCGAAACCAGCGAGCGAGCGCATTCCGACGTCGTAAAACTGTGCGAGTAGAAAAGTGTCCACGAAGTGGCGCCCATCGATCGTGAATTTCGGATAATCGATCGTCTTTTCCGCGATTTGTAGTCGCGATGGCCGCGAACGCAAAAATCCGCCGCTGCGACCCCAGTCGAGTTTGGTTTTCAGCTTCTTTGCCCGCGCGACGAGATAGGGCAGATCAAACCGGAACAAATTGTGGCCTTCGATCACATCCGGGTCGCGTTCCTTGATCAGAGTCGTCAGGCGCTTGATCGCCGCATGCTCGGATTCTGCGACTTTCCTTGGATCGACAATAATGAGCTCTTCCCAGCCGCTGTTGTCCGAGAGCGCGATGCTCATGATGTGATCGGCATCACCTTCAGAAAATGAGAGCACTTCGATTTGCATCCGTTTCAGCTCTTCGAACGGCAAATCTTTGAACAAGGTCCGGCCTGTGGCGGTGAGGTAATGCTGGACCGGATCGCTAAAGGCGAAGAAGTCGCGGCCAGCATTCTTCAATCCGTTACGGAGAGCGATCAGTTCCTTCCAACTGTCGACGGTAATCAACCAACCGAATTTCAAATCCCCCTTTAGCTTTTCTGCTTCGATTCCGAGATCGACAACGTCGGAGTCCGCCCAAACGAACGGATGAAACGGCTCCACGTCGGTCAATGTCGATCCATCCTTCTCGCGGCGGTGAACTTTCACCGTGCCGGTTTCGCCCAGCTCGATCGCCACGATCCGCGGCGTCGGGTCCGCGCCAAAGAGCATGGTGTTCTTTTCGAATTCCACGGTAAGAGATTCCTCGACTTCACTCGGAATGACAACTTAGGTTCGCCGGTATGAAGATGTTTCGTTTGTCGACCTTGTCATTATCGATCCTGGCCGCCGGTTCAATTTTCGCGCAGGAACAGCCGGTGGAGAAAATCGCGCAGGGTGAACTGCCGTCGTTGCTGGCGATTTATAAAGACATTCACAGTCATCCCGAGCTTTCCACCCGTGAAGAGAAGACGTCGGCGCTGGTGGCGAGGGAACTGCGGGCGGCCGGGTGCGAAGTGACGGAAAACTTTGGCAAATACGATAACCCGAATCTGAAATGCTACGGCGTGATTGGCATTATGAAGAACGGCGCTGGCCCAACCGTCATGGTGCGCACCGACCTGGATGCGTTGCCGGTCGAAGAAGACACCGGCCTACCATATGCCAGCAAAGTCACGACCAAAGGTGACGACGGCAGAGAAGTTCACGTGATGCACGCCTGCGGCCACGACGCGCACATGTCGGCGTTTATTGGAACCGCACGGGCATTGCAGCGTCTGAAGGACCAATGGTCGGGAACAATTATGTTCATTGGACAACCGGCAGAAGAAACGGTCGGCGGAGCGCGCGCTCTGCTCAAGGCTGGGCTTTACAATCGATTTGGCAAACCAGACTTCGCGCTTGGCTTTCATGATAAAGCTGATTTGCAAACTGGACACATTGGAATAACTCCGGGCTACACCTACGCAAACGTCGATTCGGTCGACGTGACGGTTCGTGGCGTCGGCGGCCACGGCGCCTATCCGCACAAAACCAAGGATCCGATCGTCCTTGCCGCGGAAATGATCAATGCCTGGCAAACGATCGCGAGCCGCGAAAATAATCCGCTCGATCCGATCGTGGTCACGGTTGGTTCAATTCATGGCGGCACCAAGCACAACATCATTCCAGATGAAGTAAAAATGCAGCTGACCGTGCGCACGTATAAATCCGACGTGCGCGATCGAGTGCTTAAGGCGATCGATGAGATTGCAAAAGGAATCGCGAGCGCCGGCGGAGTTCCGGCCGACCGGGCGCCGGTTGTCAACGTTCTGAAAGATCAATTCACACCTGCGACCTATAACAATCCGGATTTGACCAAGCGACTCGTCGGGGTTTGGAAAAATGTGCTCGGCGCCGCCAATGTCGAGATTGTCGATCCAACCATGGGCGGCGAAGATTTTTCCGAATACAGTTTGCCGGACCACTCGATTCCGGCGGTCGACTTTCACATTGGCGCCGTCGATCCGAAAAAAATCGCGCAATTCAAAAAGGAAGGGAAAGAATTGCCCAGCTTGCATTCGAGCAAGTTCGCGCCAGTGCCGGAGCCAACGATTCGGATCGGCATCGTCGGCATGACCAGCGCTGTGCTCGAGTTGATGAAGAAATAATCGCGTTCGCGCGATTATTTCACGCGAATGTTTTTGCGCAGGAAGGTCGGGATGTCGAGGTCCTGGCCTTCGACGATTGTCGGCTCGCTTTTCTCGAAACGTCCACGCGTGACCGGCTCGAACTGCAAAACTTCCTGCTTCGCCTGGACGGATTTCTCTTTTGGCGGCTTCGCCTCTTTTTCCACAACTGGCTTTTTCTTTGGCGGAATCAAACGAGGCGCGGGCTTTTTGATCGATGGGACCGGCGCGGGCGGCGGCGCTTCAGCTGCGGCTGGTGGTTCGAATGCAATCAGATCGCCCGCCGCAGGCTCCGACGAAGGTGCAATTTCATGCTCGGGGACGATGTCGATCTTCGGAGGCGCGGGCGGCGGCTCTTCAGCTTGTTCTAAAACCGGCGGCGGCGGTGCGAGAAATGGCTCCGGTTGCGCGGGCATTTGTTGCGCGACCATCGAATCTTCTGACGCAAGCGAGCTGATGATCGTGACGCTCAGCCGATTTCCCATCCTCCCGTCCACAGCGGTCCCGAAAACAATTTGAGTATGATCGCGAACGTGACGGCCGAGCTCGCGCATGAGAATCTCGACTTCGGACAAAGTCATGCCTGGCCCGCCCGCGACTTGAACGAGAACGTGCGCGGCTTCAGAAAGCATTCTGCCTTTGTCCATCAACGGATTTTTCAGCGCCTGGGTGAGCGCATCGTGCGCGCGGTTATCGGAATCGGATTCACCAAAACCGAACAGGCAGCGGCCGTTCTGACTACGCAACGCGGCGAACAAGTCATCGAAGCCGATGCGAATAAGGCCGGGTCGCTGAATCAAATTGACGATTGAGCGGACGCTTTGGCTGATCGTCATGTCAGCGACGCCGAAAGCCTGATGAATGCCGGCTTTAGGCGCGACCATGTCGCCCATTCGATCGTTCTCGAAGCAGATCACCGCGTTCGCGATTTCGTTCAGCCGCGAGAGCGCATCCTGAGCCTGAACCGCCCGGCGTTTGCCTTCGAATGAGAAGGGGAGCGTTGCAAAGGCGATCACAAGCGAGCCGGCTTCGCGCGCAAGTTGCGCGACGATCGGCGCCGCGCCCGAACCGGTGCCGCCGCCAAGTCCGGCACAAATGAAAATCATCCGCGGGCCGGCGATTGCTTGCCGAATTTCGTCCGCCGATTCGATCGCGGCTTGATAACCGAGCTCTGGATCCCCTCCGGTGCCGAGACCGCGCGTGCATGTCCGACCGAGCTGGACTTTCCGCGCGGCGACTGAGCTCGCCAACGACTGCACATCCGTGTTGACCGCGATGAGATCGGCTTTGTCCATCCCGTCGAGCAACACGCGATCGAGTACGTTCGATCCCGCGCTTCCGACTCCGACAACCTTGATAGGAATTGGTTCCTCTTGCCGTTCCGGCAAACTGTAATTTTTACTGAGTTGGATCATGTCAATCTTTCTGTTGTCATCGCATTCCGCTAAAAAACCTTCCGAAAATTCGAGTGATGCCGCGCCGCGGCCGATCCACTTGCACGGCCTGGGCGTATTTGAGCAAACCGATGGCGGTTGAAAATTGCGGGTTCTCAACCGCTGACGTCAAGCCGGACAAAGTTTGGGCGTGGGTCACGTGCGCCGGCATTTCAAAAATTTCGCCGGCCAAATGATCAATCCCGTTCACCAGACTGCAGCCGCCGGTGATAAAGATCCCGGCGCCGGCATAATTAATGAACGGCTCCTCTTCGACGGTGCGCTTGAGGAGTTCAAAAGTTTCGCGCAGGCGCATATGAATAATCGTGTTCAACGTCTCGCGCTCGATTTCTTTGCCGGCAAAACCGGAATCGTCTTTCAGGAGAATTGTTTCGCCCGGCAGGCAGTTGCCGAGAACGCAACTACCTTCTTCGTTCTTTAATTTTTCAGCGCGCGCCATTGGAATGCGCAAACCCATCGAAATGTCGTTGGTAATGTGATCCCCGCCGATGGCCAGACCGCCGCTTTGTTTCACCGCGCCGTCGACGTAAAGAATGTAATCGGTCGTGCCGCCGCCGATATCGACCACGAGCGCGCCGAGATTCTTTTGATGTTGGGTGAGCACGACCTGCGCGGAGGCGAGCGCGCTGAAGACGACGTCTTCGACTTCGAGGGGCAACTCTTTCACACACCGGATCGTGTTTTGAATCCGCGTCCGGACTCCGTGAACGATATGGAAATCGGCTTCCAGTTTTTCGCCAAGCATGCCGACCGGATTGAGGACGCCATCCTGGCCGTCGACGTGATAATGTTGAATGATTGAATGGAGGAACGCATTTTGCGCGGGAATGCTGACTTCGCGCGCGTTGATTTTTACATCCTCAACATCCTGCTCATCGATCTCATCGCGCTCCTCGGGCAAGATCACACAGCCGCGGTTGTTGAAACTTTGGATGTGCCCGCCGGCGACCGCGACATAAACGCTCCGAATCATCACGTCGCTTTTTTGTTCGGCGTCGACCACTGCTTCGTGCACGCATTTCATCGCCGTTTCAAAATCGACAATCTCGCCCTTGCGCACGCCGCGTGACGGCGCCTGACCGACGCCGAGAATTTTCAACGTCCCGTCCGGACGCGTCTCGCCGACGACGACGCAAATCTTCGACGTCCCAATTTCCAAACCTACGATCAGATCCCCGCTGGCCATTTTGTTTAGTTCTTCTTGAATGGTTGTAATGGAAGTGCGCGTTTTACGGCCGCAGTAGTTGGTGAGGGACTCGGATGCGATTTGGCGGTTGAAGGCGTGCGCGATGATTTCGGCGCGGAGTGCACCGAAATCGCCTTCATCACCCGCGGCGATTCTTCTGGCCTGATTGTTTCGTTGATCACTTCCGTGGCCGGTTTCGCGAATGTGACCGGAACGTTTCGTTGCACGAGCAGATTCACGGTCGCGAGCTCCCGATGCGCGTCGTCCGAATAAATCAGGAACTGCTCCAGGCGCTGCAGCTGCGTGTCGAGATTGTCGAAACCGAACGTTACCCGACTGTGATTTTTATCGGTCACGATCAGACAGTAGCCTTTCGAAACGTCGATCTCGCGAATTTGGAAACGCGTCTGCATGAAGCTGCGCGTGCTCAGACGCAACAACTCGAGCGCCGCTTTGGCTTCGGGCGATTGGACGGTTTTGCCGGCTTCGAGCGATTCGCTCGCGCAGCCCAGGATCAGCGGCAGTCCCAAATATTCCGG
>DATNKD010000176.1:0-2107 GCA_035603575.1 Chthoniobacterales bacterium
CGTTCGCGGTCGAAGCATAATAATAGCGGCGAATCGGATTCTCATGTTTCCAGGAAAGACAAAGCTGGAAATAATGGCCCGGAATTCCTTCATGAACGCAGATGGGTCGCGGGTCCTCCGCCGTGGCCCGCCAAAAGTAGCCGAGCTTTGCCGATGGTTCCGCCACATAGCGAATACAATTTTGATTCAATCGTGAAGGCGAAGTGAAATCATCTGTCTCGCCGAAACCTTGCAGTGCGTTCAAAAATTCCGGCATTCGTCGCAGGGTGTAATGCTGCAGCCAATCGGGAAGAGTGAGAATGGTGTGCTCACCCAGAAATTTTCGGATCGACAATTCTTTTACGGCGGCGGCCTTGACCCATTCGCCGATGTTCTCCGCGAGTTTCAGTGGTGGAACGTCGCGGTTTCGCTGGATTTCAAACGTTTCGAAAGCGACGGCGCGGTCCCATTCCTGGCGTCCCATCGCGAGCAACTGCTCCGGTGAATACGGGAGCATCGCGATGTTACGCAGAAAGAAAACGTAAGCATCGCGGCCGAGCGCAGTCCCGTTCGGAAGTGACGGGAGCAGTTCTTGTAAATAAGTCCGGTATTTTTCCAACGCGTCCGCCGCGCGATCCGTCGCGGCATTGAGATCCTGTTCTTTCAGAGTTGTCGATCTTGCCAGGGCGCTGGCCATTTGATGCAGATGTGGCCGGATGTTTTCGAGCGCTTGCGCGGCAACTCGCGCAAAGGGGGCGGGCGGTCTTTCCAAATTCTGGGCCGCCTGTTCGAGAATCGATGGAACATTCTCGATCCGCGTCAGGATCTCGCGCGATTGCGTTTCGGTGTATGGCGCCGGAACCGTCAACGCTTCCACAATCGGCGTGAGCGTTTGCCCGATATAAAAAGTCGGATCGCGCCGCCAGCTCCGGTTAATGTCCAGCTCCCATCGCACCCGCGATAAGGCCGAGCCGATTAACCTGTAATCGACCTGCTTCGCGATCGGCCACGTGTGCGAATCTATTTTTCTCCAGCGCGCTTCAAATTCGCCGAGCTCTTTGCGTTCACTGTCGATCTTGGCGCGCGACCAGTCGCGCATTCCGCCTGGGCGCTCGATTCGATTGACATCATCGCCGGTGAACGGCGCGTATCTGGCGCGCCAGGTCCAAAAATCAGCAGCGAGTTTGTCGAGCGAGTCGGTTTGTTGCGCGTGAAGCGTTTCGGCGGCGGCGGCAATGATAGATAAAATTGCGAAAAAAACTTTCATCTTTTCAGGCTAATCTGCATTTTGCCGAATCGTAATCACAGCTGGCGTGCGCTCCGGACGATAAACTGACGCGCCGTAAAAGATGGCCGCCGTTTTCGGTCGCGCGTATCGGATTTTTTGCAGCTGTGCGTCCCAACGCTCTATATAAGAGCAGTTCGCGGTTTTCGTCGTGCCCGCAATCGGAACGTAACGATTCTCCGTGAGAGTGAGGAAGGCGGATTCGCTCGGCAACGGCACTGGCGCCGCCCAATTTGGAGAAAGTCGCACAAAGCGCGGCCCATTTAGATCGAGCGCAAAAGAGGTATCGCCGGCGGTGCTGTTCAAATGCAAACCAAAGAATGCCACCCGCAGTAAGCCTTCGAGCAAAAATTGACGATCGGGATTTTGTCGGTCATGCAATATCTCATAAGCGCCGAAGAAGCCGGGCAAAGTTCCGAAATCCGCCTGGATTCCAGTTTTCAAATAACGCAGCACGTAATGTTTGCCGTGCCGCTCGCCGTTGACTCGATCGTCCGGATCGCTCGGGTCTTCGCGCAGAATCAATTCCACCGATCCATCAGGTGCTTTGTAACTCCGTCGCTCGCCCATCATCCCAACCGCGCTCGGAGATGGCGAGGATTCCGGTGATGCGGTCGCAGGCGATACCGAATCGGTCGGCTTTGATGCTTCCCGACTTGTAAAATAGGGCGAAGTCTTTGCCTGGTCGTACCAATCCGGAGCCGGGTCGAGTTTTGTTGAATCACCGCCGAGCGGACGCACGCTCCAAAACTCGAGCGGGCTGTCAGGCTTTTCGCGCGTGAAAACAATGACCTCGCCGTCCGGCGCGAAAATTGGATCGACATCCTGGCCGGAATTGTCGCT
>DATNKD010000177.1:0-6996 GCA_035603575.1 Chthoniobacterales bacterium
TCGAATCCGTGGCGGCTGAGGAGGGCTTCGAGGGTCAGCAGGATCGGACGCTCGTCGTCGATAATCAGGATACGCCGGTTCGCTTTCATCGCGCTCAGGATTTTTCCGCAGGGAAAGATGGCAGCGTCATCGTAGTGAGGAGGGTCGATGTTTTTCGATCGTACTGAGCGTGAAAATCGCCCCCGTGAGCTTCCGCAATCGATCGCGCGCGATTGAGGCCGAGTCCGTAGTGGCCCTGACTCACATTGCGCAGCGGTTCGCGTCCCCAATTTTCAGTCGATAATTCGAAACGCGCTTTCGGTTCCCGCAGCTCGAAGACGAAACGATTATTGTCGATGTAAGCTTTGGCCGTGATCGATTTAATGTCGCGCTCGTGTTGAAAAGCGTTGCTGAAAATCTCGAAAAAAGCCTGTTGAGCCAAATGGGGATCGACTTGTAACGTCGCATCTTTCAATTGCACCTCCCAGGCCACCTTGGCCGCGTTCTCCGGGAATTCCTTCGCCAGTTTTGGTTTCAAATCCTCGATGAAATCCGCCGCTGGATAAGCAATCAAATTGGGATTGGTCTGACTCAGTCCAGCCGTGAGCCGCCGCAGGCTGATTCCGATTTGTGAAACCATTTCGCGCAGTCGCTGGACCTCGGTCTTCATTTCCCCTTCCACAGCCAGCTCGGCGAGATAAGCCGATTGCAATTCGACTGCGTTCAAGTTGTTTCGGATGTCATGACTCAGTTGCCGGACAAACTTGACCATGTCCGGCCACGGCACGCCCGGCGAGTCGTCTGCTGGCTGCTGAGAGGTCCTCGACATATTCAGCGCGACATCGAGCAAAAGCTATTCCGCGACGGAAAATTTGTCGTCCGACGATTCGTCACCCTTCGCAATCTGCACACGCGAATCGTTGCTCGCAAGATGTTGCAGCACGTGAAAAACATCCTCCGGGTCGGCGTCGATCGCATGCGCAATTTCCTCCGCGGTCTTTCCGGCCCCCGGCGAAAGTTTTTTCCGAACGTCGTCTTGCAACTGGAGTAATCGCGTCGCCGCCTTCTTCCCCGCTTCCACTCCTGGTTGATGGTAGGCGTTGATGTTAACCAGTGAACCATAAAAGCCTACCGCGCGTTCGTAGAGCGCGATCAACGCGCCGATGTTAAATGCGTTCGCCTCCGGAATGCTCACCGTGATCGATTCACGTTCCTTTTCATAAAGCGCCGCGCGCGTTCCCCGCAGAAATCCGTGCAGATAATCGCCGCTGGTAACGCCGTTCTCCACTTCGAAAGCCGGACGATGTCGATCTTTCGCCACCTCAATGAATGTCAGAAAAAAATTCAAAACGCCATCGCGCAATTGCTGGACGTAAGCATGTTGATCGGTCGATCCTTTGTTCCCGTAAACGGCGATCCCTTGGTTCACAATTTTACCGTCGAGATCCTTCTCTTTGCCTAACGATTCCATCACCAGCTGCTGGAGATAGCGGCTGAAGAGCAGCAACCGGTCTTTGTAAGGAAGCACCACCATATCTTTCTCGCCGCGACCGTTGCCGGCGTAAAACCACATCAAAGCAAGCAGCATCGCGGCATTTTGCCGAAAATCGTTTATTCGTGTCCGCTCGTCCATCGCCGCCGCGCCGGAGAGGAAGTTGTCGATGTCGAAACCTTCCAATGCCATCGGCACCAGTCCGACCGCGCTCATTATCGACGTGCGCCCGCCGACCCAATCCCACATTGGAAAGCGCGAAATCCAACCGTTTTTCTCTGCGTGCTTGTCCAGGTCACTGCCGACGCCGGTGATGGCGACCGCGTATCTCGCAAAATCCAAGCCGGCAGTTTTGAAGCGCGCTTCGGCCTCCAACATTCCATTGCGCGTTTCTTTTGTTCCGCCGGATTTCGAAATGACGACCACAATCGTCCGCGCGAGCTCGTTGTCGATCTTATCGAAGACGCGATCGAAGCCGTCAGGGTCGGTGTTATCGAAGAAGTAAATGTCCAATGGGTCCTTCGCTGTCCCGAGCGCGTCGGCGATGAATTGTGGTCCGAGCGCCGAACCGCCAATCCCAATCGAGAGCACGTGTCGAAATTTTTCGCCCCGGCCGCCTTTGATTTTTCCAGAATGGACATCGGCCGCGAATTGCTTGATCCGTGCGTCTGTTCTTTCAATCTCGGCGCGCAACTCCGCATTTGGCGCGAGCGCCGGCTTCCGCAGCCAGTAATGGCCGACCATTCTTTTCTCGTCGGGGTTCGCAATTCCACCCGCTTCCAAGTCGCGCATGGCGGCAAACGCCTTGTCGATCTTCGAACGCATCTTGTCGAAGAAGTCGTCCGGAAATTTCATCCGGCTGATGTCGATTGAAAAACCGAGATCGTCGTAGCGCAAAAAATATTGCTGAAACCGCTGCCAGAGCGACGAAGAAGCCATGACGTTTATTATAATGGAGGGACGACCGCTGCGTGTCACGCCAAAGCCTTGGCGTCGGCGGATGTCGTCCCCAAAGATTTCTCGGTTACAGGCGCTCCACCGAACCGCCTGCAAACGGCCGGTCCGGCTCGGACTTTATCTCGGCGGTTTGGCCGGTTTTTGTTCGGTGCTTTCCCGCTTGATTGAAACTTCTTCTTTCGGGGCAACTTCGTACTCGGGTTTGGCCACGCCGAGCAGCCAATGGTCGAACCAGCCGACAATATTTTGCAAACGCTCGACTCGATGCCACGGCTGTCCGGAGCGTGAGAGCTCGTGCGATTCGTTCGGGAACCGCACCATTACCGTCGGGATTTTACGAAACTTCAGCGCACGGAACATTTCTTCGCCACCGGCTCCGGGTGGCGTGCGATAATCGACCTCACCCAAAATAAACATCGTCGGCGTTTTCACATCCTTGATGTAGGTGATCGGCGAGCGCGCTTTGAAATCCTGTTCTTCATCGAACGGCGGACCTTTAAACCAGAGCGGTTGGAACAAGGTGAAATCGGCCGTGTACCACCAATCCGCCCAGCTCGCGATGTCGCGCTGCGAAACTGCCGACGCGAAGCGAGTTGTATGTCCGACGATCCAGTTAGTAAGCAACCCGCCGCCGCTGCCGCCGGTGACACCAAGTTTCTTCTCGTCGATGTAGCCGCGACGCACCAGTTCGTCCACGCCCGCCATCAGATCTTTGAAATCGTCGCCGGGATAATGGTACTGAATCACGTTCCCGAAATCCTGACCGTAGGTTGTGCTGCCGCGCGGATTCGGAAACAGCACCACATACCGCTTCGCTGCCATCCACTGAAATTCGTGGAAGAAAAGGTAGCCATAAGCGACATGGGGACCGCCGTGAATATTTAGAATAAGCGGATATTTTTTTGACGGATTAAAATCCGGCGGCTTCTGGATCCAGGCTTGAATCGTCTTCCCGTCGAAACTTTTGTACGAAATTTCCTCCGGTTCAGTGAGATTCAGCTTCGACAAAAGCTGATCATTCAGGTGCGTGAGCTGGACTGGTTCACCGCCACTGCGGTCAAGCGCAAACAAATCGTCAATCCGTGTCGGGGTCGTAACCGTGTAAAAGAGTTTTGATCCATCCCTTGATACGCGGACTCTGATCACGCTTTGATTGCCCGAAGTAAGATCGGTCGGAGTGCCGGTCGCGACATCAAATGAGGCGACGTTCGCCTTGCCTTCCTTGGAATAAATCTGGACCAGCGATTTACCGTCCGGTGCCCAAATCGGATGGCTGCCGCCACCGCCGCGTGGCGGAAGACTATCGCCGATCAACGAATTACCGATATCGAAATCGAATTTCTCGGTCAGGTTTCGCGGCTTCGCATTCGGCGTAAGATCGACAATCCAAAGATCTGGTTCCGAATAGGAATTTACTGGTTGATTGGTCGATGCAATGAAAGCGACTTGCTTGCCGTCGGGGCTGAGTGAAAGCGCGCCAGCGTCGGGCCCGCCAGAAAGATTGAGATCTAGCGTCGTAATCTTCGTCGGCTCGCCGCCAGTCGCAGCTACCGAATACAAATCGCTTCGCGGAAAATCGTAGTAAGGCTCGTCCACCCGAGTCGTGGTGAAATAGATCTGGACAGCGTCTTTTGACCAAAGCGCGTTTTCTTCGTCGAACCGGCCAACCGTGAGCTGTTTCGGCTGCACTTTCTCATCCGCATTGCGCGGCGCGGACACCACCCAGATGTGTGAAGGATGCTTTGGATCCGCGTAGCCCTCATTGTCGAAACGGTAAACGGCCCGTGTAATCACGCGCACGTCGCTCTCGTGCTCTGATTCGGCTTCCGCTTTTTTCGCGCCCTCGTCTGAAGCGGTCTTTGGCGACGCATTTTTCTCAGCCGGACTTTTTGACGCCTCCGGCGAACTGCCGGGTGAGGTTGCGCTGACCGCTTTCTTCAATTCTTCTTCCTTCTTCTTTTTCTTTTCCTGTTTGGCCAGGTCCTCGGCATTGGTCTCGCTCGTAAACGCAATCGTCTTTCCATCCGGCGACCAAACCGGATTGCTCGCGCCCTTCGGAAGATCGGTAAACGAGAATGAATCGCCGCCCGTCATCGGCAAGATCGACAACTGTGGCGGCTCGGGTTTGCCATCTTTCTCGGTCGCCCGAACGAAAAGCAAATATTTTCCATCCGGTGACCAGCGCGGGGTTGAATCGTGATCGCCTTTGGTCAATTGATGCGGTTCTTCGCCGCCACTCGCCGGCACCGACCAGATCGAAGTGTTATAACCTTCTTTCTTTTCGTTCACCGTCACGCGCACAAACGCGACGCGCGAACCATCGGGCGAAACTTGCGGGTCGCCGATCCAGACAAAGTCCCATAAATCTTTTTCCGTGATGTTGCGCTTTTGCGCGAAAGCAGGGCTGGTGGCGAAGATAAGCAGACAAATGACGAAGCACGAATGACGAATGACGAAGGAATGACGAAACCCGAAGCCCACAGTGCAAGATCGAGATGTTTCGTTCATTTGATCATTTGTTATTGTTTCGAGCTTCGTCATTCGAATTTCGTCATTATCCCATCACATGTGTTCGATCACATTGTTGCCGAACTGCGAGCATCCGCCTTTGCCAAGGCTTCGGCGCGATGCGGTCAGCGGCAGGCAAAAATCACATGTGCTCAATCACGTTGTTACCAAATTCGCTACACTTGATTTCGGTCGCGCCGTCCATCAGCCGCGCGAAATCGTAGGTCACGCGCTTGCTCGCGATCGCGCCCTTCAATCCCTTTAGAATCAGGTCGGCCGCTTCGCTCCAGCCCATGTAACGGAACATCATTTCGCCGGAAAGAATCACCGAGCCGGGGTTTACTTTGTCTTGATTCGCGTATTTCGGGGCGGTGCCGTGGGTTGCTTCGAACACAGCGTGGCCGGTGATGTAATTAATATTGCCGCCGGGCGCGATCCCGATCCCGCCCACTTGCGCGGCCAGCGCATCGCTCAAGTAATCGCCGTTCAAATTCAAGGTCGCGATCACGTCGAAATCTTCCGGACGCGTCAGCACTTGTTGCAACGTGATGTCGGCGATCGCGTCTTTGATCACGATGCCGCCGCCCGGTTTGGCCATCGGAATCTTGCACCAGGGGCCGCCGTCGATTTCTTCCGCGCCAAAATAATTTTTCGCGACGTCGTAACCCCAATCACGAAACGCGCCTTCGGTGAACTTCATAATATTGCCCTTGTGCACCAGCGTCACGCTCTTGCGCTGATTCAGGATCGCGTAACTGATTGCGCTGTGAATCAGGCGGACGCTGCCGGAGCGGCTCACCGGTTTCAATCCGACGCCGACCATCACGTTGTCTTTTTCCGGCGCGCCGACTCTTTTCCAAAATTCGGCCGCTTTCTCGCGCGTGCCGAATCGGATCTTCTCGAATTCTTTCGGAAATTCTTTGTGGAAAAAATCGAGGATTTTTTGTGACTCCGGCGTGCCGGCGGCGTATTCGATCCCGGCGTAAATGTCTTCCGTGTTTTCGCGGAAGATCACGATGTCTACTTTTTCGGGATGTTTGACGGGCGAGGGGACGCCTTTGAAGTACTGCACCGGTCGCAGACAGACGAAAAGGTCGAGAAGCTGTCGGAGCGCGACGTTGAGCGAGCGGATTCCGCCGCCGACCGGCGTCGTCAGCGGACCTTTGATGCCGACCAAATATTCACGGAACGCTTCCACCGTGTCGTCCGGCAACCAGCTATCAAACTTATCTTTCGCGGCCTGACCCGCGAAAACTTCGAACCACGCAATTTTCTTTTTGCCGCCAAACGCTTTCTTTACCGCGGCATCGAACACACGCTTGCTCGCCGCCCAGATGTCCGGCCCGGTCCCATCGCCGCGAATGAACGGAATGATCGGCTGGTCGGGGACGTTTAAGCGATCGGTTCGGGTGATTTTTTCGCCATTCGGCGGTGCGATGTCTTTGTAAGGCATACGCGGCAGATTCTAATGAGAAATTACGAACTAGAAAGTAGCGAATGGAGCGAGTGGGGGCCGAGCGACATAGAAGGGTCCGAGCTCGCCACGGGACGAGTCCGTCCAATTGGCGGACCGGACCGGCTGAAGGCTGCGAGCGCAGGAGTGAGCGAGTTTCAAAGTAGAAATCGGAAATTTTGAACGTCAACGGATCTGGCCGGACTTCAAATCATTGCCGTTGACAAAATTCCTCTTGTCGACTTTAAGTGGCATCGGACTGGCTACTGACCGGCTAGTTGGAACTCAAATGCATAACCCGCGTTTAGGTGGAGCCTCGATTCGCCGCTCTATTTTGCCAACGGCGACCGCCCTTGCCGTTTTTACGCTCGCGGTGTTGTTGCTCGGGCCATTTGCTCAAGCTGCAAACCAGGATTGGCAAGACAATGGCACGGACTTCAACACCGGTAATAACTGGAATAACAACGTGGTGCCGGGCCCTGGAGATGTCGCCCGTTTCGTTTCTGCGGTGGGCACACAACCCAACTTAAGTGCGTCCCTTACCATTCAGGAGCTGAACTTCTCGACGACCACGGCTTCTGGGTTTGATCTCACGAGTTCGAACACG